>JAZDNQ010000008.1:0-24903 GCA_043799575.1 Patescibacteria group bacterium | reverse complement strand
CGAAACCGTTGAAAGCGATGCCGAGCAGAAAGAAAACATAATTCATTGCGCGAATTTTACCTCGAAAATCCACCAGAAATATTCCTGCGAAAATTGCGGACAGCTCTGCGGATCGCCAACTTTGATTTTTTGCAGCAGTATGAATTCGACGCCGTCCAAAGTTTTTGTATCGCCGGTTTTCAATTCATTGTCCGCGAGCGGGAGCAAATTCGAATTTTTCCAATCGGGATATTCTCGATACATTTCTTCTTCCAAAATAAAATAATTCGGTTTTTCATTTTTCAAAAATTGCAGCTGATCGTTCGATTGCACAAATTCGATCGCGCGAGTATCGAGTGTGCCATCGAGCGACAACATTCTCCGGCCGCCGTAAAAAGCGGACTGGTCGATTTCTTTCATTGCGATCAAATCATTCGGCCCGGTGTTTTCCGCGATCCACTCACCAGTTTCGCGCCGCGTTTGATCAAGAAAAGGCTGTTCGCAGTTCGCGATCGCCGTTCGCCGTTCGAAGAATTGCTGTCCCGTAATTGCGAGGCTTCCTAAAACTCCCAAAACTAAAATCGGCGTGATCCATTTTTTCGGTAGTCGGAAAATTCCAAGCACCGCAATCAAATAAAAAAACGGCAATGCAGCGAGAATGTAACGATAGCCTTCCGTCGTCGGGAAAATCACCGAGAAGAAAATCGCGTGAAAAATTAACCACGCGAAAATCGGAAATTTAACCGACCATTTAAGTGGTGGGTTAAAAGGTGAGAAAAAAAAGAAAACGAAAAATGGAATGAGTGGCAGAAATTTCGTGAGCAAAATTTTCGTAATTTCGAGTGTGAAATAAACTCCACCGAATTCATGCGCCCACTGCCGCGCGCGCAAAATGCGTGCCATTGATGACGGAAAAATCGAACCAGTATTCGCAAATAACCAAAAATAATACGGCGCGAAAATTAAAAAAGCGGGCAGACCGATAGTCAAAATTGCGCGCCATTTTTTTTGCACGAGCAAAGCTAGACCGAGAAAAAGACTCAGAAACCAGGCTTCCGGGCGAGTCAAAATCGCGAACCCCAAAATTATTCCGAGCAAAACTTCAAGCCAAAAAGTTTTTCGTGTCTCCAAAATTTTCAAATAAATCCAAAATGCCGCGAGCACGAGACAAACGAAAAGCGGCGTTTCCATGCCTTTCGCCGCCCAGTAGGGCAGGACGAAACTCGTCGTGAGCAGACCAGCCGTGATCAACGCGGCTACCCTGTTCCGCGAAATTTTATTTGCAACCCCAAAAGTTAAAAAGATCGCGAGTGCGGCAAAAAATCCAGCCAAAATTTTTACCACCCAAATTATTTTCAAGCCAAAAATTTGCCAAAATGGCGCGAGCAAAATACTCCACAGTGGTGAAGTCGAGCCCGCCGAAAATTGGCCATTGTAAAAAAAAGGTTGGCCTTCCGCGATGCCGCGCGCGAAGACGAAGTGAATAAATGCGTCGCCCATCACGACATTCCGCAACCAATAAATTTGCACGGCAGCGAGTAAAACAAAAATCATCAGCCAAACCCAATTCGGAATGCGAGCGAAAAATTTTTTCACGCGAGATACAAAATTGCCGCGACTGCGATGATCCACAAAACCACGCTAACCAAAAGCGGACGATCTTCGAACAATAAATCAGTCGGGTTTTCGTGAGCGGATTTTTGTTCAAACAAAAGTAAATAGCGTAGCAGGCCGAAAACCACGATTGGTACAGTCCAAAAAAATTTCGGCGAATCACTGGCCTGAAAAGAATAAAAAAGATAACTCACCAAAATCGCGGGCAGCAAAATTTTGATCGTCGCGCGCAAAAACTCGGCCGGATAATTCGCCAAAACACTGCGCGAGCCGTGCCCAGCGAGCTCGACTTCGCGCAATCTTTTTCCGGTCGCGAGCAAAAGGGCGAGTAGCAAAGTGATCGCCAAAAGCCAGCCCGAGACTTCGACTCCGGCTGCCGCACCGCCAGCGACGATGCGCAAAATAAAACCGAGCGCGATCACGAGCAGATCAACGATCGCCATTTTTTTCAAAAATAAAGAATAGGCGATTTGCAAAACAATGTAGCCGAGCAAAATGTCCAAAACATTACAATCCAGTTGCCACGCCGCGACGACACTCGCGAGAAACAAAATTGCCGCGATCAAAATCGCGACTTCGACCGAGAGTCGCCCGCTCGCAATCGGACGCGATTTTTTGGCTGGATGGGTGCGGTCAGATTTCCGATCGAAAACATCATTCAGAAAATAAATCCCGCTCGACGCGAGACAAAAAATTCCAAAAGTTGCGGCGACATGGAGCAATAAATTCACATCCAAAAACTCTCGCGCGAAAACAAGGGGCGCAAAAATCAGCAGATTTTTGATCCACTGCTTCGGTCGTGCGGTTGCCAAAATCGCCAAAAACATCCCGAAGATTTTAGCAATTTTTCGCTCCGACCAATTTCAATTTTTCCGCGCGAGACATTTTTTTGACGGCGGCTTCTCTTTTTAGCGCTTCCGATTTCGAATCGAATTTTTCAAAATAAATAATTTTCACAGGTCGTCGGCCAGCGGTGTATTTCGCGCCTTTGCCGGAATTGTGAGCTTTTTCGCGTTTTTCTAAATCTTGCGAATAGCCCGAATAAAGCGAGCCGTCGCGACAGCGGGCGAGGTAAAAAAAGTGAGACAAAAAGGATTAAGGATTAAGAACTAAGGAGTAAGGAATAAGTATGCAAATTAAATGACGAAGCCAGTCGAAGCCCGAAGAGCGAAGACTGGTGGCACGGGGTGGAATTGAAGTTGGCCATTAGTGCTTGCTGACCGATAAGTATTTTTGCGGGTCGCCCCGAAACACAGGTTCCTGATTTGTGGGTTCGCTTGGACGCGGTAGTTCGCATCACTCGCGGTGCCAAAAATATTTTCCCGCCAGTGGCGAAAAAATATTTTGGTGGCACGGGGTGGAATTGAACCACCGACCTTGGGTTTATGAGTCCCACGCTCTAACCATCTGAGCTACCGTGCCTTTTGAATTTTTGAATTCCACGTCCGCCATGCCCCAAAGGGGCCACTTTGTGGGCGGACTACCGTGCCGCGTTGCGTAATTCTATTAAAATGTTGTTGTTGAGACAACCCAAAAAAAGCTCGCTCACGATCGCATTTCTCGTCGCGTTTTTGCTGGGGGTTGGGCTGGTCGAATTTTTCTCGATCGATTTCAAAATTTTGCTGACGATTTTCTCCGTCGCACTTGTGCTGATTTTTTTCCGTAAAAAATTTCCCTCGATCTTGTTCGCGACGACAATTTTGCTTGGCCTGGTTTTCGGTTTCGCGCGTTTTCAGTTCGCGATGCAAGCAGATCCGCACGCTCTCGCTAAATTCAATGATCTCGATAAGAAAGTCACGATTACCGGAATTATTTCCGAAGAGCCGGATCGGCGGAGCGATCATGCGAAATACACGATCGAAGCCGAAAAGTGGAGTGATGGGATTGTCGAGAAAAATGTGAACGGGCGTATTTTGCTCAGGACGGACCTTTTGCCAGAATATTTTTATGGCGACGAACTCAAAATTTTTGGCAAGCTCGAAGCACCATTTGAAACTGAAGAATTCAGCTATCGCGATTATCTTGACCGCTACGGAATTCATTCAGTGATGTATCGTCCGTCGATTGAAAAAATTTCCGCGCACAATCGCAATCGGATTTTCGAATGGCTGTTCGCTTTCAAAAAAAGTTTTGAGCAAAAGATTAATCAGATTTTTCCCGAGCCAGCGGCGAGTCTCGAAGCCGGACTTTTGATCGGTTCGCGGCGGGGGATTCCGGATTCCGTTCTCCAAGATTTCAACACGACAGGACTGACGCATATCATTGCGATTTCCGGTTACAACATTTCGCTTGTAATTGCGTTTATCACTGCGCTTTTCGGTTCGTTTGTGCCGCGTCGCTTTCAGTTTCCGCTCGCGATAATTTTTGTCACAGCTTTTACTTTGTTGGTCGGTGCAGGTCCGGCCGTCGTGCGCGCGTCGATCATGGGTTTGCTCGCGTTTTTCGCGCTGACGCACGGGCGGCAATATCATGTCGGACTGGCGTTCGTGCTCACCGCCGCGGTGATGGTTTTTTGGAATCCGAAAATTTTGCTCCACGATGTTTCGTTTCAACTTTCTTTCGCGGCGGTCGCGGGTTTACTTTTTGTTGGTCCGTTGCTCGAAAAATATTTCGCGAAAATCCCGAACAAATTTGCGATCCGCGAATCACTTTTGCTCACGCTTTCCGCACAGGTCACGGCCGTGCCGCTGATTGTGTTTTATTTCGCGCGACTTTCGATCGTCGCTCCGCTTGCGAATCTGCTCGTCGCGCCGGCGATACCGCTCGCGATGCTGCTCGGATTTATCGCGGTTGGCGTCGGCGCAATTTTTCTGCCGGCGGGATTGCTTATCGGTTTTGCCGCGTACGGTTTGCTCGAATATATTTTGTTCGTCACAGAAAAACTGGCGGCGATTCCATTCGCAAGTTTCGCGGTCACCAATTTTTCAATTGCGATGGTCGTGATTTATTATCTCGCACTCGCCGGATTTTTGATTTGGAAAAATCATCTTAGTAAAAAAACAGAATGAATTTTCATCGCAATTCACAGAAACGTATTTACGACGACGAGTTTACCTATTCTGTGGTTGTTGCCACTGCCGATAGAGTTCCATTTTTTCGCGAAGAGATTCTCTGCAAATTGTGGACTAGAGAATTACAGATTTGCAAAAACCTGAAACAATTTGAGCTGTACGCCTTTTGTTTGAATTACGACCATTTTCATTTATTGCTAAATCCGAGAGAGGCAAATCTTTCTGAAATTATGCGGTCGCTCAAAACGAATTTTTCGCGTAACGCCAATCGGATTTTGGGTTTCAGCAAAATGTTTGAAGGAATATCTTCCGAGAAGGCGAGGTCGCGTGACCTCGCCTTCGGAGTATTGGAAGATTTTGCGACAATAAAAATATTGAGGAAAAAATTTATTGAAAAATACGGAAAACAATCTCCGTTTCCAAAATTTAAATGGCAGAAATCTTTCCACGATCATTTTACTCGCGACGATCGAGATTTCGAAAACCAGTCAAATTATGTAATTTTTAATTACCTAAAGCACAGTCTGCCAAAAGATTGGAAGTATACATCCTTGAATTTCCCAAGTCTTTTGGATATGTCGTGAAAATTTAATTTAGCATTTCCCCGCGACACGCCGCACTGCCGCTGCGACTTTTTTCGCGACAGTTTTATCCATTGCCGGGGGCACAATTTTATTTGCCGACGGATTCGGAACGCAGCGCGCGATCGCGAGCGCGACCTCCATTTTCACTTTTTCCGTAATCCAACAGCGACAATCCAGCGCGCCGCGGAAAATCCCCGGGAAGGCGAGCACATTATTAATCTGATTCGGAAAGTCCGAACGACCAGTCGCGACGACCGCCGCGCCGGCGCGTTTCGCCGCGTCGGGGAGAATCTCCGGGTCGGGGTTCGCCATCGCGAAAACAATCGCTTTCTCCGCCATTGACTGGACCATTTTTGGCGTGACGGCATCTTTCGCGCTGACCCCGACGAAAACATCCGCGCCTTTGATTGCGTCGGCGAGCGAGCCTTTCGTCTTTGAGCGGTTCGTCGTTTTCGCGAGCTCTATTTTGAACGGA
Source organism: Patescibacteria group bacterium (assembly GCA_043799575.1). Classification (GTDB taxonomy): domain Bacteria; phylum Patescibacteriota; class Gracilibacteria; order JAHISY01; family JAHISY01; genus JAHISY01. Next base: position 19,240 of record JAZDNQ010000008.1, on the reverse strand, counting down.
TTCATATTTTCGTGCCGACCTTCGTAAATCGCGCCCGCGCGGTCGCACATCACGACGTCGCGCACACCGTATTTCAAAAATAATTTCGCGACGGCGACGCCGGCTGCGCCTGCTCCGTTGATCACGACTTTCAAATCCGCGACTTTTTTGCCGACGACTTTCGCCGCGTTGATCAGTCCCGCGAGCGAGACGATTGCTGTGCCGTGTTGATCGTCGTGAAAAATCGGAATTTCGGGCAAGCGTTTTTTCAATTCACTCTCGATCTCGAAACAGCGCGGCGCGGAAATATCTTCCAAATTGATCCCGCCGTACGCTGGCGCAATTTTGCAAACAATCTCAATAATTTCCTGCGGATCTTTCGTCGCGAGACAAATCGGCACGCAATCGACACCGCCGAACATTTTGAACAAAACCGATTTGCCCTCCATCACGGGAAGCGCGGCTTCCGGCCCGATGTCGCCGAGTCCGAGCACGGCCGTGCCGTCAGTGACGATCAAAATCGTGTTACCTTTCCAACAATAATCGTAAGCCAGTTTTTTGTCTTTTGCGATCTCGAGACAAGGTTTCGCGACGCCTGGCGTGTACGCGAGTCCGAGCTCTTCTTTGCTGCGAATTTTTTTCTTCAAATCAATCTGAATTTTGCCGCGCAATTTTGCGTGATAATCCAGCGCGAGTTTTTTGAGATCGGACATATTAAGAATTAAGGATTAAGAAGCAAAGAGTAAGACACTCTAATTTTTTTGTAAAAATTCGAAAGCTTGGTTGGCGGCGTGCGCTCCTTCCGCGACGCCAGTGATCGCTTGTTTCCAGTCGGCATCGGTGACATCGCCCGCCGCAAAAACACCTGGCACATTCGTCCGCGCAAAACGATCGATTTTGATTTCGCCATTCGCGTTCAGCTCAATTCCCAAATCTTTCGCCAATTCACTGCGCGGGATGCGGCCGATCTCGATAAAAAGTCCGTCCAGTTTGATTTCCATGCCGTTGTCAATGCGGACACCCTCGACCCGATCTTTCCCAAAAATTTCCACGATTTGTCCGCAGCAGCGCGGCTCGATATTGGCTTTCGCCTGCATCCGCTGCAGATTGATCGGCTCGGCTTTGAGCTTCGTGTCGCGATAAAGAATAAAAACTTTCGCAGCGTGCTCCGCAGCGATCAAACTTTCTTTCACGGCCGAATCGCTGCCACCGACGAGCGCAACCGTTTTACCTTTGAAAAACGGCGCATCGCAGGTCGCGCAGTAGCTCACACCTTTGTGCTCGAATTCCGCTGCGCCGGGCACGTCCAATTTTCGGTGCTCCGTCCCGGTCGCGATGATAATTGTTTTCGCCTCGAATTTTTCTCCTCCCGCCGCGACTGTGAAACCATTCGCGCCTTTTTCGATTTTCTCGACCCGCGCATTTTTAAATTCCGCACCGAGACCTTTCGCATGCTCGACCAAATTGTGCGCGAGCTCGTAGCCGCTGAGACTTTTGAACCCGGGATAATTTTCGACCAAATGCGTCAAAGTAATCGTCCCGCCCTCGGCGTCGCCGATTACCAAAGTTTTCATCGCGAAACGCCGCGCATAAATCGCTGCTCCGAGTCCCGCTACGCCGCTGCCGACTATAATTAAATCGTACACTCCGCTGATTTTAGCGGAAAATGTCCTGCCACGAAATCACAACGAGCAGGGTGAGTAACAAAATGTATCCAGCCGCGTGAATCTTTGCCTCGATTTTCGGACTCGGTTTGCGCCGAAAAATCGCCTCGAAAAGCAAAAACAAAAGTCGACCGCCGTCGAGCGCGGGGATCGGCAAAATATTGAAAATTGCGAGCGTAATCGAGAGCAGCGCCGCGAAATTCAACAGTGCGAGCGCGCTGCTCGCCCGATAATAAGTTTCTTTCGCGATCGCGACCGGACCGCCAATACCCTCTGGCAGTTTGCCGTGCAACAAACTTCCGAAAAGACTACCGACCGATTGCGTGATTAATTTCGTGAGCCGGACGGTTTCCTTCCCAGCTTCGAAAACCGAAACAGGAAAAGGATAGCGCAGCTCGACTGCGGTGAGTGGTCCGGAAATCGCAATTCCGATTTCGCCCGATTCGTTCGGCGTGATCGGGATTTCCAAGTTCGTTTTGCGGCGCACGATCGAAAGTACAACTTCTTCGCCCGCGTGATTTTTCAGCAAATTTTTGAATTCATCTGCGTTCGCAAAAACTTCACCGCCGACTGCGGAAATAAAATCGAAAGTTTTCAAATCACTCGTCTCGGCTGCACTGTCCGGCAAAACTTCATTCACGAGCATCCCGAGCGGCTGTGCCGAAACAAATTCCGCGCGCGGAGTTTCCGCCAAAGTCGCATCGACTTCGTCGGTCGCTGTGAGTACAGTCGTCCCGATCGAAAAGACAATCGCGAGCAGGACGAAACCAGTGATGAGATTCATGATTACACCGGCACAGACGATCACGACGCGCTGCCAGATTGTTTTTTTTGCGAAAGAATCTTTGCCAAACAAAAATTTAGTTTCACTCGCGTCTTCACCTTTCATTCGCACGAAGCCTCCGATCGGCAGCCAGTTCAAAGTGTATTCGGTTTTCTTTTTGTCGCGCCAAAGTTTTTTGGCCTGTGGCGGGAGACCGAGTCCGAACTCTTCGACTTTCACGCCAAAAATTCGTGCGGCAGTGAAGTGACCGAATTCGTGCACCAAAATTAGCAACGAAAAAATTACGATGAAGGCGATGATTGCAGTGATGAGCATAAAAATTGTTGTAAATGTTCAAATTGTGCCAAATATTCTTCTTCTCAAGAAAACAACTCGCCGATTTTAACATTTCGAACAAACGAGCGAAGCGAGTTATTGGATAGCTTTAACAATGTTTAGACTTTCAGCATCTCGCCAGTCTTTTTTTCCGCGGCAGCTTCGATTTTCGCGTTCGCCGCATCCACTTTTTCCTGCAATTTTTTGTCGAAAAGCTTTTCCTCGTCCTCGCCGATCTCATTCGCTTCGGTCGCGTGTTTCGCTTTTTTCCGCAAATCCTCGCGGACGCGGCGCACCGTGATTTTCGCATTTTCCGCAAATTCGCCGACCAGCTTGGTCAATTCGCGGCGGCGCTCCTCGGTCAGTGGCGGAATATTCAAAATAATCCGCACACCGTCATTATTCGGATTCAGCCCGAGCTGCGAATCGCGCAAACCCTTTTCGATTTTGCTCAAATTCGATTTGTCCCACGGCTCGATAAAAATCGTTTTCGGATCGGGGATCGAAATATTCGCGACATTGCGGATCGGCTGATTCGCGCCGTAAATCTCGACCTGCAGATTTTCGACCAGAGTTGCGCTCGCGCGGCCGATCTGCAGACCGGCCAGCTCGGTTGCGAGCCGCTCGACCGTTTTGCCAAGTTGTTCGTCCGCGAGACTCAAAAGTTCGGAAATACTCATGGGTAAGGATTAAGGATTAAGAAGTAAGAATTTAGGATTTAAAACTTATAAATTAAAACTAAAATATCAGGCTGCCGACATTTTCACCTGCGACGGCTTTTTTGAGAAGACCAGTTTTGGCGAAATTGAAAACACGAATTGGGATTTTCTTCTTCCCCAAAATCTCGAAAGCTTGTCGATCCATCACGCCGAGATTTTTTGTCAAAACTTCCGCAAAACAAACTTCCTTCAAAAGTTTGGCCTTCCGCGATTTCCGCGGATCGCGATCAAAAATTCCAGCGACGTTTGTCGCTTTCACGACGAGATCACAACCGAGCTCGACTGCGCGGAGTGCCGCCGCAGTGTCCGTCGTCACGCCCGATTTTCCTGTGCCGCCGGCGAGCAGCGCGACACCTTTTTTCGCCAAAAATTTCCGAGCAGCGCTAGCAGAATATTTTTCCGCGAGTTCATCGCAAATTTTTGTTGCCGAAAAAACTTTCGCACGGATTCTCAAATTCGCGAGCGCATTTTTCAGCGCGACCGCATTGAAAACTGTCGCGGTCATTCCGAGGAAGTCCGACTCGACGCGCGCTATGCGCAAACTTTTTTTGTCGCGGAAACGCCAAATGTTGCCGCCGCCGATCACGATCGCGAGCGAGTTTTTTTCCGCGGCGGACGCAATTTCACGGACAGTGCGTCGGAGAGTTTTTGCGTCGACGCCACTTTTTCCGAGCGATTCACCCGATAATTTCAAAAGAATTTTTCTCATTTCAGGCGGTTCGGAATTTTCTGCTGACCGATAATTTCACTCACGCCTTCGCGCGCACGAATAATTTCCGCGCGACTTCCGGAAACCAAAACCTCGGCTGGCCGCGCGCGCGTGTTGTAATTGCTCGCCATGCCGAAACCGTACGAGCCGACATCAAGCAGCGCGAGCAAATCGTGTTCCGCGATTTTTGGCAAATCGCGATCGCGTGCGAGTTGATCCGTGTTTTCGCAAATCGGCCCGACGACCGAAACTTTCCCGGCGTTTTTCGCGCCGACTTTTCCATCAACCAAAATCTCGTGCCACGCGTCGTACAGCATCGGCCGCAAAAGCGTTTGCATCCCGGCGTCGACACCGACAAAAGTTTTCGCGGCGTGTTTGATTGTCCCGACGCGCGTCAAAAGCACGCCTGCGTCCGCGACGAGATAGCGTCCCGGTTCGAGCATTAATTTTGGATTACCGAGGTCAAATTTTTTCACTCCGGCAGAAAAAATTTCCGCAGTCGTCTTGATTGCCTTTTCGATGTCCAAAATTTTCTCACTCGCGCGATAGGGAATCCCGAGTCCGCCGCCGATATCGATGAATTCAAATTCGATACCAACCTTTTTGCGAATCTCGCCCGCGAAGGCTAAAAGTTTTTGTGTCGCCTCGCCGAAATATTTTTCATCGAGCACGCAACTGCCGGTCATCATGTGTAGTCCGAATTTCCGCACGCCCGATTTTTTCGCGATTTGAAAACCTTTGATCGCATTCGCCAAACTTTCCCCAAACTTTGCGTCCGTGCCTGCGAAAACGAGGCCTTTGATCGCGCCGCCCGCGATGCCCGGATTCACGCGCAGCGAGAAGAGCGGCGGTCGACCAAATTTCAAAAGTCTCTTCGCGGCGGATAGTGAATCGACATTCACCGCGACGCCGGATTTCAAACCAAATTTCAATTCTTCGTCGGAGTGAAATACGCCGGAGTACAAAATTTTATTTTTTGCGAAGCCCGCTTTTCGTGCGAGTTCGATTTCAAACGGACCAGCCGCATCTGCGCCCAGATTTTCGCTGCGCAAAATTGAAAGCACCGACAAATTATTATTCGCTTTCACCGCGTAAAAAAGCTGCGAATGGGGGATGAATTTCGCGAGCGCGGATTTCACGCGACGCGCATTTTCGCGAATTCGATTTTCCGAATAAACATAAAGTGGCGTCCCAAATTTTTTGGCCAAACTTTCGGCGGCAACTTTCTCGACAAAAATTTTCCCATTCCGTGCCGACAAAAAATCACGATTGCGAAAAAATTTATTCATTGGAACTGGGTTTAGTTTCGCTGAGCAGACGATTGTAATTTTGGGCGGCGAGCACGCCGGCGGTGCCAGTCGAGTCGAGATCGAAAGCCTCGTGATACGCTGCGAGCGCAGATGAAGCATTACCTTTTTTCTCAAAAAGTCGGCCGAGATTGAAATACGGCCAGGGAGCTTTCGGATCGAGCTTCACCGCCTGCTCGAGTTGAGTTTGCGCTTCGGCGAGATAGCCATTCGCGAGACTGACCCAGCCCGCGAGATTCCACGCGTCGCTCGACTCGGGTGCGCGTTTCGTTGCGAGCGCGGCGAGACTCCACGCTGCGCGACCATCATTCAGCTTCTCCAAAAAAAGTGAAATCGCGCGCGTGAATTCCTCCGTCGTCGCGTTCGGATTTTTCGCGATCGCGTCCGCGAGCAGATCGGCCGCCGCGCGATATTTCCCAGCCTGCAAATACAGCTCGACCAGTTTGTCATCGAGATCGTGCGCTGTGAAATTATTTTCTCGCGCGAGCAGCAAAAATTTCTCCGCTTCATTCCAATTTTTCAATTCAAAATTCACAAGTCCGAGGAAATACTGCGTCTCGGGTTTGCTTGAGTCGAGCGCGTACGCGGTCTGCCACGATTCGCGCGCCAGCTCGAATTTCCCCTCCGCGAACTGCGCGTAGCCAGTCAAAATCCACGCGTCGCGGTAGCTCGCGTCGTCTTCGAGCACCGGTCCGATTTTTGCGAGCGCGAGTTCGTATTCGCCGATCGCGATGAAAGCTTTCGTCAGCAAAGTGTCGAGATGCGTTTTCGGCGAATCTGGGAACTTGTCGTATTCCGTGTACGCTCCCAAAATTTCCGGCGCGCGTGCGTCAGTCGTGTTTTGCAAAAATTTCAGCGCTTCGTCGCGTCGATCAAAAAATGCCGCCAGCACACCGCGCCAAAAATTCGCCGCGTCGCCGGCTTTCGCGAATTGCTGCTCCGCCTCGAGAAAATTATTTTCTCGGAGCAAAATAATTCCGCGCAAGGTCAAGATATCTTTGTTGTTCGCGTCGAGCTGTTCTGCCGCGGTCAGATTCGCCTTGGCTTTATCCAATTCTTTCAGCTGAATCTGCGCTTCCGCGAGATTCAAAAGCGGCTCGATCGCGCTCGGCTCGGCGGCCGCAGCCGCCGCAAATTCAGTTTCCGCCGACTCGAAATTCTCCAACGCGAGAAATTCCGCGCCGCTTTGCATATGCTCCTCGAAAGTTTTGCTGCGGACAATCGGTTGAGTAGTGGTATCAGTTGTTGCGGTCGTTGCAGCTTGTTCAGTCGTTGTTGTGTTCGTCGTAGTTTCGGTTGGAGTTTTTTCACCACGAAAACTTTCGAAGACAACCCAAACCGAAATAGCGAGAATCAGAATCGCGACAGTGATGGCGAGACCGAGGAGCTGTTTGCGCACCTCGCCATTTTAGCTGCTAAATCCCAACCTCGTAAATTTTTTGTGCATCGATGACGTACAACTTCTGCTCAGATGGATCGACCCAGAAATCGCGCACTTCATTCAAATCGTCAAACTGGTACTGCATGTTGTAAATCAAAGTGCGATTGTCCGTGCCAGCTTCGGGCGGATCTTTGTAAAAACGCAGAATTCGCTTGTTCGTCGCGTCGAGCACATAAAGATATTTGAGCGCGTCATTCGTGAAAATCTTGCTCGGGTTATTCCAAACATCGGCCGGGAGGTCGGAGATCGTGAGCGGAATGCGATTCCCTTTGCGAATGCGAATAATGTCGTTGCCCATATCGCCGTCCATATCGTTCGCGAGAATCCACAGATCACCGTCGATCGCGAGCGAGACCGCTTTCGTCAAATCCGCATTCTCGTTGTAGGTCGAAGCCGCGCCGTAATTATCCCGATTGCGTTGGTATTTCCAAATCTGATTATTCACCGGATCGAGCAAATAAAGATACTGCGAGTAGCTCGCTAGGTCGACTGCAGACTTCCAAGTCTCGTCGTCCGTGTCCATGATATTCGCTTGTCCGTCGCGCCACTCGATCACTTTCGAATCCGAAGTCAAAAATGTAATCGCGTCGCGATCCGCGAAATAATTCGCGGCGCGTAGCGTTCCGGTCGCCTCGATCGACTGCGGCGCGGAAATCACATCGAGCGCAGCATCGTAAAGCGAGTGTGAATCAAAAGCGACTTTGCGACCGTGAAAATCTTCGAGCCCGACGAGCGAAACATCTTTCGCGACAGTCGAGACATCTGCCAGCGGTTTTATGTTTGCGTAGCGGTGAATATTGTCCATCTCGTCGCGCAGCGAGCGAATCTCCAAAATTTTCGCGTTCGCTTCTTCGATCGCGAGTCCGGATTTCACGAGATCAGTCGCGGTCGTCTCAGCCTCTTTCAAAAGATCGTAAGCCTGCGGTTTGTCTCCAATATTCCGGCGCGTTTTTGCCATGTCGATATTCGTCTGCACGCTCTCGAGTGCAGTCTGCACTTCTTCCATTTTCACACTCGAGCGTTTGCCTGCGAGCGTCCAAGAAACCGAAAGCAAAATCAAAATCGCGACGACAAGGAAACCGAGAATTACGTAATTTTTATCAACTTTCAGATTGCTCGTGCCGGGAATGCGCGTACCTTCCGGAATTTTGTCCCGGATCCAGCCAATCCCGCGATTCACATGCCCGCCCATTTTCGCGAGAATATTTTCGCCGCCATTCATTGACGGCATTGCCGCAGCCGCAGCTCGCGTCGCGATCGCATCAGTCACGATGTCGAGCGCGAGGATACCGGTTGTCTGCGCACCTTCAAGCACGATAATTTCGTCGAGTTCTTCGAGCCCGCTCGAGACTTCTTTGTGCGGGGAGAAAATTTTCGTCAGTTCATTTTTGGTCGCGTAGCGCAATAATCTTTCTGTCGCGAGCAAAAGTTTGTCGCGGTTTTCCGTTCGGCCGCTCGCGATATTTACAAAAGCGTCGACCGCGGTCGTGTCGCCCGCGAGCCCTTCGGTCACAGTCGTGAGTGCGCCTTTGCGGACCAAATACGCCTCGGCCTCGCCGGACTGCGTGATGTGCAATTCTCTGCCGCTCAAAAAACCGATGACCGCGTTCAATCGTCCGAGATTTTTATTTGGCAAACTTTCCTTAAATTCCGCGACAACCGCATTCACTTCTTTCAGCGCCGTTTCGAATCTTTCATACGCGTCCTGATCCGGTCCGACAAAACAAATTTCTTGCAGCGTTTGAAACATCGTCCGCACGAGATCCTCGCCGCCGCTCGGCCGATCGGCCAGCTCGACAATCGCGAAAACTTCTTCGCGGGGGATTTCGCCTACGCCGTCGCGCGCATACGAAAAACTGCGAACCAAGGTCTGCGAATCGGTGCCGAGCCGCAATTCCTCGGAAATCGTGTGGAGGGAGGCCATTTTTGAGCGATTAAAATACTATTTCGAATTTTAAAGCGGGGCTACGGTGAAAGCAAACTTGCGCTAAAATATTTTTCGTGGCTGCAAAAAAGACCTTAATTATCGACAACTACGACTCGTTCACTTTCAATTTGTTCCAATATTTTGGCGAGTTGGGAGCGAATCCGGTCGTGCACCGGAATGATGAATTAACTTTGGCAAAAATTCAGGAAATCGCGCCGACGCACATTGTCATCTCACCCGGGCCGGGACGACCCGACGATCCGGAATATTTCGGCATCAATTCCGCTGTGATTCGAGAACTCAAAACTACGCCGATTCTCGGAGTTTGTCTCGGACATCAAGGTATTTGTTTCGTGCTCGGCGGTAAGGTGATTCGCGCGCCGCAGGTGATGCACGGCAAAACTTCTGAAATTGTCCACGACGGCAAAGGTCTGTTCCGCGGAATTCGTTCGCCACTCGTCGCGATGCGCTACCATTCCCTGATCGCCGAACGCAAAAGTGTTCCGTCCGAACTAGCAATCACCGCATTCGAAAAAAATTCGAAAATGGTGATGGCGGTGCAGCACAAAACACGCCCGCTTTTTGGCATCCAATTTCATCCCGAGTCGATCGGCACGCCGACCGGCAAACAAATACTCCAAAATTTTTTAGGATTTCAAAAATCGGCTTAATAACCGAACATCGTTTGCAAAATTTCTAATAAATTCCCGCCAAGCAGGTTGGCGTTGTTTTCCGTCGTCGTCTCAAACAACGGTGGCGGATTATTCTGCACTCGCGCATCGTACTCCACCACGAGTGCCGCCTCACTCTTCGCCCCCTCCGCATGCACTCCACCAGAGCTTGGATGGTAAGTCCGTAGATATGCCAAGTCGTACACCCGTGCCAGATCCCGGGACGGACAAGTCGCAACACCAGACGGACACTCATAAGACGTCTTATCCGAACCACCAATCGTATTAGCCGTCGCCAGTAAACCCTTCCAGTACAACTGGTTCCGTAGCTCATAACTCCGGTCACAGAAACCGCGTGAACCGTCACAGGTGGAACTCAGATCCTCACCAAACACACCCTTGGCATTGACTGAGATCACACTACCCTCCGCATACACCGCTCCCGCCAGATCCGTCACACCCGGATAGACATAAATATTCCCATCGAGCACGATGATGCCAAACGAACTGCCCGCATCCGCATAACGCAGATTGCTCTTGATGCGCAGATTCCCATCCACCACCACGATTGTCCGCACACCCTGCGGCAACATCCCGTCTGCGAGATCGAGGGTCACATCCGTACCTCGGAAGTACACCACCTTCCCGTCGAGGAACTTGCAACTCAAGCCTGAGAAATCACTCGCACTCTGGATCAAGGCTTCTTGTGAGCCACAAGACCGACCCGCGTTATTTAGCACAGAAGCGAGATTCCGGTTGATCGCTTCTTTGAACTCACTCTGTACGACATCACCCAACGACTGATTCATGTCGGACCCGGCCTGCTTAGATGATGTTCCGCTGATCGACCGGATCGACCCCAGAATATCTATGTTGGGATTGTAGAGATTGGCAACTTCTTTTTCTCCCTCTATCTCCCGCTCCAACTGCTCACCCCGGTGACAGACAGACTTGCCATTCACGGTGTAACACGAGTAAGCCCGCACATTGGCCAATACAGCCCCAGCCAAACTTCCACCCGCTGCCAACTCCGGCACAGTCTGTAGGCGGTAAGTCGTCAAAGCCTGTGGCACGATACTGCTAATCCAGTCGCTCAGATTAGTAAAAGTCCGGTCGAAGGTACTATTCCGATCCGTATCCAGATCCAAGGGGACACTCAACCCACCAGCCGCTCCCACCTGTTCAATCTTCCCCCGACTCCAGGTCACATTGTCGAGGCCGCTATCCAGCGCCAGACCTGTCGCCGGTGCCACTACATCCATACTCTGACTATTATTCTGCAGGTAGACCCCGAAGCGTTTCACCGCGTTGATCGTAATATTCTCCACACCATGCAGATCGGCGATGTAGCTCTCCCCATTCCAGACCAGCGCCTCCGGTAGAGCCGTGAGACTTGGGTAAAAAGCAAACGCACTATTCGCATCACCCGAGATATTCGCATTCACCGCTGCTGCTCCAATATCTGAGAAAGCTCCAACCGGCTGAATGTTGTAATCGATACTTTCCAGATTCAGATCGAAGTGATCACCCTTGATCGGCAGATACCCCACGCTAGTCGGCGTGTAGGACTTCAGCGACACACTAAACGCGCCATCACCATCACCGTCGGTGAGACTAACCATCGAAGTGTTGCTTTCTTTCTCTAGTCCGACAAACTCACTCGACCCGTAGACCGCCGCTTCACCCGTGCCCTTGATCTGATCCAGGAAGTTCGTATCCCGGAAATTGAAAATAGTATCTACAGTTTTTATTCCGCTGACCGAGACGACCGGGTTACCGTAGCGATCGACCAAGATAACTTTCGCGAGGTGCTGCTCATCGCTGTCGGAGATGCGCGAGCCTGTGCTGAGCTGGAACTTGGACGGACAATCCGATTCGCCGATACAATTGCTGGCTGTCCACTCAGGTTTGTCGGCGACCACGATGAAGAACCCGGGGACGGTGACATCACCGGTGCAGTTGCCGACGCTATCACAAACGTCGAAAGTGAGATCATATCTACCTGTCTGATGGAAGTCATGTGTGAAAGACGTGCCGCCGTAATTGATTCCGTCGACGGCGATCTTGCGATAGGCGAGCGGGGGGCTCTGATCCGAGAAGTTCAAAGTAAAATTAATTCTCTTCTCGTGGTTGGCGGTGAAGACGACGGGACTGGGGACTGAACCTGTGTATGCTGGCGGAGATGTGTCTGGTGGCGGACCACGCTCTTCATCGGGCTGGCCACCAGAGTCTGAATCAGAAGAGTCAGACCTTCTTGTCTCGGTTGGCCCGGGATCAGGCGTTGATGTAGAGTTACTGTTTCCGAGATCGTTGTTGCCGGGGACAGTAGGTTCGGGATCAGAATAAGGATCACCGCCACCACCGACACTGCCTCCTCCGGCCATTACAATACTTGCAGAATTTAATTCAAATGAAATGGCAATCAAAACTACAACAAGGAAAATCCATCGGCGCAATAGAACCCTACGTATAGTGTATTTTATAAATTTCATAAATGATGATCGCTTTTATTTTATATTTTTTTTCATCTGCATGAAACTTTTTAAACAAATAGAAATTTTCAATTTTAATAACCAAAACGAGGGAAAATATAAGACGGGCTGGCAGCCTTACACTTTGTTGGTTGCGCGAAAGACTTTTTTCTATTATGTTAATCCTAACATGTCGCCTTTAACCATTTTGTTGACTTGGCTATTTCAAGATAGACTGGAAAAAAATCAGAATGTGCAAAATGCTAATCAAAGAAAGATGGGTTGTACTGGACGTTCTGAAAGCCGTCTGCGTGATAGCTATGATTGTTGGGCATAATCTGATTTGGTGGTATTTCAATTATAAGTACGGCCCACCTAACGATCCTTTAGTTATCCCTATAGCTCGTTTCTTATTCGGTCCGCTGGCGCTTACCATAATGTCAATACCATTTACCGCAGGTATCGCTTTGCGCTTTTTTTTTAATAAAGGCTGGGATTTAAAGAATCACAAACTGGCTCTAGGCAGACAGCCTTATCTGATAAATGTTTTTAAAACCGTGCTTTTTCTGGTTGCGCTAGGTTTTGCTTTGAACTTTTTTATTTGGGACGCCAGGCATCTTTTGTCATACCTGTTCTCTTGGAATGTTCTGCAGTTTTTCGCGTTGAGCTTGTTGGTAATTACGCTCTTTTTGAAGCTCTTACCATCAAAATTTTTACTTTTGACCGGCTTCTTTGTTTTGTTTTCGGCACCATTTTTGAGAAATTTTTTCCAGTCAGATGGAGTTTCTTATCTAGAGATGGTGTTTTTCGGCTACAAAAACGGTTTACATATTTGGCCATTTTTTCCATGGTTCTCGATCGTTGTCTTCGGGTTTGCTGTGGCAAATTTTTACATTGTGAACGGCAATAAAAAATTCAATGCATTACTCTTATCTGTAGGAATTGCATTACTGGTTATAGCGTTCATAACAAAGTCCTTCTCCCCCATGCTTAACCTTAAAGATATTTGGGGCCCAACGCTTTTTCAGCCGCCAACCCTACGAGTTATTGGACAGCTTGGATTTATTTCCCTGCTGCTGTTGTTTTCAAATCTGATTTTTGCCAAGCGTAATCTTGCCAAATATGGGGTGCTTAATGTATTCAGTCACGGCATTTTGTATATCTATCTGTTCCACTTTGCCTTTGGGTTTTGGTTTACCACGCTGATGCGCGCAACTTCGCAATTGCGATTTTTTTTGCTATCCCTACTTATTCAGTTCGTGCTCGCGTACTCTATAGGGACAATAGTTGTTTTCCTGAAGTTTAAAAATAAACAATCCAAATTCCACTTGACAGATAACGAATAAACATATAAATTGGTACACCACAAATAGATATAGTATCGTAATATACTGTCAAATATATTCACTTTTCATCAAAGTTAATAAATTTTTTTATGAGAAAAAATCCTGATGCACCGCGAGGTTTCCTGCAGGGTATTAACAGTCAGCGCAATCGACTATTGTTTTTACTGATGCTGTTAGGAGGAGGTGCCGCGGCTTGTAGCCATGGGGATAATAGCTTATCCGGGCCAATGCAGGTGCTTGCACAACCACCAAGAGAGGCAAAAAACGAAGGACATATAACAGACACGACTCTCCTTGAAAAGTTTTATGGAAAGGATGACAAACTTGAGAGGGAATCTAAAGAGGGTGTCGTTTTTGACGGCAAACGTTATTTTCCGCATTTTGATATTAACAAGCTTCCGCCTTCGCCTATTAAGGGTTTACCACCAGTTTTCCAGAAAGGCGACTATTTCGTTCTCGGTGATTGCGGCCCAGAAGCGGAAGGATTACACATTAAGATTTTTGAAGGCCAAAATGGGTTTGAAATGAAAATTGAGGATGCAAAATTTAAAACACCAGTGAGGTTTGCTATAGATCCAGACACTAGACAAATATCCGTTGGCGGCAAAGAAATACCCTTGACAGGGGTTATAACACTGGAGAACGGAGTGGTTATTGAAATTGTTTCCTATGTATATCCACATGTGGCGATTGTTGTACGCAACAATGGCACACTTTGGGGACAGTTTTTCAAAGAGATGCCTCCAAAAGCAAAAGAGGTTGTAAAAAAATAACCAATAAATTATTTTGCGATATTCCACTTCAGAGAAGCGGTATCCGCTTCACTTGAGCTGAAAAATAGTTTAGGCTTCTGACTTGATGAAGTCAGAGTCAAAATATTTTCCAATTTGTCGAGTAGCCATATTGGGATCCGGTGTTATGGGTCTAGGTATTGCTGCCCATTTCGCAAATGCTGGTGTTCAGAATTATTTATTTGCGCGTAAATCAGAAGGGGTTTCCAAGGAGCAGGCAAGCCAAACTATTGCCGCGAAGGTTAGACAATTCAAAAAAACCAAACCATATCATTTTTATTCCCAATCAACTGTCGGCTTGGTCGTGCCGGTTAATTACGAAGACGATTTAGATAAACTGTCCGAAGCTGATTGGGTGATCGAAACCATATCAGAAGACATTCAATCCAAGCGCGAGCTTTTTAAAAAAATTATTCCACATCTACGCCCGAACACAATTATCAGCTCCAATACCTCAGGCATACCCATTAGCTCGATATCTGAAGTTCTGCCAAAAAAGCGGCGCAAGAATTTTTTAGGAACGCATTTTTTTAATCCCGTACGGTATGTCAAATTACTTGAAATTGTAAAAACGGCTGACACAGATTCATCTATTGCTCGGCGCATCCATGGTTTTTCAGAGAAAGTTCTTGGCAAAAGAATTGTTTATCCGAAAGACAGGCTAGGATTTATCGCATCACGTATAGGCGGCCTGGCCCTGACATCAGCCATAAACGCTATGTGGGACAACAATTATACCGTTGAGGAAACAGACGCTTTGACAGGCTTGATCATCGGTCGTTCCAAGGGTGCGACTTTTAGGACGGTTGACCTAATTGGTCTAGATACAGTAGTTCAAATTGCTCTTAATAATTATCAGAACCTTCGCGCAGACCCATATCGTGAATACTATTTGATAAAACATTTTGTCAGTGAAATGTTAAAAAAAGGTTGGTTCGGTGAAAAAAGCGGTCAAGGTTTTTACAAAAAGATTAAAAATAAAAATGGCGAAACGACTGAAATCCAAGTGCTGGATGTGCACGAGATGGAATACCGCTCGCAGCGCGAAGTGAGTTTTCCTTCACTCAAAAAAGCTAAAAAGATTGACGACCTAAAAGAACGTTTACGTTTGCTAGCCTTCGCGCGCGATCGCGCTGGTGATTTCGTTTGGAAAAATCTTTCCGACACGCTGCACTACGCAGCCTGGCTGGTCCCGGAGATCAGCGACGATATCGTCAGTATCGACGATGCACTCAAGTGGGGTTTCATGTGGGAGCTCGGACCATTCGAGATCTGGGATGCGCTGGGAGTCGAGCGCGTCGCGCGGCGCATGGAGCAGGAAGGCAAGATTATCCCACCGCTTGTGAAGGACTTACTGGCCAGCGGCAAAAAAACTTTTTACGAAAAAAAAGACGGCAAGAAATTTTTCTTCAATCCAGCCAAGCGCGTTTACGACGAGCAGCAAATCGCTCCGGAGTATATGTCGCTCGCCGCGATCAAAGAAAATAAGAAATCAATCGTCGCTGAAAATTCCAGCGCGAGTCTCGTCGATGTAGGCGATGGTGTGCTCTGTCTCGAATTTCACACGAAGATGAATACGATCAATCCGCGCGTGATTGATCTGATCGAGCGTTCCGTCGCGCTAGTCGAGCGTGATTGGCGCGGGCTGGTGATTCACAACGAAGCCGAAAATTTCAGTGCGGGATTTGATCTGCGTCTGGTCCTGCTCGCTGCGGCGACACCGCTACGCGGTTCACGCATAGTCGAGCGGACACTGAAACGTTTCCAAGACGCCAATCAGCTTTTGCGTTTTTGCAAAAAACCAATTGTCTCCGCGCTACACGGACTCACGCTCGGTGGTGGTTTCGAGATCGCGCTCGCTTCCAGTCGCATCGTCGCCGCGGCCGAGAGCTATATAGGTTTGCCTGAGCTGGGCGTGGGTGTCGTCCCGGCTGGCGGTGGTTGTAAAGAGCTAGTGCGTCGTGCGCATGCTGCGATTCCTGATCTGCCAGACACGGATCTTTTTCCTGTCTTCCGTCGATTGGTCGAGACCGTCGGCGGTGCGAAGATCGCGACCAGTGCGCAACAAGCTTTGGAATTTGGTTATCTCGCGCCTACAGACAAAATCATTCTGAATTCTGATCGACTACTTTTCGAAGCGAAAAAGAACGTGCTCGGTTTAGAGCGCGCCGGATATCTCCCGCCGAAATTTGCCAAGGACATTCGCGTGCTAGGGGAGGACGGCATCGCCTTCATGGAGACAGGGCTGATCAATTTCGTCGCGGGTGGTTTCGCCACAGAGTACGATCACTTCATCGCGAGTAAGATTATCAATATTCTTTGCGGTGGCAGATTGAGTGGCGGAGCGCGAGTAGACGAGCAGTATCTGCTTGATCTGGAGCGCGAAGCTTTCATTTCCTTGCTGAAAGAAAAAAAGAGCATCGCGCGCATGAAACATATTTTGCTCAAAAATAAACCACTGCGTAATTGACCAAAGTACCAGCTAGACCGAATGACGCCGTGATCGTGAGCGCGGTCCGTACACCTTTCGGCAAAGCCGGACGCGGCACCTTGGCACACACGCGACCGGATGATTTGGCCGCGATCACTTTGCGCGAAGTGCTGCGTCGCGTGCCAAAAATATCACCCGAGATGGTCGAAGATGTGATTTTGGGTTGTGGTTTTCCCGAGGGTCCACAAGGCATGAATGTTGCCCGAGTGGCTTCACTATTGGCCGGCATTCCCGACTCTGTCCCGGCCGCGACAGTCAATCGTTTTTGTGCCGGTGGTTTGCAGGCGATCGCGCAGATCGCTGATAGGATTCGTCTCGGCGAAATGCAGGTCGGTCTGGCCGGGGGAGTCGAGTCGATGAGTCTAGTGCCGATGATTGGTTCGCAGTTTCGCCCGAACCTAAAAATGATTGAGCAGCATCCAGAGTTTTATCTCAGCATGGGACTCACGGCGGAGCGAGTGGCTACGCGCTTTGGCATTAGTCGGGCAGAGCAAGATCGCTTCGCGCTGCAGAGCCATCGCCGTGCAGTCGCAGCGCAACAATCAGGGAAATTCGACGACGAAATTATTCCGGTGAAAGTTCGCAGTGCGCATCCGAAGGCGGGAGGAAAAATTCTTGAGACTTACATAGATTTCCAAAGCGATGAAGGTGTTCGGCCAGATACGAATATTGAGTTGCTGTCCGGACTAAAGCCGGCATTCAGAAAAGACGGCACGGTCACAGCGGGCAATTCCTCGCAGATGAGCGACGGGGCCGGCGCGATTTTATTGACTAGCCGCGCGAAAGCTGACGAACTCGGTTTGCGTCCACTCGCGCGCTTCATCAGCTATGCTGTCGTCGGCGTCCCGCCCGACATCATGGGCATCGGTCCGGCCAAAGCGATTCCGAAACTGCTGCAACAAACAGGTTTGCGTTTGCAGGACATCGATCTTTTCGAAATCAATGAAGCTTTCGCGGCACAGATTTTGTATGTGTTGCGTGAGCTCGATATCCCCGAAGAAAAAGTAAATCCTAATGGTGGAGCAATCGCAATCGGTCATCCGCTCGGTGCGACTGGCGCACGACTCACAGGCACGCTTATCCGCGAATTGCATCGTCGAAAAGCGCGCTTCGGAATAGTCAGTATGTGCACTGGTGGTGGGATGGGTGCGGCCGGACTTTTCGAAAGAGTCGATTAGTTCACCGGAGGCACACCGGGAAATTTCGAATAACCTTCAACGAATTTTTCCGCCCATTCTCGGCTGATCGGCATATCAAATTTTTGGCCCAAATCGATCACCTGTTTGACGCGGTTGGCTTTATCGTTTTCATTAAATTGAATATACATCTCAGGAGTTAACTTGATCCCGAGAATTGCCCCTACCTGATTAACCTGCTTTAGCCGTTCGGAAGCGCTGGCTTGTTTGAGATAGGTGATGTCATTCCCCGTCAGACTGATGCCGACAGACTGGCCAACAGTCTGATTAAATTCCTCAGCCTGCTTGGCGTCTTCACTCAAGATCACAGCAGGTTTTTCCGCTTTGTAGCTAGTTAGCACGACATTGCTTCCGGGGACTTTCTCCGAAGAAAAGGCGGTCATGCCGAGAGTCAAGAGCGAAGAGTCAATGGTCTTTTTCAGTGCAGGCGCTCGTGAATACTTTTGCACGACTGAAGGAGTATCTTGATCAGCGACTTTTCCGATACTGAGAGCTTTGAAAAGAGCATTCTCTTTGAGGAAGTCGAGGTCGTCGTAGAAACCTCCTTTTTCTAGAATGTAAAAATCAGAGACGTCCTTACCGGTTTTCGGATCATATGTCTTGGAGGACAGGATTGCCATGGAGATCGACAAAACCAGGATGAGCAGCGCAGCGTAGGACAGCGTTTTGAATAAATTTCGCATTGGTATTTTTCAGATATTTTCTTGAGCGTACCAGAGCGCAAAACCATTTTGAATTTTAACACTGTAAATGCGCGACACTCAATTTTTCAGAAAAATCAAAACGGACCCAGTTTATTTTTCCAACAAGCTTGCTCCCAGCTCACTATTCACCGAGCCAGTCGTCGCCTCGAACAACGGTGGCGGATTATTCTGCACCCGCGCATCGTACTCCACCACGAGTGCCGCATCACTCTTCGCCCCCTCCGCATGCACTCCACCCGAGCTCGGATGGTAAGTCCGTAGATACGCCAGATCGTACACCCGTGCCAGATCCCGGGACGGACAAGTCGCAACACCAGACGGACACTCATAAGATGTCTTATCCGAACCACCGATCGTATTAGCCGTCGCCAGTAAACCCTTCCAATACAACTGGTTCCTGAGCTCATAACTCCGGTCACAGAAACCCCTTGTCCCATCACAGGTGGAGCTCAGATCCTCACCAAACACACCCTGAGCATTGACCGAGATCACACTACCCTCCGCATACACCGCTCCCGACACATCAGTCACATCCGGATAGACATAAATATTCCCATCGAGCACGATGATGCCAAACGAACTGTCCGCATCCGCATAACGCAGATTGCTCTTGATGCGCAGATTCCCATCCACCACCACGATCGTCCGCACACCCTGCGGCAACATCCCGTCTGTGAGATCGAGAGTCAGATCGGCTCCCTTGAAAAACAAAATACTGTCATCGC
>JAZDNQ010000002.1:0-2592 GCA_043799575.1 Patescibacteria group bacterium | reverse complement strand
ATTAACCTTAGATTGAGTTTCTCTATCTTTTCTTCCAATTTTTTTATCAGCGAAAGAGCTTCATCAAAATCATGAGAATAAGTAATCGCATAGCCGATTAATTGTTCGAAAGCATAAATAATCCGCATTTGCAGATTTAATCTGAGCTGTGAAAAATCGCGCGATTCTTTTTCCAGAAAATCTAAAGTTTTCTGAAGTCCAGCCAAAAAACCCGCAAAGTTATTCTGTTCCCGGTGGATGCTCCCGATCAAAGTATAAAGATGCAAAATTTGAGCTTTGGCTCGGTCGTCTTGTCGAGGTCGTTCCTTAGTTTCGGCGATCTTTTGGGACAAGGCCGCCGTGTCAGATTCTTTGCTATCGGTTTCGATTTTTCTAAAATCTTCTTTTCGGAAAAGTGCTAGACCATCTTCTTCGCGCACCCTGTTAAGTTCGCCGAGTTTTTTTGTTGCATTTTGAAAATCGAATTCCTGCATTCTTGCAATCAGCTTTTGCAACACTTCTAACAGGCAGATATTATGTTCTTTTTGCTCGACGGATTGCATTTTCTTAAATTAAATTTTGATTAAAACCAAAATATATAAATTGAATTTTGTAAAGTTTTTTGCTAAAATCAAACGAAACATCAAACTTGACTAAGAGCGAAGTCTGATAATTTCACACAAAAAAAGGAAAAAGACAAATTTAAGATTAAATTTAAATTAAAACAAAATGACTCCGGAAATACAGCCAAAAACTCCCGAT
The DNA here is from genome assembly GCA_043799575.1 of Patescibacteria group bacterium. Lineage (GTDB taxonomy): Bacteria > Patescibacteriota > Gracilibacteria > JAHISY01 > JAHISY01 > JAHISY01. The sequence continues at coordinate 1,851 of JAZDNQ010000002.1, read as the reverse complement.
GTTCAGCAAAAGCTGGAGCAAAAGAATGAAGCTCTTCCCAGTAAAGAGGAGCAGAGTGCTCAGCTCGCTACTGAGGTCTCAGCGACCGTTGAGGGTGATAAAGACGAAAAAACTACGCTCGATACATCAAGTGCAGTTCGCGATGTTTTGAAATATGCCGATAGTTCGACGGTCTCTGGTAGAGATATTATGCATGCTCGCAATGCTTAAATTATGGAAACTAAATTGATTGACATCGTGAAACGTTTGGTATTGACGTCTTTCAGTATGGAGCGAGGCGACAAAGAAAAATTACTACCGCAGTTGTCGCAATTCTCGGAAGCAAAATTAATTGAGCTGCGAGATGAACTGACCGCGGCAAAAAAACGCGATGAAGAGAAACTAAAAAAACTACCGCCTGATATCTTGATTAGATTGAATCAACAAATTCGGGGAATTAAAGTGAAGAACATTAGTGCAGCAGGGGAGGAAAAACAGACAGTGGACGCGCAATCAGCCGAAGATCTTTTAGTTGCTGAATTAGCTAAGATTTAAAAAAGTCCCCAAGCGGGGACTAAGATTTTTTGGTTGCGGAGGTGGGAATTGAAGTTGGCTTGGAGTTCTGCGAAATTCGGAATTCCCCGGCGGCACGCGCCGAAAAGTTTTTCGATTTTCAAAATTTGAATTCACGCGCGTTCGCATCCGACCCTACCAAAACAAAACCTCCCCACTGCGCGGGGAGAACTTGTTTTTGGTTGCGGGGGTGGGAATTGAACCCACGATCTCCGGGTTATGAGCCCGGCGAGCTACCACTGCTCCACCCCGCGATGAGATTTTCGAATTGCCCGCGACGAGGTGCGAATTTTATCGGACTTTCAAAATTTTTTCCAACTCGGAAATTTTTTCGACTTGAACTAATTTCGCGCGCAGAATTTTCGCGCCGGCTTCGCCGCGGACATAATTTGCCGAAAATTTCCGCATTTCGAGCATCCCGCGTTTTTCGCCTTTTTCCGCGACGAGCAATTTCGCGTGCCGGAGAATCGTCGGAATTTTCGCGCGGAGCGTCGTCGGCGTTTTCGAAATTTTCCCCGCGAGTCGATTTTCGATTTCGCGAAAAATCCACGGATTCGCGACCGCCGCGCGCCCGATCATCAGTCCGTCGAGATTCCCGATTCGCGCGAAAAACTGATCCGCGGAGTCGATGTCGCCGTTTCCGAGCACCGGAATTTTCAAAATTTTTTTCACCCGATAAATCGGTTCGAAATTCGCATCGCCAGAATACGCTTGTTTTGCAGTGCGTCCGTGAATTGTCAAAAGTTGCGCGCCGGAGTCTTCGACCATTTTCGCGAACGAATTCAAATTCGAATCGTCCGCGATCCCGAGTCGCATTTTGACGCTCGTCGGAATTTTGACCGATTTCGAAACCGCTGAAATTATTTCCGCCGCGAGTTTCGGATTTTTCAAAAGTGCCGAACCGTGGTCGGAGTTCACCACTTTTTTCGCCGGGCAGCCGAAATTCAAATCGACGCCGACCGCGCCGATCGACTCGACGAATTTCGCCGCTGCGACGAAGTGCGCGGGATTTTTTCCGAAAATTTGCGCGACGAAAGGCTGCTCTTTTTTCGCGAACGACAGCATTTTTTTCGACTTTTTCGAATCAAATTTGAGCGCGTCGGCGGAAACAAATTCCGACCATAAAATTACTTTTTTCGAAAAAGAACGAATTAATTGCCGAAATGCGGAGTCGGTGTATCCCGCCATCGGCGCGAGCGCGAGGATCGGACGTGGAGCGGTTTTCCAGTCGAACATTTTGAATTTAAAAATCAGTGAACTTTAATCGGCGAATTATCAATTTACAATGTGCAATGTACA
>JAZDNQ010000027.1:0-2387 GCA_043799575.1 Patescibacteria group bacterium | reverse complement strand
GGATTTTGAGTCATGGATCAAAGAAGCTGTAGCCCGAAAAAAATATTCTCCCAAAGATATGGAGTATATCGAAAAAAAAATTAAAGACATTAAAGAAAGTTTGGCTGGAATCAGACCTCTATCAGCTCAATCAGCAGAATTAAAAACAAGGATTGCGAATACAGAAGAAGGGGAAGCAAAGCAAAAAATGCGGGGTGAGCTAGCATCAGTTGAGTCTGCCCTTCTTGAATATCACCTGAATTGTAAATATTCTCTAGATAAATTGGCTGAACCTGGAATTGACTTATTTGGCAAGATACTAGATCGAACCGCGAAAGAGGCAATAAACTCAGCTGAGACTGAAAGATTTGCTAGCTCTTGCCAAAAAAAACTGGAAGCGATCGCGAAAGAAGAATTTACGAAAAATCCTAAACTTAGCCGGGAAGGCAGAATAAATGTTTGTGATAGCCTCATTGCAATCGCACTAAAAAACGGAGACATCTCGAAACAAGAATTCGAAGCTTGGCTAACTCAAAAGGGCGGCGCGTACTGGGCAAAAGAAAATATGCGATACATGGATAAATATTTTGCGATGGCTCAACCTCTCGACGGGGTCGAATCAAAAGATGTCGTCAAACAGGCCGAAATCAAGACAAGCCATCTCGCTACTCAAATGGGAATTGAATTCATACTGAAACAAATCGCTAATTACGGTTTTTTGAATGACATCTACAATGCAAAGTAGTTTTTGACAGCCGCGCTTTTTTTGCTAAAATTCCGCGGCTTTTTTAAATTCTTTTTTGCCCCCTCGTAAGAGATACACTCCAGCCGTGCGGATCCCCCGCCCGATCATGAATGAGCGAATCTTCGCCCGCGAAGTGTTCGTGATTGATTCGGATGGCGAAAAATTGGGGGCGATGCCGACCGCCGAGGCGATCGCGAAAGCGAAAAGTCAAGAACTCGATCTCATTCTCGTCGCGCCGAAAGTCGTCCCGCCCGTCGCCAAAATTCTCGATTTTGGAAAATGGATGTACGAGCAGCAAAAAGCGCTTTCCAAAAATCGGTCGAGCGGCAAAGCGAAAGAAATGAAGGGCGTTCGGCTCGGGGTGCGAATCGCGGAAGGCGATCTCGAAACGCGGGTAAAACAAGGTCGCGGATTCCTCGAAAAAGGTCACAAATTGCGAGTCGTCCTCCAATTCAAAGGTCGCGAAATGGCGCACTTCGATCTCGCGCTGGCGAAGATGAAAGAGTTCGCGAGCCGGGTCGACGAGGTCAGCTCGATCGAGGAATTGCCCAAAAAACTCGGACGCCAACTAATTATGATTCTCAAACCGGAAAAAAAGAAAATTATTAATTCATCTGAAAATGAAGCTCAAAACGAATAAATCCGCCGCGAAAAGATTCCGCAAAACCGGGACAGGAAAAATCGTCGGTCGCAAAGCCGGTCGCGGTCATCTCTTGATGCAAAAATCGAAAGCGCAAAAAAAGCTGGTCAACAAACCAAAAGTTTTGACCGGCGGCAACGCGAAACGCATCGCGCGGATGCTCCCCAATTTATAATTTTTTAAATTTAATTTTTCGAAATGACTCGAGTCAAAGGAGGCACGACCACTCGCGCCCGCCACAACAAAATTTTGAAAGCGAACAAAGGCTTTCGCGGTCGCCAGCGCACGACTTTCCGCGTCGCGAAACAAGCGAACATGAAAGCCGGCAAACACGCCTACGTCGGTCGCAAATTGAAAAAACGAACTTATCGCGCGCTTTGGATTCAAAGATTGAACGCCGCGGTTCGCGCCGCCGGACTGACTTATTCGCGATTTATCGACGGGTTGACGAAATCAAAAATCGTCGTGAATCGTAAAAATTTGTCCGAGCTCGCGATCAACGAACCGAAAACTTTCGAAAAATTGGTCGAGACGGCGAAGTCGAATTCGAAAGTCCCCGCCCGGAAATAGCTTGAAATACGCACTTTTCATCATCGCGCCGGAAAATTTTCAGGATAAAGAGCTCGCGATTCCGCGGGAAATTTTGGAAAAAAACGGAATCACGACGACGATCGCGTCGACCGCGCCGGGAATTTGTCGCGGCGTTTTGGGCGGTGAAGTCGAGGCCGCGATCGGACTGAATCAAATCAACGCGGAAGATTTCGACGCGGTGATTTTTGTCGGCGGCGGCGGGTCGCAAATTTTTCGCGACGACCCGGCGGCACTTTTGCTCGCGAAAAAAGCATTCGAAAATGAAAAAATCGTCGCGGCGATTTGCGCCGGACCGACGATTCTCGCGGCGGCGGGAATTCTCGAAAATAAAACTGCGACGGTTTTTCCGGACGAAAATTTTCAAAAATTTTTGGTCGAGTCGGGCGCGAATTTGTCGAACAATCCGGTCGTCGTCGACGGCAAAATAATCAC
>JAZDNQ010000019.1:0-8690 GCA_043799575.1 Patescibacteria group bacterium | reverse complement strand
CGCAACATTTTCGCTGTCCCCGACTCGGGAAATTTATTGGAATCACGCAGCAGCTCGAAAACGCCAAAAAGTTTTTCCGCCAAAATTCGCTCGGCTGCGTTCACAAAATCTTTTTAAAGAAACAGCTGCGCGCGCCGGTGTGGCACGCTTTCAGCTTCGGATCGTGTTCAACTTTTATTAAAACGGAATCGTCGTCACAGTCCGCGAAAATTTCGACCACTTTCAAAACATTCCCGCTCGTTGCGCCTTTTTTCCACAGCTCTCGGCGCGAGCGCGAGAAAAAATGAACCTCTTTCGTCGCGAGAGTTTTTTCGAAAGCTTCCTGGTCTTGAAACGCGACCATCAAAATTTCGCCCGTTTTGGAATCTTGAACGATCGCGGGAATCAGCCCGCCCATTTTCGCGAAATCGATTTTCGGTTCGGTCATACTGTAATTCTAACTGGAATTCTGTTTTCCGCGAGAAACTTTTTGATCTCGACAATCGAAGTTTCTTTGAAGTGAAAAATCGAAGCGGCGAGCGCGGCCTCGGCCGCCGTTTTTTGAAAAACTTCGAGAAAATCTTCCGCGCGTCCCGCGCCGCCCGAAGCAATGACGGGAATTTTGATCGCGTCGGCAACTTTTTTCGTGAGCGGAATATCGAAACCATTTTTCGTTCCGTCCGCATCCATCGAAGTCAGGAGAATTTCGCCCGCGCCGAGCGCCTCACCTTTTTTCGCCCACTCGGAAACTTCAAGATCGGTGAATTTTCTTCCGCCGTGCGTCACGACTGTGAATTTTCCGTCAACTTTTTTGGAATCAATCGCGAGAATCAAATTCTGCGCGCCGATCGCTTGTGAAATTTCGGAAATCAAATTCGGATTCGCGACGGCCGCGGAATTGATCGCGACTTTGTCCGCGCCGGCTTTGAGAATTTTTTGCGCGTCGGCGACCGAGCGGATTCCCCCGCCGACCGCGAAAGGAATGAAAACTTGACGCGCGACTTGTTCGACCATTTCGACGACCGTATCGCGCGAGTCCGAACTAGCCGTGATATCGAGAAAACAAAGTTCGTCGGCGGACTCACCGTCGTAAAACTTCGCGAGTGTGACCGGATCGCCCGCGTCGCGGAGATTGACGAATTCGACGCCTTTGACGACGCGTCCGGCGTCGACATCGAGGCACGGGATGATGCGTTTCGTGAGCATGGGGAAATTTTAGCGTAAAATGTAAGAGATGAATTTAGCTGAACTGAGAGCGAAAATCGATGCGACGGATGCCGAAATTTTGAAATTGATCGCGCGCCGACAAAATCTCGCGGCGGAAATCGCGGCGGAAAAAAAAGCGACCGGCAAAAAAGTTTTCGATCCGGCGCGAGAGAAAAAATTATTGGCGGAGAAAAAAAAGTTGGCGGCGGAGCTCGGCATCCCGGTCGAGAAAGTCGAACAAATTTTTCGCGCGCTTTTCGCGACGAGCCGTTCCGCGCAGTCGAGTTATTTTGAATTGGCAAAAAAACTGACGCCGAAAAAAATCGTGTACCGCGAGAAAAAAATTAAAACGAATTTGAGTCTGCTCGAGATTTTCGCGCGACTGCGGCAGAATTTCGACACCGCATTTTTGCTCGAATCGCTCGGCGAAGATGCGAATTTTTCGCGGCAAAGTTTTGTCGGTTTCGCGCCGCACGCAGTGATCCGAGCTGAGCCAGGAAAATTGATCGTCGACGGAAAAGTTTTCGCCGCGCCGAATCCGTATCTCGCGCTCAAAAATTTCCTGCCAAAAATCCCGAAAGGCCGCGGTTTCCGCGGCGGACTGTTCGGGTATTTGACTTACGAGGCGACGCGCTATTTCGAGCCGAGCGTCGCATTCAAAAAAGATCCAGCCTGGCCAGATTTCGAATTCGGTTTGTATTTCGACGGACTGATTTTCGACAAAAAAACTGGCGAGCTGAAATATTTTTATTTGGCGGAAGATCGGTCGAAACTGCTCGAGAAAATTTTGGCACGGAAACTGAAACCGGAGAAAAAATTTCGCGCGAAATTTCTCGGCCACAATATCGCGCAAAAAGATTTCGAAGCGAAAGTGCGAATCGGCCAGCAAGAAATTTTCGCGGGCAACACTTTCCAATTTCAATTCGGACGCAAAAGTTATTTTGAATTGTCGGGCGATCGGATGGAATTTTATGCGACGCTCCGCGAAGTGAATCCGAGTCCGCACATGTTTTTTTTGAAGTTTGGAGAAAGAGAATTGATCGGCAGTTCGCCCGAACTCATCGTGCGCGTCGAAAACGGAAAAGTCGAAAATTATCCGCTCGCGGGCACGCGGAAAATTACGGGCGATGCGAAACGCGATGCCGAAATCGCGCGCGAACTTTTGGCGGATGAAAAAGAACGCGCGGAACACATGATGCTCGTCGACCTCGGACGCAACGATGTCGGTCGCGTGAGTGAATTCGGCAGTGTGAAAGTGCCGAAGCTGATGCAGATCAAAAAATTCTCGCATGTCCAACACATCGGGAGTGAAATCGTCGGGAAATTGCGGAAAGGATTGACAGCGTTCGACGCGCTCGCGACGAATACGCCGGTCGGGACAGTCAGCGGCGCACCGAAAATCGAGACGATGAAAATTATCGAGCGGCTCGAAAAAGAACCTCGCGGTCCGTACGCCGGCGCGGTCGGATTTTTCTCGCTGACTGGCGATTGTGTTTTCGCAGCAAATTTGCGCAGTCTTTTCGCGGCGAAAAATCGTGCGACTGTGCAAGCTTCGGCCGGGATCGTCGCGGATTCCGTCCCGCGGAATGAGTTCGGGGAAGTTGAGAAAAAAGTTCGCGGCGTGATATCATCCCTCGAAAAGGCCAGCCGCAACTAATTTTCACAACATGCCCATCCCGGTCGATCACAATAAACTCGCTGCATTCTGCGACAAAGTTTTTGAGCAACTCGGCGTCTCCTCCGCCGACGCAAAAATCACGACCAAAGTTTTGTTGGAAGCTGATTTGCGCGGTGTGGACAGTCACGGCACGGCGCGACTTTGGCGCTATGTTGACGGCTTGAAAAAGAAAACCATCGACGCGCAAGCGCACCCGACGATAGAGCGCGAATCGGTCGCGACCGCCGCGGTCGATGCACACGATGGACTCGGCCAGCCCGCCAGTCTTTTTGCGATGCAGCTCGCGATCCGAAAAGCCGAAGAAGCCGGAGCCGGGATGGTAACTGTGAAAAATTCGAATCACTTCGGCATCGCGGCTTTTTATTCGATGCTCGCGCTGGAGAAAAACTTTATTGGTGTTTGTCTCACGAATGCGAATCCGCTCGTGATTCCGACTTTCGGCCGCGATCTCATTTTCGGGACGAATCCGATCTCGATCGCAGCGCCCGCGGCGAAAGAAAAACCATTTGTGCTCGACATGGCGACCTCGACCGTCCCCCGCGGAAAATTGGAAGTTTATCATCGCAAAGAACTCGAGATGCCGCTCGGCTGGGCGGTCGACGAGGAAGGCGAATCGACTGAGGATGCCGGCCTAGTACTCGACAATCTGTTGAATCGCATCGGCGGCGGACTCACCCCGCTCGGCGGCGTCGGCGAACTTTTCGGCGGGCACAAAGGTTACGGTTTGTCTTTCGCGGTCGACATTTTGACCGGCGTACTTTCCGGCGCGGCGTACGCAACTTTCGTCGGCGCGGACAAAAGTAAACCGGCAAACGTCGGTCATTTTTTCGCGGCGATCGACATCGCGCGCTTCATCGATCCGGAAAAATTTCGTCAGCGTCTCGACAAATATATCGCGCTGCTGAAAAATTCGAAGAAGGCAAAAGGCGAAAAACAGATTTACATTCACGGCGAAAAAAGTTTTGCGCGCTACGCCGACCGGCAGAAAAACGGCATTCCGATGCAGGAAAAAGTTTTGGCGAATCTCGAGGAAATCGGCGCGGATCTCGGCGTGAAGTGCGAAATCAAAAAATGAAGATTTGATTTTCGGGAAGGAAAAACTAAAATGCTGTCTTTTTTATGGAGCAAGCAAGAACAATCCAAGGACCGACCGATATGAGAAGCAGAGTCTGTGATGTTCTTATTGTTGGCGGCGGAGTAAATGGGCTAGCAACAGCGCACCAAATAAATATTGCTAATCCTAATCGAAGAGTAGTTGTTGCAGAACAAAGCCCGCCGAATAATTTTCGCGCAAGCGGAAACAATACGGGCACCGCTCATGCCGGACTTTACTATAAACCCGGATCAATGAAAGCTGCCTTGAATCAGATTGGCAAAAGAATGCTGGATGATTTTTGCGCAAAGAATGGAATTCTGCTTGATCGCAGTGGAAAAATTGTCGTCGCGCGAGATCCACGCGGAGTCGCGGATTTGAATACTTATCAGGGAAATGCAATCGCAAACGGATGCGATCCGCAACGAGTCAGGGTTTTGGGACAAGATGAATTGCTCGAACGCATTCCCGTCTTGAATGAAAAGACTTTGGCCGGATTACTTGTCGAGGAAACTTTTTCTTTTCCGCCAAGAGAAGTCCTGGCAAAAATCACCGAAAAAGTCGACGAAATGGGAGGCGATATTCACTACAACACCGAAGTGCTCGGATTCCAACGCGAAGGCAAAGAATGGATCGTCGAAACTAATCAGGGCACCTTTCGCGCCAAGATGGTCATCAATCATGCCGGTGAATGGGCCGATCAGATCGCCAAAATGGCTTTTGGGGAAATTGATTGGATGATCTTGCCAATTCGCGGAGCCTATCTCGCGACCAAAAATCGGTTTCCTGACGACAAGAAATTCCGGGAACTAATTTATCAAGTTCCGACCGACCCGAGTTTGCCATTTCTTGATCCTCATGCGATCTGGCATGAAGACGGCACGATTCATTTCGGTCCGACCGCTTTGCCTTGGTTGAAAGAAAATTTTGCGATGCGCGATAAAACTCGCGCTCTGCAAAAATTCGTGCGCGATGCGATCATGCTGCATTTACAGCGCGGAACTTGGAAATTCTATCTTGGCAACCCTGAACACGCAAAACGCGAAATAATGAATGTGCTTAGCGGAGAACAGTTCGCCAAAATTTGTCAGGAGATTTTTAACCCAAACCAAATCGAAATCACAGCAGCAGATTTACACTTTGCAAAAGCTGGCGTACGAGCTCAATTGGCCAATCGAAAAACCGGCAAATTGAGCATGGATTTTGGACTAGATGATCGCGGTAATTTTATTACAAACAAAAATCCCGGAAGCCCCGGATTTACAGCTGCACTTGGTTTGGCAGCATTATTGAGCAGATTAACTGAATCCAGAATCTGAAAGAGCTGTTAAAATCATTGGCAATTAATTTTGCCAATGCTCACCGATCCGCTCGCCGTCCTCCCGCCCGATCCGCTCTTCGCGCTTTTTCAGGAATTTCTCGCCGACCCGCGACCGGAAAAAGTGAATCTCGGCATCGGTGTTTACGCCGCGCCGGACGGGAAACCGTTTGTTTTCCCGAGCGTGCGCGAAGCAGCGCGTGCACTCGATTTCGCGAATTTCAATTACGATCCGATCGGCGGCAATCCGAAATTTCTCGCGCTCGCGCGGAAAACTTTATTCGGCGACGCCGCGGAAAAATTTGAGCTCGCGGCGCAACAAACTTGCGGCGGGACACACGCACTCGCCGTTTTTGCCGAGCTCGCGAAAATTTTAAATTTGCAACAAATCGCGTGGGGCAGTCCGACTTGGCCGAATCACAATGGAATTTTTGCCGATTTGGAAATTATTGAATTTCCGCATCTCAGCGACGGTCGCGCGAGTCTCGCGAATTATGAGCAAACAATCGACGCGCTCGCACCGAAAGGAATTTTGCTTTTGCACGGCGGTCCGACGCACAACCCGACTGGCTTCAATCTCCCGGTGGACGAGCTCGGCAAACTTGCGGGCAAAATCAACGCGAAAGAAATTTTTGTTTTCGTCGACTTCGCGTATCTCGGACTCGGCGACGGACTCGACGCGGATCGTGAATTCGCGATCGCGCTTTTGGAGAAAATCGAAAACATCGCGTTCGGTTTGTCGTTTTCGAAAAATGCTTCGATGTACAAACAGCGCCTCGGCGCGCTTTTCGTGAAGAGCGGCGTGGCGCGAGCGATCGAGAGCAATTTGCAAAAAATAATTCGACGGACGGTTTCGAATTTGCCCGGCTTCGGCGCGGAAGTGATGGCGCGAGTTTTGGGTGAGAACGAATCCGGTTGGCGCGCCGACCTCGAAAACGCGCGGCGCGATATCGACGCGCGCCGCAACGGTTTGCTCGACAAATTGCCGCCGCGTTTTGCCGATCTGAAAAATGGTCGCGGACTTTTCGGTTTGCTCGGATTGGAAAAAAGTGAGGTCGAAAAATTGAAAAATGATTTTGCGATTTATTTGCCCGGCTCGGCGCGAATCAATTTTGGCGGAATTCAGACAGCGCAAATTGATCGGATCGCGGAGGCGATCACGGCTGTCGCGGGTAACTGACTTTTGACCAAGAATTAAATTGATTTTAAAATAACCGACCGGATTTTTGGTGGATTCCCCTGTCCTGAGTTTATCGAAGGGTGCGAATACCCCAGCCGCAAGTCGGTCATAAATCCGGATTTCCGCGCCGGATTTGAATTTTCGAATACCGCGGCGGATTGTTCCTTGACATCCGCACGTAGTGCGTCCTGAGAGACCCTGAGCTTGTCGAAGGGGAACTGAAGGGCACATTACAAGCAAATTCGTGTGTCTAATTAATTAAAAATATAATCGCGGTCTTCGCCGATTTGGATTTGGATATTTCTACCCCCTTTCGCAAAGGGGGTCGCCCCGAGCTTGTCGAGGGGCGGGGGGATTTCGAGTCCGGGTCGGCGGAGATTCGCGAAACAAAAGAAAGGAGTAAATAAAAAGCGAAATCTCGCCTGTTTTGAAAATTCGCGCGAAGTTTCAACAACATTTTGAGTCTCCCTCGCGACGGCGGGAGGAGACGGAGGAAAGTATGTTCCAGCAATTAATGGACGCCACTCGTGGCGCCCCACCAAAATCGCTGTCTCCGGCAGCAGAGCTGGCGGCAATCGCCGCCGAGGCGATTCTGCAAGGTAGTGACGAGCTAGGCGGCTACACTGGTGGCCCACTTGGACACCCCGGCCTCCGCAATTTCTTCGCGACGAGTTCCGGGATCAATGTCGACAACATCTTCTTGTCCCCGGGCGGGATGACTGCCTGGGAGTGGTATCTGCTGTACAAGCTGGCCGAAGCTGAACAGCGGGGCAACACCTGGATCACGGTCGGGGTAACCCGACTCGTGTACGATAGAGCGTTGTTCCCCAGCCAGTTTTTCAATCATCTGGCCATGACCCAACGCGTCCGTCTCGTGCTCATCACCGAGCACGAAGACGGCTTGGATTTGAACGAACTGGCTAAGGTGGGACAGCAGCTCGACATCCTCTATGCAGTCCCGACCTTCTCCAATCCGACCGGGGCGACCTGGTCGGAGGAAAATCGCCGCCGTGTTCTGGAAATAGCGGCGTTTTATGGCTTCACGGTCGCCGAGGATGATCCATACAGGGGTCTCTATTACGGCAACAACCCACCCCCGGCCAGCCTGTTCCAATTGGCTGAAAGCGAGGCTCTGAACCTCGTCTTCCAGATGAACTCTCAGAGCAAGTTGGTCAACTTCGCGTCTGGCCGGATCTGTTGGTCCATCGCCAGCAGCGCGGTGGTTGAGTGGCTCCGAAAGGCTGAGCATCCTCTGACCCCCGCGAAAAGGTTTATTTCACAGCCCATTCTCGGAGCACTGCTCCTAAACCACTTACTCCGGGACAATCCGGACTTCCTTGAACAGAAGGCCGCCTCATTGCGAGCGGCCTTCGCCCCCGTGGTCAACGAGCTTGGCACGCTCATTCCCGCTCGGCTCGGCGAGTGGGCTCAACTGCACGCCGTGCCGCAGGGTGGTTACTTCTTGTGGCTCACCCTCCGCGGCGGTCTTTTGGCCGCCGACGTGATCAAGGCCGCGGCCGAACGCAGCAACCTGAAGCTGCAGGCAGGAATCGGGTTCCACGCCGACCCGGCTGACCCCAACGCGAACCGGACAATCCGGATCGCGTTCCCCGGGATTATCGAGGCTGGCGGAGCCGAAAACTTCGTCCAGCGGATGGAAGCCACTTTCGCTTAACCTCTTCCCGGGACACACGGATCTCACCCCGACGTTTCTTCCTTCCCGTCGGCACCGTGTGGATGCCATTCGCATCACGGGGGGTGTACTAACCACACACCCCCCGTTCCCTTTTTTTCTGCAACTCGCCGGATTTTTTGAAGAAAGGTAAAATCCCAACACGATGAGCAAAAAAGATTCTGAAATTATCGATCTGCCGACACTGCGCCACTCCGCGAGCCACGTCCTCGCCGCCGCGGTACTCGAAATGTTTCCCGACGCGACGCTCGGGATCGGTCCAGCGATCGAGGGCGGTTTTTATTACGATTTCCTTTTGCCGCGAACTCTCATCCCTGAAGATCTCGTTTTGATCGAGAAAAAAATGCAACATCTCATCAAACAAAATTTGAAGTTTGAAAGATACGAAGAACCGATCGACGAGGCGGAAAAATTTTTGAAAAAGACGGAGCAAACTCTCAAACTCGAGCTCGTAGCCGATCTCAAAAAAGAAGGCGAGACGAAAGTCAGTTTTTACAAAACGGGTAATTTTGTCGATCTTTGCCGCGGGCCGCACATCGACTC
>JAZDNQ010000068.1:0-24254 GCA_043799575.1 Patescibacteria group bacterium | reverse complement strand
GGCAAAGGTCAAAAAGTTTTGCTCGAATTCATCTCGGCGAATCCGACCGGACCGCTCACGATCGCGAATGGTCGCGGCGGGTTCGGTGGGGATGTGCTCGCGCGAGTTCTCGAGCGCGCCGGATTCGACGTCGCGCGTGAGTTCTATATCAACGACGCGGGCAATCAAATCGTGACGCTCGGTAAATCGATTCTCGCGGCGGCAGGCAAAATTCCAAAAGAAGACGAATTTTATGCGGGTGAGTACATTCGCGAGCTAGCCGAAAAATATCCCGACAAAATTTCCGCCGATCCGAAAAAAACAGGCGAGGCGTTTCTCGCGATTTTGCTCGAAAAAGAAATTCGTCCGGCGGTCGCGAAAATGGGCGTCGAGTTTGACAATTGGTTTTCCGAAAAGAAATTGCACGACGAAAAATTGATTGAGAAAAATTTGAAAAAGTTCAGCGCGAAAATTTACGAGCAAGACGGTGCGACATTTTTGCGTACTTCGGATTTCGGTGATGACAAAGATCGCGTGCTCAAAAAAGCGGACGGCGAGTGGACTTACTTCGCGGCGGATATTGCATATCACGCCGACAAATTTTCTCGCGCTGACAAACTGATCGATATTTGGGGCGCGGATCACCACGGCTATCTCGGGCGCATGTTCGCGGCGGCAGAAGTGCTCGGTCGCAAAAAAGATTTGCAAATCATCATCACGCAGCTCGTGAAATTATTTCGCGACGGTAAAGAAATTAGGATGTCGAAGCGCGCGGGCAATTTCGAATTGATGGACGATTTGATTTCCGAGGTCGGTGCGGACGCGGCGCGCTGGTTTTTCGTGATGCGCGATTGGAATACGCATCTCAATTTCGATCTCGACTTGGCGAAAAAACAATCCGCGGATAATCCGGTTTTTTATGTGCAATACGCACACACACGGCTCGCGTCGATTCTCGAAAAAGCCGGCGATCTTGATTTCAAAAATGGCAAAATCGACTTGCTTGTCGATCCGAGCGAATTTAATTTGATCAAAAAAATTGCCGAGCTGCCAGATTTAGTTGCCGAGATTTCACAAAGTTTCGCGGTGCACCAGCTCACGATTTTCGCTGTCGAGCTTGCCGCGACCTTTCACAAATTTTACGAAAACTGTCGTGTCGTCGATTCCGCAAATCCGGAACTCACTGCGGTGCGACTCCGACTAGTCGCGATCACGAAAGAAGTTTTGAGAATTGTTTTGGAGGATTTGATCGGGGTGAGTGCGCCGGTGAAGATGTGATTGAGTTTTTCGCTGGCGCAGTGCCGCTACTTTTTTGACAGCAAAAAAGTAGCACAAAAAACTGTCCGACGATCCGAAATTTTTGTCCACCGGATTGCGTCGACTCACTCGCTAAAAATTCGAAACTCGTCCGCCGCGGCGGACTCAAACATCGAATTTTTCACGCTCGCTCGTCGGCAATCCGGTGGACAAAAATTTCGCAATGTCGGGACACTGTTTTTACTTCGCGCGGCTCGCTTCGCTCGCCGCGCCGACTTCTATATTTTTAAAACTTCAGTTCGAGCAGAATCGGACAGTGATCGCTTCCCTCGATCTCGGTCAAAATTTCCGCGCGGGAAATGTTTTTTTTCAGCTCACTCGACACAAAAAAATAATCAATTCTCCAGCCGACATTTCTTTCGCGCGCGCGACTGCGCTGACTCCACCACGAAAATTTTTGCTCGGTCGGATGCAAGAAACGAAATGCGTCGAGATAATTTTTCGCGAGTAATTTATCCAGCCACTTTCGTTCGACTTCCAAAAAACCGGAAATCATTTCGTTCTCCCGTGGCCGCGCGAGGTCGATCGGCTCGTGCGCGGTATTCACATCGCCGCAAAAAACGATCGGTTTTTTCTTCCGCAATTTCTCGATCAATTTCAAAAACTCGTCGTAAAAATTCAGTTTGAATTCAAGCCGATGCGGGCCCATTTTTCCGTTCGGAAAATAAACATTCAAAAAATAAAACTCGGGAAACTCGGTGAGCAAAATCCGACCTTCGCCATTCAAAACTGGCGCGGAAAAATTTTGCTCGACTTTGAGCGGGGCGACTTTCGAAAATGTCGCTACGCCCGAGTAGCCCGGTCGGTCGGCGGCGTTCCAAAAACTGCGGTAGTCGTCGGGTTCGAGCAAGTTCGGACCGAGCTGATTCGCGGCAGCTTTCGTTTCCTGCAGCGCGACGATGTCGGCTGGTCCGCTCGCGAGCCATTCCAAAAAACCTTTTTTCGCGACCGCGCGAATTCCGTTCACATTCCACGAGATAAGCGAGATAGATTTCATTTATTTAAAGCGGAAAATAGTCCAAATTTTATATTTTCTCTAGAAAGAGGATTCTCCATTTGCTGTAGATAAATCTCTAAATTGTGTTTGACACCGTAAGCATCAGGCAATATTGGTATTTTTCGATGCAAAGAATATAAAAGATGCAAGATAAAGAATCTCAATGGTGATTTATGCTCTCCGAGGAATAATAATGAATTTCTAGCATTTGAATAGGGATCTGCATTTCTCCATCCAAACAACTTATCTGAAAATATAAAAGCTGGGATATGCCGCATGGCGAATCCCTCTTTTGATTCTTTTTCATCTCCCCATTCCTGAATTATTTCCCGAAGTTTTTCTACTTTTTTATATCCATGAAATCCAAAAATATAAGGAATTGGTCTTCCAATCAGATCGAAACGACCTGTCTCCAAAGGCTCTTTGTGTTGGTAATCACCTTTTTCTTTGATGAACTCCAGGCCTTTTTCTCTGGCTATTTTTTCTCTGATGCCAGCAATTACATTTGGACTTAAGTCCATTACAGAATATATATTGTCCAGAGCCATTTTGAGATTGTTCCCTCGCAGGTCGCTTTTAACCTCTATAGCGGCTAACACTGATTCAACTAAAAACAACCTAGAGCCGCTAGGCATTTTTAATGTCGGAAAATCTTTGCGAAAAATTACAATATCAATTTGTTTTGATCTTTTTCCCAGGCAGTCAATAATTTCGCCGCTTCCTACTTCATAAATACTTGGGAGTATTTTAGACAAAACCCCTTTTATCAAGGCTTCTCTAGCGTCTCCTATTTCGGTAGGATTTTTTAAGAAAGCTTTAACTAAACTAGATTCCGATTCCAGCACTTTGACTATAAATTCCGACCAATCATCAAAAACTGACATTTTATTTGATTTAATGGCGGAGAGAGTGGGATTCGAACCCACGAGACCCTTGCGGGTCTGACGGTTTTCAAGACCGTTGCCTTCAACCACTCGGCCATCTCTCCGTGCGAAGGATTTTACAATAAAAAAACGTAGAGACGCGATATATCGCGTCTCTACTACTGAGAAATGCTTAATTTGTCTTTACAAAACTCAAAAAAATAATCGCCAGCACAGTCAGTCCGAGCGAGACCGCGAACGGGATCGTCATTCCGAAAACATCCCACAAAATTCCCGCGCCGAGCGAAGCGGGGAGCGCGGCGAGACCGATCGCCATTTGATAGCCGCCTAGCGCGCTCGCGCGCAAATCCGGTGGCGCGAGTTCCGCGACGAAGGCTTTTTGGACTGGGCCGAGTGCGCCTTGATGCAAACCGAAGGCCAAAAAAATTGCGGCGATTCCGAGCCAGCCGTTCAAAAAAATCGCGCTCGCGCAGACCAAAACCCAAAACAAAAGCGCGAGTTGAAAAACTTTTTTCCGTCCGATTTTGTCCGCCAATTTTCCAAAGGGCAGGGAAGTGAGCGAAGCGATCAAAGTGAAAGCGAGATAAAGAATCGGCAGAGTCGTCGGGTTGAAACCTTCGTTCTTCGCAAAAATTAATAGAAAAGAATAACTAAATGCGCCGCCCGCGAAAATCACGCTCGCCCACAAAACGATTTTGAAATTGCGCGAGAGATTGCGAAACGAAATGCCTTTAAAAATTTTCAAATGCGCGACTGGTCGTTCTTTTACAAAAAATAAAATCAGCAAAACGGAAAGCAGCGACGGGATCGCGGCGATCAAAAAAAGATGTTTGTAGCCGAGATAATTCAACAAAAAAATCGTCGTCAAAATTCCGCAGACCGCGCCGAGATTGTCCATCGTTCGCAAAATTCCGAAATTGCGACCGCGGTTTCGATCGGTCGAAACATCGGCCACGATCGCGTCGCGCGGCGAACCGCGCATTTTGCCCGCGCGATCGAGAATGCGGAAGGGAATCAGCCATGGCCAAACTTTCGTGAACGCGTAGCCGATGCGCGAAATGCCACCGAAGATATAACCAGTCCAAATAAAAATTTTGCGCTTGCGCCATTTGTCGGAAAAATAACCGCTCACGGCCTGCGAAATACTGACAATCGCATCGCCGATGCCGTCGACAAGTCCGAGTACGGCCATGTCCGCGCCGAGCACAGTCGTCACGAAAAGCGGCCAAATCGGATAAATCATGTCGCTGCCGAAGTCGTTCAAAAACGAGGCGATGGCGAAGGTTTTGACCTCGGTCGGAGTTTTCTTCTGCTCAGCCATTTCAATTATTTAGCGCGCGCCCCTTTCGGCTCGCTTCGCTCGCTCAGGGCTTTGCAAGTTTGTCGATAAAATGTTGATTCAGGTGAAATCAAGTTGCTGGATTTATTGTAACGCTCTCCAGACTAGCTCAGCGACGAAGCCACGATTTTCATACTTGTCGTAATCTTTCGCTTCGCTCGACAGCAAAACATTTTTTGCAATCGCGGCATTCGCGAATGGTTCGTACCACGCGCCGCTTGCCGAAGTCATCGACCAGCCGAATGCATTCGCCAAAATTTTGAGCGCTTCGGCGCGATTGATCGGATTCGCTGGTCGGAAAGTTCCGTCGGCGTAGCCATTCACCCAGCCGTGCGCTTTCGCATAACAAACATACGGCGAAAACCACAAATCGCCGACATCCGGGAAACAATTTTTGCCCGAGATTGTCAGGCCGGCATCTTTCGTTGCGCCGACTAAAATTTTCAAAAACTCTGCGCGATTAATTTGTTTGTCTGCGCCGAAAGTGCCATCATCGTAGCCTGAAATCAAACCACGTTTGGTTAGATCGAGAATCGCTTCGAGGTGGCTGCTTGCTGGCGAGATATCCGAAAACGGCGAATCGACGACACCAATTCCAGCTTTGCCCGTAGTCCAATAGACGAACACGCGCGAGTCGTCATCTTTCACAAAAGAATAGGTTCGGTTTTTCGCGATTGCGGTCGGGTCGGCTGGCAAACCAAAAACCGACTTACCAGTGTCCGTGCGATATTCGCTCTCGTCGTAAAAACAACTCGTTTCGCGCGGACAATAATTGTCGCCCGAAAAAGTCAGTTTTTCGAATTTCGCGCCAACAAGTTTCGCAGCCAAATCATTCCAGGCTTCCGTCCCGGCCGAGTCCAATTCGAAAGTATTTTTGTCGAAATAGCTCACGCGTTTCACGCCCGTGCCGAGCAACATGACTGCCTCTTTCAAAGCGAAATCACTTTGTTGGCTGACACTGACGGCTTTCTCGGCGTCGAAATCCGTCGTCGAAAAACCAAATTCCGTCGCCCAAATCGGTTTGTCGCAACCCGCGTTTTTCAAAATCTCGTGATAAAAATTCACCCACTGCTCGACCGTGTGCCACGCATTTTTGTCCGTATTTATTTCATCTGGCGCGACACCGAGATGATACGGGTGAAAAGCGAGCACATCGAATTTGCTGCACGCGCCATCGAGTTTCAAAAATTCTTTCAGCCATTGATAGTTGTAGCCGCTCAAGCTGCCCAAAACAATCGGTGCTTGGACATTCGCAATTTCAGCTTTAGTTTGATTTAAAAAATCATAATAGTTCAGCGCGCGAGCTTTAACCGTCAAACCGAGTCCGTGATGCTCCTCGTCTGGCTCGTTGCAAATTTCACTTGCGTAAATCGTGCGATCGGCTTTGCGGTAAAACATCACAGCTTGGTTGTCGGAATCCCAACAGCCCGTGATTACGCGCGGATTTTGATCGTCGATCTGGATTTTGCCATCGTCATTGACGACCAAGTCAGCCGTCGCGGCAAAAACATTCGCGACTGAAAAGCCAATCGCGAGAAGAAGAGTGAGTGCTTTTTTCATATTTCAATTCTACCCTCCTTCGTCCTTTTGGACTACGTCGGACTGGCGGAACTAAAAAAATTGTTCATTCAAAATTTTCCGCATTTTCCGCTATCGCGGATATTCCACTTTTTTGACGCCAAAAAAGTGGAGCAAAAAAGCGCCCGCCATTCGAAAAAATTCGGCGAGCTGTGTTGCTCGCGCGCTAAAAAATTCAATCGTCCGCTCTGGCGGACTGAATTTTTTTGACGCGCACTCGCAAGTCGCCGCCCCAATTTTTTCGAATGGCGGGGATTGGTCGCGCGACTCGCCACAAAGTGGCCCCTTCGGGGCTTCGCTCGCCGCGCATCTTATTTATTCATATTCAAAAATCTTTTCTCTCGCCGACCGCGTCGCGGCGATATTTCCCGAATTCAACTAATTTGAGCGCCTTTTTTCCTTCAATGACCGGACCTTCGCGGCAGACGCAAAATCCGGAGTCGTCGACCGCGCAGCTACCGCACACGCCGATTCCGCATTTCATCATTCGCTCAAGTGAAAGTTCGCAATCGACTTTCGCTTTTTGGCAAAGCTGCGCGACGCGCTGCATCATCATTTCCGGACCGCAGGCAAAAACAAAGTTCGTTTTTCGCTCCGCCAAAATCTCGGCGAGGATGTGGGTCGAAAAACATTTTCGGCCGTAGCTGCCGTCGTCGGTCGCAATCAAAACTCGCGCGCCGAGCTGCTCGGCGTATTTTTTGCCGAACAAAAAATTCTTCGATCGCGCGCCGATCACAAAATCGATTTTGCAATTCGCCAATCTCTCGGCGAGTCCGAGCAACGGTGCAGTGCCGAAGCCGCCGCCAACCAAAATAACTTTCTTTTTTTTCTGCAGCGAAAATCCGTGTCCGAACGGTCCGCGAATTCCGACTTTGTCGCCGACTTTTTTGGCCGCGAGTTCGCGCGAAAATTTCCCGACGGCCGAAACCGAAATGCGAAATTCGCCCGGCTTCATGCGCCAAATTCCGTAAGGTTTTTCATCAACTCTCGGCAACCAAACCATCACGAATTGTCCGGGCGTGAAGTCAAAATTTCCCTTGAAAATAAGCGTTTTAATACCGTCGGCTTCAGCGACGACTTTTTTGATTTCGAAAATTTGAGGGAGAGTTTTAGACATTTTTGTGCGCGAGTCCGATTAAATCCGCAATATTTTTAATTTTTTTCCGGCGACAAAATGCTGCGATTTCTTTTTCAATTTCATCAAAAATTTCCGGACCATTTTTCGCCGCCGAGCCGATGCCGATGAGCGTCGCACCCGCTTCCAAAAACTCGATCGCGTCTCTGCCGTTCGTTACTCCGCCGACTCCAATAATTGGAATTTTCACAGCTCGAAAAATTTCGAAAATCGCCTTCACCGCGATTGGACGAATCGCCGGACCGGACAGCCCGCCGACGCGATTCGCCAAAATCGGCTGGGCAGTTTCGACATCGATGACCATTCCTGGGCCGACTGTATTGATCGCCGTGATCGCGTTCGCGCCCGCCGCTTCGACCGTTCGTGCGATCGCCGCGATATTTTCGACATTCGGCGAAAGTTTCATCGCGAGCGGAATTTTGCCCGCCGCTTTTTTCGCCAATCGCGTGACTTCGTGCGCACTTTTCAGATCGCACGCAAACGGCCGACCAAACTCGGCCTCGACATTCGGACAGGAAATATTCAACTCGATCAAATCTGGCTTCAAACTTGCGACTGCCGCGACTGTCTCGGCAAATTCATTTTGCGAGCTTGCCGCAATACTAGCGAAAAGCGGCTTTTTCGAGAGCTTCCGAAAATTCGCAAATTCAATACGCGCCTCCTCGAGGCCGCCGTGCGGGAGTCCGACCGCATTTATAAGATTGCCGTTTCCGAGTTCGAGGACAGTCGGATTCGCGTGCCCGTCGTGGCGATTTCGCCAGACCGATTTCGAAGTCACCGCGCCAGCTCCCGATTTCGCGACTTTCGCGAGACTCGCGCCCGTCGTCCCCAAAATTCCCGAAGCCAAAACCAAAGGGTTTTCGATCTGCAGTCCGAGGAAGGTAGTCGCGAGGCGCATCCCGCTGATTTTAACACTATTTTTAAGCTTGAAAAGTGGATTTTTGGCAAGTCGAGCGAATGGATTTGCGTACTAATTTGTGCTACAATTCACCGATGTTGAGTCACAAAATTAACCACAAAAATTGATGTTTAATAATTTTGAAAAATTTACGAAGGAAGCGAAACGCGCTTTGATCGTGGCGCAGGACCAGGCGCGCGAGGCTGGTCTTTCGTACGTCGGGACGGAGCACATTTTGCTCGGCATTCTCACGCAACCCGAATCACTCGGCGCTTCTGTTTTGCTCGGATTCGGCGTGACTGCCGAAAATGTGAAATTAGTTCTGCAAACCGTCGGCCGTGCGCAGACTTCCAATAAATCCGATTCGGCTGAGGCGGGGAGTCTCTCCGGCTTCGTGAAAAAAGTGATCGAGGATGCAATTCGGACGGCGTACCGTTTCAATCATTCCGCAGTCGGGACGGAGCATCTCCTTTACGCGCTCGTTTCGCAGGAAAACACTGCTGCGACGGTGATTCTCGAAAATATGAAAATTCGTCCGGCCGATCTTCGCAAACAAATCGAAGAAATTTTCCGCGATGCGACCGAGGCGCAATCCATTCCGAAAAATGTTCACCCGCTCGAAATTCTTTTCGGCTCACTGCAGCAAGTCATTTCTCGTCAAAACCCACAGCAAAATTTCGATGACTCGTTCGCGCACAAAGATTCCGAGTTCGCCGCGCCGCCGATCCAAAATTCGAATCCGCGGCAAAAATCGAAAACTCCTGCGCTCGACTATTTCACGACGGATCTCACTGCCGAGGCGCGTGCCGGAAAACTCGATCCCGTGATCGGACGCGAGACCGAGATTTCGCGCATGGTCGCGATCCTCAATCGCAAAACGAAAAATAATCCAGTTTTGACGGGTGAGCCGGGCGTCGGCAAAACTGCTGTGGTCGAAGGACTCGCGCGTGCGATCGTCGCGGAAAAAGTGCCTGCGACGATGCTCGACAAACGCGTTCTTATGATTTCGATGACCGCGCTCATCGCTGGCACGAAATACCGCGGCGAGTTCGAGGATCGTTTCAAAAAAGTTATCGACGAGGCGACGAAATTTTCCGGCGAAGTCATTCTCTTCCTCGACGAATTGCACACGGTGATTGGCACTGGCGCGGCGGAAGGCTCGCTTGACGCGGCGAATATTCTCAAACCAGCGCTCGCGCGCGGAAAAATTCAGGTCATCGGTGCGACGACGCTCGATGAATTTCGCAAACACGTCGAATCGGACAAAGCGCTCGCTCGCCGATTTCAGCCGGTCACGGTTCCCGAGCCGAGCGAAGAAGATTCGATCGCGATTCTCGAAGGACTCCGACCGAGTTTCGAAAAACATCACAATCTCAAAATCACGGACGAGGCGCTCGTCACCGCGGTCAAAATGTCGAAACGCTACGTGCCCGACCGATTTCTCCCGGATAAAGCGATCGACCTCGTCGACGAAGCCGCGAGTTTGAAAGGCGTTGCGCGCAAAGGCGATTCCCGCGAAATCAAAAAACTGAAAGATGAATTGTCGAAATTGATTTCGCAAAAAGAAGCGGCAGTGTCGGGACAAAATTACGAAGTTGCCGCGAATTTGCGCGCGCGCGAATTGCAAATCAAAAACGAAATCGAGAGTTCGAAAAATTCCACACCGACGAAAAACGGCGATACCCCGACGGTCGACGCGGAGGACATCGCGAAAGTGATCGCGAGTGCGACGGGAGTTCCGGCGGGCGAATTGCTCGCGGAGGATGTGATTCGATTGAAAGATTTGGAAAAAACTTTGGCGACGCGCATCGTCGGTCAAAAAGCCGCGGTCAAATCTGTCGCGCAGGCTGTTCGTCGCTCACGCGTTGGGATCGCCGCGCCGAATCGTCCGATTGGTTCGTTTATTTTCCTCGGTCCGACGGGCGTCGGCAAAACCGAATTGGTGCGTACGCTCGCGAAAGAAGTTTATGGCTCGGACGACGCGCTGATCAAAATCGATATGTCCGAATTCGCCGAGCGACATTCTTCATCGCGACTCGTCGGCGCGACTGCTGGCTACGTCGGTTATGAAGAGGGCGGGGAATTGACCGAAAAAGTCCGCCGCCGACCGTACTCAGTCGTCCTTTTTGACGAGGTCGAAAAAGCGCACCACGATTTCCAAAATTTGCTCCTCCAAATTCTCGAGGACGGACATCTCACCGACGCGCGCGGCCGCCGCACCGATTTCCGCAACACGATTATCGTGATGACTTCGAATATCGGCGCGGAGCGAATGACGACGCAGGCTGGAAAAATCGGTTTCGCGACTGGTTCAGAGCTGCGCGACGCGAAAGCGGAATTCGAAGAAGTGAAGTCGGATGTGCTCAATAAATTGGAGGAAACTTTTCGTCCGGAATTTTTGAACCGCGTGGACAAAGTCGTCGTTTTCGAGCCGCTCACTTCCGACGAAATCAAAGAAATCGTGAAATTGCATCTCACCGATTTGGAGAAACGACTTGCTGACAAAAAAATTAAACTCGAACTGAATGCTGCCGCGCTCGAGCATCTCGCGAAGAAATCGTACAACCCGAAATACGGCGCGCGACCAGTGCGCCGCGCGATTACCGAGCTGATTGAAGACGAGCTCGCGGGCGAGTTGCTCGATGGCAAATTCAAAAACGGGGATACGATCGCAATCGGTTTTGACAAAAAAGCGGGGGAGTTGAGTTTTAGGAAGAAAGGGAGAAAGAAGTAAGAATAAATAAAGGACGCAAGATTTTACTAACCAGTAAAACTTCAAGCTAATAACTTGCCTTCTTTTAAATCTTCTTCAAGCACCACTTTTGAAATCACATCTTTTTTACTAATTGTGAGATAAACCACCAAAATCAAAATTGCGGCGAGAAATAAAAAGCTTGTCGTGGTCGTGCCAAGCCCCAGTCCGCCATCGACTTGCGCCTGAGAGAGATAATCACCGATCGAGGCGCCCAACGGTCGAGTCAAAATATAGGCTAACCAAAATGCCAGCACAGCATTACTGGATTGAAGACGATGTTCGGCGCGCAAAATATTTTTTATTATAAAATGAGCAATGGCGATGACAGCGATAAGACCAGCAAATATTAAGAGCGAAACGAGATACCCCAGCTCGAATTTTTCTGCCACCAAGTCGCCCGCCGCCGTACCAAGCGCAAAAGTAAAAAGAATCGCTAACCAATAAAATGTCTCACGGCCAGTGGTGATAATTGAATGAACTGAGAGCGTTTTTTCGACTGCATACCAAATCGCGAAAACAGCCGCGAGCGCTGCGCCAAAAACAATCGTTGTGGTCACCAAAGAAACTCCCAAATTGTCAGTCAGATTGTCGGTAATCAGAGTGCCAACAACACTCAAGAGAACTACCGCCAACCAATAGAATGAGGGAATATATTTTTTGGATTTAAACTGAAGAAACAGCACGATTATCAACAAAACGCTCATTACAACTGTCGTCCCACTCAGTCCAAAACCAAGCGTCTCATTCAAATAATCCGCGGCAGTTTCGCCGATGGTAGTGCACAGAACTTTGATAATCCAAAAATAAAGCGTAATTTCTGGAACTTTATTGAGCATTTGCCGAGCCACGGAATTGTTGGCTCCGTTTTTTTTGCGTGTTTGGATTGATTGCATATAGATAAAGTTATTGAAGGAAAATATTTTCAGCGACAAAAATGCGGCAGCGCTGAATTTTTCAGACTATTTGCCTTGTTTTTTGCGCTGGTAAAAAAACACGCCCAGCCCTCCCAAAATTAGTCCCGCAAAACCACCCGAGATACCGACCAAAGTCAGAAATAATTCTTGTTCGTCGCTATTTTCGTTTTCGCGAGCGTCGCCGTCTCGCTCTTCGAAATCCCGCTGTTCCGATTTTTGATAATCATTATTCTCAATTTCTGCATCGTTTTCGTTTTCACCCACGCCCAAATTATCAACTTGTTCGTCAAGATTGTTTTGGTCAATTACTTCATCCACTGGTTGGACCACAGCAATATTTTGAGAAGCTGTCGCAGTGCTTTCCGAGATATTATCGCTCGCCGCAAAACTCAAAGTGGGAGTCAGCGCGAGCGCTAAAATCAGGGCTAAAAGTGCTTTTTTCATAATATCGTTTATTAAAAAATAATTTAAATCGATCAGTCGACCAGCTCCGCCCCGCCTTTGTCTTTTTTGACAGACTGCGTTTGCCCCGCAAAACCGGGAGCGTTCAAAAGCACTTCGACATTCATTTCGTTGAGCGACATGTAATACATTCCATTCGGATTGTCCGCGAAATGTCCCGCCGCTCCGGAATGATCGATGTGAATTGATTTCGTTTCGCCTGCTCCGAGCACGAAATCAGGAAGCGGAATTCGATACGATTGAGTTTCATTCGTCGCCAAATCGGTGAAAGTGACAAAAGCCGTGAAATCCGAAATGGGTTTGGTTCCAGTGTTTTGAACAAAAATTTCCAAATGATCACTCGCGCTTTTCCCGGTCACCGGGTCGACATTATTTTCGACCAAAATATTTTTAATCACGAATCCTTCTGCTCCGACACTGGGAGCAATCGTCCCGTCAAAAATATTCGGTCGCTGATCAGCTTTGTCATAAGTTCCATCCCCATCGGTGTCCGACGAAAAAGGATTTGTGCCCAAAATTTTCTCGGCATTGTCGGGTAATCCATCGTGGTCGGTGTCCACCCCGGCGGAAACATTTTTGGTCGTGGCAGTATTGCTCGCAGGTTGAGCCTGATTACAGCCCGCGAGACTCGTTGCGACAATCAACGCAAAAGCTACGATTAAAGCGTTTTTGGAAGAGTGAATGGTTTTCATAATTGATGGTTAAAAAAATTTTAAAATTTTAATCTGAAGAGCGGCTGAAGTTTTCAAATATTTTTCCATTGACGGACGGCGCGAATATCCAGCTCGACGAGCAGAAACAACACGACGACAATCAACAAGAAATTAAATTTTCTGTCATTCAAAATAGCTAAAAGCGGCATCCCATTGTATGTTTTTTTGATACCAAAAAGAGCAAAGGCCGGGCGTTCGTAATGTTTCGCAATTGAGAGTTGTTCGACGCCGGTGCGGATTTTTTCGTAATATCCGAGTTCGCCCATCACTTTTAATTCTTGGTCTTTTGTCATTCCCATACTTTTGAAAAATCCACCCGGCACTTGATTGTCCGGATCCATCGTGTCGCCGATCTGCGGCAAAATCAGCACGACGCCAATCCAAATCACAAAAGCAAAAATAAGTGCATTGACCAGTACTTTGTTCCTCGCCGAAAGCCAAAATGAAAGTGCGAAAAAAATTAAAATGTAAACGCTCGAAAGAATCGTGAATAAAAAGAGCTTGAAATATTCGAGAAAATTGAGCGGTGCGTTAGCGAAAAAAATCAGCACGCCGGCGATAAAAATTGTAATCGCGGCGCAAAGTGTCGCGATGAAGATTAAATTTCCGAGCAGTTTACCGTAGGAAACTTGTTTTTCGGTCACTGGTCTCGTGAAAATTAAAGGCAATGTTTTGGAGGTTTTTTCTTTGGAAACCGAGATATATCCTAAAAAAATTCCCAAAATAGCGCCGATAATTTCGACATAATCGACCGCTCCGCGCAAAAGATTTAGCGGAAATAAAGTCGGAGCGGCGGTATTTACATCGCGCCCGATTGATTGCAAAAATGCGATGGAGTCTTGGTATTGGAGAAGCTGGTCGTGGAAAACGGCGCTGGAAACAAAAGTTGATATTCCCGTCAAAGCCAACAAAAGAATGAGGCTGTAAATAAATATTTTACTTCGCAAAATATCTTTGATTTCTTTTTGCGCGATAACCCAAATTAAATTCATATTTTTAGGCACTAATTAGCTTGTCTTGTTCGGTTGGCTGAATTTTTCGCGTGACCAGTAAGCTCCCAAATGCCGTAAACGCAAACCAAAAAAAGATCGTTGCGAAATTTATTCCCGCGGAATATTCAATCTTCCCAACCAAAACCGGCGGACTGGAAATTTGGAAAAAGTCGTTCGAGAGTTGTTTGAAATGTTCAGAAATAGAAAATGGATAAATTGCGGTGTGCATTATCGCGAGCGCGGGAGATTGCAAAACTTGCGTGTCAGGCAAAACAGGATTCAGCGATTCCGTCGGGAATAAAGCCGATCCCATTTCTGGCAGGGCAAAAGTAATCGTCATCCAAGTCAGCAATGCCATCAAAAGAGCGACAGCACTATTTTTCAGCCGCAAAGCAAGAGACAATGAGATGAAGGCAAATCCGGCTAAATAGAGAAAAGATAATCCGTAAAAATTCAAAAGTCGCAGTAACGCCGCGAGGCTAAATATTTTGAAAATAAGGAGCGAAAGAGCGCTCACCAAAAAAGCCGAAGCAAGCACGGCGAGCAAAACAACAAAAATCGCGAAGAATTTCCCGCTCCAAAAATCCAATCGCTGCAGAGGACGAATAAAAATAATTTTATTCACCCCCGCGATGCGATCATCAATTCCAATAAAATATCCAAGAATTATCGCCAGCAGAGATCCAATCAAAACAACATAAATAATGATGTTTTTCATTATTTCCAACGATGATCTTCCGCTCAACGGAAATGGTGGTGCGGTTTGCCCGACGCTCGCAAGTTCGGCGACGGCGGAGTGATAAACATTGGTAAGCGTGTTGACGGTCGACCAACCAATAAAGGTTGAAATGCTTGCCATAAAGATAAATACAATCAACAACGCTAAAAAAGTCTTTTCCCGAAAAAGCAACAAAATATCTTTTTTAGCGAGAATAAAAATGTTACGCATTGACACCTTGTTCGATTAAAAAATAAATATCTTCCAGCGATTTGTCGTTCCCGAATCTTTTTTGAGCGGACCGAACCGTGTCGGAAAAAAGCAGTTTCCCGTGATTTAAAATTCCGATCGAATCACAAGTTTTGACCACTTCGGAGAGGAGATGCGTATTCATGAAAATCGTCACGCCCCTTTCCTGATTGAGTTTCGCGATGATGTCTCGCAATTGCATGATTCCGAGCGGGTCGAGTCCAGCAGTTGGTTCGTCCAAAAAAAGGACTTCCGGCGAGTGCAGCACGGCCTGCGCGATGCCAATTCTTTGGCGCATACCTTTCGAAAGTTCGCCGATTTTTTTATCTTTGTAATCCAGCGATCCTAAAAATTCCAAAGTTTCCAAAACAGCGCTTTTCGGATTTTTGATTCCGGAAAGTTTAGCGAAGAACTCCAAATTTTCGAATGCAGTAAAAGAATTATATAGCTGCACATTTTCCGGCAAATACCCGATTTTTTCTTTGACCGCGAATGGATGCTCGACGGCGTCGATCCCCGCGATTTGGATCTCGCCACTCGTGGGGATCAAAAGTGTCGTGAGCATATTCAAAGTGGTCGTTTTGCCCGCCCCGTTGTGTCCCAAAAAACCGAAAACGGAACCTTTTTTGACCGCGAAAGAAATATTTTTGACCGCTGCAAAATCGCCATATTTCTTGGAAAGATTGTGAGCTTCGATGATATTCATTGGAAGATATTTAAAATTCTTGGCGCGATTATTTTATGAAGCGAAACTGAAGATCGCATGAAGAATCAAAAAGTGATTCTGAATTTCGTCCCCTCATCTTTTTTGCTTTCTGTCTCGATTTTCCACCCTCGACTGTCGGCGATCGCTTTCACGATTGAAAGTCCGAGTCCTGATCCGCTTGTTTCGACAAAAGTCCGCGCATTGTCGGCTTTGTAAAATCGGTCAAAAATGTGAGGCAAATCTTTGGGAGTTATTCCCGCGCCGAAATCTTGCACGCTCCAAAATCCGCTTTTTTTGACTGAAATTACAATTACGGATTTTTTGGGCGAGAACTTAATTGCGTTGTGGAGCAGGTTAAAAAGGACTTTTTCCAAATCTTTTCGAGCTGCCGATATTTTCAAAGATTCAAGATCGGTCTGAAAATGAATCTGCTTCGTTCTCGCGAGCGGCTCAATTTTTTTCAAAATCTGATTCGTTATTTCCCCGAGATCAATTTTTTGTTCCGCTTGCTTGTTTTTGCTTTGATCGAGAGTCAATAAATCTTCGCTCAGCGCAATCAACCGAGCAGATTCTTCGTTAATCTCGCGCAAAACTTCACGAGCATCAGCCGCAGTAATTTTCTTCGCTCGGAGCAAGGATTCGCTCGAAGCCTGAATCGCCGAAAGCGGATTACGCAGTTCGTGCGCGGCATCGGCGACAAATTGTTTTTGTTGTTTCATTTTTTCGGCAATCGGAGCGAGTGTTTTGCCTGCCAAAAAATAGCTCAAAAAAGAGCCGAGCAACAAAATGGAAAGATCAATGATCCATAAAGTATCTTTAATATCAGAGGTAAATTGATCCACAAAATTCTCATAAGGTTCTTCCGCAGGAATGACTCTCCCGCTGACCGAGTCGACTTTGATCGCGGAGTGATCATCGAAACCCACATCGTAAAATAACTGCCCATTTTCATCGTCCAATTTGATCGAATTTATCGTGCGATTTGGATAAATTCCTCTCAAATTTTGTGTTATTTCCTCAGGTGAAAGTTGAATTTTGCTGACTTGGACTGAAATGTTTTCCTCGATTTGCCAATTCAGGATTGCGGAAAAAAGTGACAATATCACCGCAATTATCAAAAGATATAAAAAAGTCAGTTTTATGCGGGCGCGCAAGAAGTCATCGGACTTCCAAACGATAACCAACTCCGCGAACGGTTTTGAGAATTTTTTCATCAGCATTGGCGAAAAGTTTTTTTCTTAAATTTTTGACATGCACTTCGATCGTATTGCTCCAATTTTCTTTGGCGAAGTCGAAGCAGTGATCGAAAATTTGCTGCTGGGAAACAGCCTGATTTTTGTGCTTTATCAAATATTCCAAAATTTCAAACTCTTTGGGCGTGAGCGAAATTTCTTTGTTATTTTTCCAAACTTGGCGGGCAGGACTGTCGAATAAAATATTTTTGGTGAGCGCCGTTTTCGCTATTTTGAATTCTCTCGGTCGACGGAGCAGCGCGTGAATCCTCGCTAAAAGCTCTTCAAATTTGAATGGTTTGACGATGTAGTCGTCCGCGCCAATGCGCAGTCCTTGAACTTTATCTTCCAATTCACCTTTCGCCGTCAACATCAAAATCGGGGTGGAAATATGTTTGGCTCTCACTGTTCGACAAATTTCAAAACCATTTTTGCCGGGAAGTTGAATGTCCAAAATCACGAGATCAATATCTCGATGATTGCTCAGCCAAAATTTTTCCGCCTCGACTCCATCCCAAAAAGAACCAACCGAAAAATTTTCTTGATTCAAAACTCTTTCAATAGATTTTGCTAAATTTCGGTTATCTTCAACGATTTAGATTTTCATGCAATTTTTTTAGTGAAAGATTTTTTCATTGTGCAAATTACAACTGAAGACTTGCTGAAGATGGTGAAGATTCTATTTATATCAGTTTGGATGGAAAAATTAAAACGTCCAATTTTTTTCCGCGCCGAGTTCGAGCTCTCCATCGAAAATTTTCTCATCTCCAAAATCGACTGTTTTCATGATCTCTCGTGTCTCGTCGCCACTTTGGAATTCACCGAGGAAAGAATAATTCTTCTCAAATTTTTGCGGCAGCCGATATTTCAAAATGACTTCGCGCGAAAATTTCGGCTGCGTCGTGAGTGAAAACATAAAATAAGTTTTGCCGTTTGCGGCGTGCGTCGAGATGCTGTCTGCCGCGATGCCCTCGACCGAAATCAATTCCGCGCCCGCCGGAACAAAAACTTTCACGAGATCGATATTGCGCCCGCGGCCGAGAATTTCTTTCAAATTATCCGTCAGCCGAATTTTGAATTCACTCGCGAGCTGTTCGATTTGCTGCTCCGCCGCATCGTTCCAATCGTGTTTCCGCACGATTTTCACTGTGTCGACAGCTTCGCCATTCGCCGCGATTTCCGTCGTGTGCGCGATTTCATTCCCCGTGAAACGATCCGATTTATTGCCCGAGAGCGAAGTATTCACGACGAAAAGATAATCGCCGTCGGTCGGCGCGAGCTCGTTCGCGAGATGCGTTGCGACCGCGAAATTTTCGAAATCCGGATTGCTTGACGCGAATTGAATCTCTTTCGCGTTGATCGCGCGCCACGCGAGTGTCGCGAGTTCGCTCGGCTTCAATTCGCCCAACTTATTTTCCACTGCCGCCCAAACATCATTCAAAATATTTTTCGGGCTGGTCGCTCCGTCGACTTTCGCTTCGATAATTAATGAGAGTAACAAAGTTAATTCATCCGGCGCGATCGCGCGTTTGAAGCGGTCGAGCTTGATCCCGCCGAACTGCGCGACCAAAGTTTCGAGGAAGCTCGCGTTCACCGCGGCGACGCCGTCGACCGAGCCGAAACCAGCCGCTTCGAAAAGTTTTTCCGCGGCCGCGGCCGAGGTCGGGAAGTCGGGCGAAAAATTCGAATCGCGCAGACCCCAACTTCCGGTGATGAATTCGAAACCTTCCGGCGGATCGAAATGTTTTTTGAGCTGCCCGTCGATCTCGTAAACATCTTTAATCTCGAATTTTTTCACGAAGCCGTCGTCGAGATCGAGAATCCCGACCGAGCCGACGAAGCCACCCGCCGCGCGAATTTCGTCCGGATTTTGAAACAAAATTAAATACCGGCGCGGAACCTTCCCGCCGAGCAAATCGGGAAGCGCGGGAAGCGCGTTCGTGAGTGGTCCGGCGAGCTCGAGAAAATAATGCAATTCATTTTTCGCTGAATCAACTTTCGCGGTGAGTTCCGCCGGCAAAACTTTCGTCTCGACGAGATCCAAAAGTGCGGCGGCATTTTCGAGTTCGCTCACACCACCCAAAATTTCCGTGATCGGTTGGTCGAGTTGTTTTGCGAAACTTTCGACTTTTTCGCCATTCGAAAAAGCGCTTTGCCGAATTTGCCAATTCGAAAACGCGACCGAAATTTGGTTTGCCGCATTCGCGAATTTTTCACCGCCACTTGCCAATAATTTTCCCGCGGAGACGAGCCGACTGCCGGCTTGGACATTGTCCGGCTGCGTTTCGAGAATCGCACCCGCGCCGCTCAAGACCATCAAATCTTTTTCCGCGCCGCGCAAAACTTCGACCGCCTCCGCGAAACGATTTTCCGAAGTCGTGAAATCGCCTGCTGCGAAACTTTCGCTCGCGGCGATGAGATCGCCGATGCCGGAAAACGCGGTCGCGACAGTGCGCTCGACAGTTTTTTTGCCCGTCCCAAAAATCCCCAAAAGATTCAAAGCGAAAACGAGGACGAGCGCGGCGGCTACGATTTTCAATCTGCCAAAATTGCCGCGCCGCGCTTTTTCCGCTGGCAAATATAGTGAATTTTTTGAGTTGTCGGGAGATTTTCGTGAAAACTCAAACTGCCGATTTGTGAGCGCCAAATTTCTTTTCGCGCCGACTTTTTCGATGCGCAAAAGATTCGTGCGCATTTTTTCGGCACGTTGCACGACTAGCGGTCGGCTCGCCCTTTTGCGAAGGTCGATGAGGCGGCGGTGGGAATGTTTCACTTGGCGAGAGAGAACTCGATTTTAATCCCATCGCTCGCAAATTTCACGCCCGCGAGCGCGAAACGAAAAGACTGCAGCAGCAGATTTTCCGGCTGGTCGAGTCGAACAAAGAAGACATTTTCTCCACTCGGATTTTCTGCCAAAAATTTTTCCTCACCGACGAAACGAGACAACATTTTTTTGAGCGCGTCTTTTTCGGTCGCGAAAATCGCAAAGTCATCGAGCTGCGCGAAACTCAAAGCGTATTTCGGAAAGTGAATCGTTTTGATTTTGTTGCCCGCGAAAACTTCTTCCTCGACGGTCGGGCTTGTGTTTTCGACTGTGAGCTCGTGGCCGGCTGTTTTGTCAGGCAATTCGACAGTCTCTTCTTGCGCCGCGATCTTGCCGTTCGCCGTCGGCAGTTGCGCAAAAATATCTTCCAAATTTCCGGTGAAAACCGCGACGAGTCCGCCGGTTTCGGTCAGCGAGAATGCGTTCGGTGCAGCCAAAATTTCCTCAACTTCACTTGCTTTCAAGAGTGAGCCGAACCAAGTTTTGACCAGATCAGAAATCGCGCTTTGCGCGATCGCTGCGAGTGTCGCATTTTGGCTGAAAAATTGCTGCAGCTGCGCCTCCAAATTTTCGTTCGCCAATAAAAATTGCGTCTCCGCGCCGAAAAAATTCAAAAGTGCCGGGTCGATATTTCCGCCAGTCCAAAAAGGTTTTTCCGCGACTGCTGAATTCGCCAAAACGAGTCGCGAGTCAATTTTGATTTCGTTATTCGCGACTAGGAAATTCGCTCCGCCCGCGGAGAATTTTTGCAACAGCGGTGCGGCCAAAACTTTTTGCAGTCCACTGAATTTGCTCGCGAAAAATTCGTTCAAAAATTTGGAAGAAACGAAAATAAAATTCGCGCGTGGATTCAGCTTCGCGGCGAGCGCGCGCCAGCCCGCCGAATTTTCGACGCGCTTGTCCGGATTTTGAATCGCGGTCACGATGTTTTGCAGTGCGATTTCATTCGCCGCCAAAATCAAATTGCCGCGAAAAAAAGTCGCGGCGAGCGCGCGACTGGCTGGAAAATAATAAATTTTTTGCCCGCGAAAATTTTCGTTCGCGAGCGTCTCGCCCTCGATCGCCTCGCTTTGCAAAAACTGCAGCACAGAATTTTCGTCCGCGACATCGAGCACGAGTGCGAAATTTCCCGGATCAATCCTTTCGCCAAAAAAAGCGATGCCGATGTGATTTTGTGCGAACCCGAATAAAGTTTCCGGCTGCGCGAAACCAAGCGAATCAAGTCCGAAAAGATCTTGTTCGGCGGAGTTTTCGAAAATTTGTCCTGGTGCAGAATTATTTTTCTTGAGCTGCAGTTCCGCAAAAAAAAGCGTTTCGTCGGCTGGCAAAATTTCCCCGAGCGTGATCGGCTGCGTATATTTTTGAAATAAAAAATAACCGAGCGTCGCTAAAATTCCGACCGCGAAAAACGCGAGCAAGATTCCGCCGAGCAGGTTGCGATTTTTGAAAATTCTTTTTTTCACGCGACCAGGATTTTCTCTTTTTCTCGCCAAATTTTCAATTTCGCGCGAGGCGTTTTCGTGCCAAAATTTTCCCCCGCTCGACGCCTGGCTGATCAGCGAAATTCACGCCCAAAATTTGCGCCAAAAAATAAATCTCGAACATCCAAAATTGCAAAAATTCACCCAAAATTTCTGCGTCGATTTTCGGCAAATCGAATAGTGCGACTGGTCGTTTTTTCTCGCTCAAACTTTCCGCCGTCGCCAAAAATTCCGCGCGCAAAATCGTCCCGAGCGAATCATTTTTTAAAAAGGCGAATTCCTTTGGCATTTTCGGAATTCGAAAATCCTGCGCGAATTTCTGCGCTCCGACAAAAATAAAAAATTTGTCTGCTGGGCCGTCGTGCCACAGCTGCAATTTCGAATGCTGATCGATCGCGCCGACTGCGACTGCGGGTGTGATTCCGACCCGCGAATTTTTCCCGATTGACTCGGCCAGCAGTTGCTCAAACCATTTCGCCAAAGCTTCGAGCGCGTTTGCGTAAACGCAAAAAACCGCAATGTTCTTACCTTTTTTAAATTCGCGCGCATGTAGTTGAGCGAAAGCGAGCGCTTTTTTTGGATCAGTTTTGTGCGCGCCAGACAAAAGTTTCGCCAAATCAATTCCGGCGAGTGCGGCGGGGAGTAGTCCGACCGGCGAAAAAATCGAAAAGCGGCCGCCGACTTTCGCGGGAATCGCGAACATCCTCACTTTTTCTTTCACAGCGATCTCGCGGAGAAAACTTTTCTGCGGATCGGTCAGAAAAATAGTTTGCTTTGCCCAACTCTTTCCCAAAAATTTTTGCACAACGAAAAAATTCGCGAGCGTCTCGAGTGTTCCGCCGGATTTAGAGGCGACCAAAACCAAAACTTTCCCCCAATCAATTTTCACGAAAATTTTCCCGGCGGCGATTGGGTCGACATTCTCCAAAAAATAGAATTCGCGTTTTGCATTCCCGAGTGCCTCGACGAGCGCGCGGGCGGGGAGACTGCTGCCGCCGATGCCTATCACGATAATTTGCCGATTTTTACAGCTTTTCGCGAATTTTAAAATTTCCGCGAAATCAGAATTCAACAGATCGCAAAACGCGGGCGGATTCTTTTTAAACTCAGTCCAGATTTTTTGATCCAATTTAATTGGCGGCAAGT
The DNA here is from genome assembly GCA_043799575.1 of Patescibacteria group bacterium. Taxonomy (GTDB): domain Bacteria; phylum Patescibacteriota; class Gracilibacteria; order JAHISY01; family JAHISY01; genus JAHISY01. The sequence continues at coordinate 1,935 of JAZDNQ010000068.1, read as the reverse complement.
TGGCGAAGCGGATTTGCACCCCGAGATTTTAACTCAAACTTTTGCCTGGGTTCAGAAACAGCTAAAATCAACAAGATGTCTCGCGCTGCCCGACTCACACTCGTTTTCCTCGGCCTGAACCTTTTTCTCTTTGTCGCCAAAATTTGGGCGGGATTGGTTTTTGGGTCGCTCGCGGTTTTGTCCGATGCTTTCAATTCGCTGGTCGATATCGCGACTTCGATTATGATTTTTTTCGCAGTCAAAATCGGCAGTCGACCGGCGGATCGCGACCATCCTTTCGGTCATTCGCGCGCCGAGCCGCTCGCGGCTTTCACGGTCGCAGTTTTGACTTTCGTTTTGGCGTTCGAAGTGGTGCGCGAGGCGGTTGGTCGCATCATTTCGGGAGAGCTTCCCGAAATTAGTTTCGTACCGCTTGTGATTTTGGGAATTGTGATTTTGACAAAACTTGGCATGTTTTTCGCAGCGCGAAAATTTTCTGACAATCCCGCGCTGATCGCAGTCGCGGCCGATGCGAAAATGGATATCGTGATTTCGCTGCTCGCAGTCGGCGGTGTGGTCGCGATCAATTTCAATTTTCCACAGCTCGATGCCTACGCCGCGCTCGCGATCGCAGTTTGGATTGGGTTTATCGGCTTCAAAATTTCACAAGACAATATTTCCAAATTGATGGGGCGCTGTCCGGACAAAGACGAGATGCAAAAAATTCGCGCAAAATTGGACGAGCTTAAAAAGCAAAAAAAGATTCTCGGTTTCAAAAATTTGCGCGGTCAATTCATCGGTTCGGAAATCCAGATCGCAGTCGCGGTTGCGGCGCCGAAAAATCTTTCGCTGAAAAAAGTTCACGACCTCGAAGAGTTGATTCAGAAAAAATTGAAAGCTTTGAAAAATGTGCGCGAAGTCGCGGTTCACATTGACCCGGCTTAATTTATTTCGCAATCGTATTTGACGAAGTGCTTTACAGGGCAATCTTGCCCTTGTCCCCTGTGGCATTCTGCGTCTTGAACTTCTTGAGGTATTTCCGCGATGAATCCTTGCTCCAGCAAACCTTCAATAAACGCTCTTGCCATACAGCCACCTTCTTCTTGATCTACAAGACAACATTCTTTCTGCGCCATTTTTTAAATTAAAAATAAGTACGGATTTTAAACTAGTTTTATTGAGCTGTAAACATTCAGCTCAATCTCTTTTCAAAACCGCTAAAAACGCAGCTTGCGGCAGGGTGACTTTGCCGAATTGTTTCATCCGCTTTTTGCCTTTCTTTTGTTTCTCGAGCAATTTATTTTTGCGCGTGACGTCGCCGCCATAAAGGTAGCCAGTCACATCTTTGCGATAAGCTGACAAAGTTTCGCGGGCGATGACTGTCGCGCCGATCGCAGCCTGGATCGGGATAACGAAATTCGCGCGCGGAATGATTTCCTTCAGCTTCTTGACTAGGTTCATGCCGACTGACCGCGCTTCGCTTTTGTGGACGATGAAAGAGAGCGCATCGACTTTTTCGCTCGCGACGAGGATGTCGAGCCGCTCTAGCGCGCCAGCCCGAAATTCCAAAAATTCATAACTCATGCTCGCATAACCGCTCGAAGTATTTTTCAGCTTGTCGTAAAAATCCGTCACGATTCCCGCGAGCGGAATTTCGTATTCGACCAAAACACGCTCAGGATCGAGGAAGCTCAGATTTTTTTGCGCGCCGCGCCGCGCCGTCGCCAATTCCAAAATCCCGCCGAGAAAATTTTTCGGCGTCACGATTTCCAGTCGCACCCACGGCTCGCGCAATTCCTCAAAATTTTCGGGCAGCTCGCTCGGATTCGCTAGCTGTTCGATTTTTCCATTCCGCAGAACCTCATATTTCACACTCGGCGCAGTTACGATCAAATCGAGATTGTATTCGCGCTCGAGCCGCTCCTGCACGATTTCCAAATGCAAAAGTCCGAGGAA
>JAZDNQ010000047.1:0-19355 GCA_043799575.1 Patescibacteria group bacterium | reverse complement strand
TCACGGGATTCAAAATTTATCGCGACGAAAGTTTAGTCGCGACGCTCGACGATCCGCTCACGACGAATTATCAAATTTCCGGACTCGCGAACAGTCAAGATTATTCTGTCCGAATCACGACAATCGACGCCGCGGGTAACGAATCCGCCGGAGTTTCTGCGACTGCGACGACCGCCGAGATTTTCACGACTGCCGAGCCGGGAGAAGTGATTTTCTCCGAAATCGGCTGGGCGGGGTCGACGACGAGTTCCGCGGACGAGTGGCTCGAACTGCAAAATATTTCGAACAAGATTTTCAATCTCGCCGGGTGGAAAATTCTCGGTGCGGCGACGAGCGGGGGAGATTTCGAAATTCCCGCGGGGACGCTCGAGCCAGGGGAATTTTTCGTCGTCGCGAATTATTCCGCTGATGACTCCGCGCTCGCGATTGATCCGGATTTCGTCTCGACGAATTTGTCGCTGTCGAATTCGAGTTTCGAAATTATTTTGAAAGATTACGCGGGGACGACAGTCGACTCCGCGGGGGACGGCGGCGCACCGCCCGCGGGCGCTTCCGGCGCGACTCCCGCATCGATGCTTCGGACGCCGGATTTGTCCGGGTGGCGCACAGCGACCGAATCGGTGAATTTCGACACAGCAGCGAATCTCGGCAATCCCGGAGTGGCGAATTTTCGCGATGACGATGTCGTGTTCGCCGCGCTTTCCGCAAATCCGGCGAACCCGCTGCCGGGCGAAACTACTATTTTTACAGCGCGAATCGAAAACGTCGGGCTGAATTCGGCGAGCTTCGATTTGATTTGGAAAGTCGACGGGACGGAAGTTTCCCGCGAAACAATCTCCGCACTTGAGAGTTTCGCGACCGTCGAAAAAGTTTCTTCGGAAAGTTTCAACTCGAACGCGGTCGTCTCCGCGACGCTCGATTTTCCAGCGGACGAAAATTCAGTTGACAATTCTGCGACGCTGAACTTGTCAGTCACGAATCATCTCGTCATCAACGAATTTGTCCCGGATCCAGTCGGGAGCGACACTGGTGCGGAGTGGATTGAACTTTTCAATCCGACGGATTCCGCGATTGCGCTCGCTGGTTGGAAAATAAATTCCACCGCACTTTCCGGCTCAATCGAGCCGGGCGGATTTTTCGTTCTTGATCATTTCACTGGACTGACAAACACGGACGACACGGTCGAATTATTTAACGGCGATATGCTTGTCGATTCGAAAAATTTCGAAAATTCGGTCGAGGGCAAATCGTTCGGCCGCGATTCCACGAATTTATCGACATGGACGGAATTTTGGCATCCGACGAAAAACGTTGCAAATATAGAGCAAAATCAAACTCCGACTGCAGTGATCACGATTCAAGGTTCAGGAAACACAATGGGTGCTTGTTCGCTCTTCGTCAACCTAACCGCCGAAAATTCCGCCGATCCGGACGGCGATGCGCTCGACTTCGAATGGGATTTCGGTAATTCCGAAACCTCCGATGAGGAGAATCCGAGCGGTTTTTATTTCGTTCCGGGGACGTATACGGTCCAGCTTACCGCGATCGATCCGCTCGGCGATGCGGCCACGACGACACAAATTTTTCGCGTCGCGGAATGTGGCGGGGGCGGCGGTGCGACTGCGGTGAAGAATTCGACAACGCAATCCAATGAGCCGATTTACAATTCTGTCTCGGCTGATCGCGTCCAGCTTAAAATCAACGAAGTTGCGTTCAATTCTAGTCCGGACTGGGTCGAAGTTTTCGTCGTGAATGATGGCAACGATGGTGCGGGCATTGACCTCGGTGGTTTTTATTTTGAAGATGACAAAAGAATTAAAACAATCCGACCGCGGACAATACTTCGGACGGGTGAGTTTTTAATTTTGGAATTCAAAGCGGCCGATCCGGCTGCTGTCGAATACGGAGCGGGATTCATCAAAATTTTCTCCGATCGCGCTGGACTCACCGCGACGGACGAACAAATTATTTTGCGCGACTCGACGGGCAAAATCGAAGACGCGGTGGTTTGGGAAAATCGCGACGGTAAATGGTCGAAAGGCGAAGATGTGGATGTCGCCGCAATCGTGGAGCAAGGCGCGTGGGTTTCAAACGCGCTCACAGACGCGTTCGATTCCTCCGAAATAAAACATGACGTCGTGCTCGCGCGCGATTCCGCCGTGTTCGATTCCGATTCTGCAGCGGACTGGTTCGCGACTTTGCTTGCGACTCCGGGACAAAAAAATTCACTGCGTCCAGTTCGCGCGGATGACTTCAATTTTCAAATTTCCAAGGTTGCACCGAAAAATCCGACCGGGGACTTAGTAGAAATAACTTGTCGCGATTGTGCCGAGCCAGTTTCGCTTGCGGGTTTTTCTTTGTGCAATTCCACAGAGGGCGTGATTTTCACTTTTCCGTTAGACGCAAAAATTTCTGCCACTAAGCCGCTCCAAATTATTTTTTCCTCTAATCCAGAGGAGACAAAAGATGGAGTTTTTTATACTGCATCTCACGGACTGGCTGGTCGTGACGATTTTATTTCTTTGCGCGACACCCAAAATCTAGTCGCGGATTTTGTAGGCTGGAGCGACCGTGCCATTTCGCCGATGCGCGTGGAGCGTGATCTTTCGACTTCGCAACTCAATCAACTTAAAAGAGTTTTTCTTGACGGTTTTTGGAGTTCCGACGAACCAAATTCTTTACTTGATTCGCGCGCACTTTCGCTCGGTGGATCGTTCGTTCGCAATAATTCCGCCGACACAAATTCCGCCGCGGATTTCATTATTATTCCGCCGGAGACTCCGCTCGAAAAAATTGCGACCGGAAGCGGAAACATCGTAATTTCCGAGATTTTCGCGAATCCGGACGGGACGGACGCGGGCAACGAATGGTTCGAGCTCGCGAATCGCGGCGAAAAACCTGTCGAGCTTTTCGGCTGGTCGGTTGGTATCGCGAGTTCGTTTTTCGAATTCGAAAACTCCGTCGTACTCGCGCCAGGCGAATTTCGCGCTTTCCGGAGTTTGCTCCCGCTGCGCAATTCCGCGTCGACGATTTTTCTCCTTGATCCGGATGGCGAGCTCATCGACTCGGTTGAATACCCCGACGCAAAAGTCGGTATCGCGTTTGCGCGCAATGCCGCCGACGAATTTTTCACCACCGAGCTGCCGACGCCAGACGCGCCGAACGGCTTTTTCCAAATTCTCGATCCGGATGACGACACCGACGGCGACGGATTCGAAAATTCTGCGGAAAGTGCGTATGGCACTGATCCAGAAAATTTCGACACCGACGGCGATAGCCTTCCGGATTTTTTCGAAATGCAAAATAATTCTGATCCACTAGTTCCCGATGCGACCCTAGAAAAATTGCGGCAGTATCGTGCGGAGCTTTCCGCGCTTGCTGGTTCGCAGTTCGCGAGCTCGACCGATTCCGGCGGGATTTTTCTCTCTGGAGTCGGCGTCCCTGGTGGACGCGCGCGCCTTTTTATCCAATCTGAATTGAATGTCGTCGAAATTCCGGTCGACGCGGACGGCAACTGGAATTATGCGCTTGATCGACCGCTCGCAGCCGGAGCACACCACATTTTTGCGCAGCTGATCGATCCGCGCGGAGTCGAGGGTGTTGCGAAAAAAGTTTGGGCGTTTGCGCTCGCGCAAAATTTCACGCCACCGACTTTCGCCGATACGATTCGCATTTCAGAAATTCTCCCGAATCCGACAGGTAAAGACGCGGGCGATGAATTCGTCGAGCTCGAAAATTTCGGCGCTGAGGTCGCCGACATTTCGAATTTCACGCTTTCCGTCGGTCGCAAAAAATTCACTTTCCCCACGAACTCACTCGTTCAGCCCAGCGAATTTTTACTGCTCCGCTCCGATGCGACCAATTTGACTTTGACCAATGCCGGCGGGGTGCTCGCGCTAGCGTGGCCGACCGGACGCGTGGTTGATTCGCTGCGTTATCCGAAACTCGGCGAAGGCATCGCGTTCGCGCGCGACGAGGACGAATTTTTCGCGACGAAAACTCTGACTCCGGGTGCGGCGAATGCGATTCTCGCGCCGAAGCAAAAAAGTTCGAAAAGTTCCGCTAAATTCGCGAACGGGAATTTGTCCGATACAATTCGCATTTCCGAAATTCTCGCGAATCCGATCGGAAGCGATACCAAAACCGAATTCATCGAGCTCGAAAATTTCGGCTCGCGGTCGGTGAATCTCGGCAATTGGCAAATTTCCGACCGCCAAAAGACGATTCGGCTGCCGGATTCGCTCGTTCTCCACCCGGGCGAAATAAAAACTTTGCCGCGTAGTTTGACCAAAATTTCGCTCAATAATTCCGGTCGCGAAAAAGTTCAAATTGCGGATTTCCGCGGAAAAGTAATTGACCTGCTCGAATTCGAAAGTCCGCCGGAAGGAGTCGCGCTCGCATTCGACGGCTCTGAAATTCGGGAAACGGAAATTCCGACGCCTGGCGCGACGAATCAATTCGACACACAAAAACTCGTCGGGACAGTCGAATTTCGCGGCGACGACGGTTTCGTGGTCCAGACCGACTCCGGCGAAACCTTCGTGCAGTTCGGCGAGTCTAGTTCTGCATTGCTCGCGCGCGCACTTTTCCGCGACGGCAGTCGATACGAAATTTTTGTGAAATCCGAAAAAGGCGAATTGATTTTGTCCGGCTTCCAACCAGATCCGAATTATCTGTCGGCCGATTTGCTGGCGCTCGACGCGAATCAAAAAAATTCGCAACCAACTTGGCCGTTTGTGCTACTCGTTTTCAGTGTTATTTTCGTCGGTCTGCGTTTCGCGCGCGTCGGAGAGTGGCTAGCTGCCTTTCGCGAAAAGCTTAATCAATAAAGATTTTTGCGCTGGTAGCCGATTCGCGGCCTGCTCGAAGACCGCTGACTGCGGGCCGTCGAGTACTTCGTCCGTGATTTCTTGTCCGCGGTGCGCGGGGAGACAATGCAAAACAATCGCTTTCGGCTTCGCTTTTTGCAATGCGGCCGCGTTCAACTGAAACGGAGTCAAAATTGTCTCATCCGATTTTTTTGGTTCGCCCATAGAATTCCACGTGTCAGTGTAAATCACATCCGCTTCGTCGAGCGCCTCGTCGAGATTTTCCGTCTGTTTGATTTGCGAATAACCGAGCTGGTATTTTTTCGGTCCGGCCAAAATAAACTCAAAGTCCAAAATTTCCGCAGCGAGCGCGAGCGACAGTGCAACATTATTCCCATCGCCGAGATAGGCGAGCTTAAACTTGTCGAGTCGTCCGAGTTTTTCCCGGATCGTCAAAAGATCGGCCAAAATTTGGCAGGGATGTTCGTGGTCGGAGAGTGCGTTGATGACTGGAATACTTGCCGTTCCCGCAAATTTTGCGAGATTTACGTGATCATAAACTCGTGCCACGATCGCATCGAAATATCCCGACAAAACATGTGCGAAGTCATCGACACTTTCGCGTTCGCCCATCTTGCCGACCTCGTCCGTCGAAAAATATGAAAACTCTCCGCCAAGCTCTTGGATGCCGACTTCGAAGCTAGCTTTCGTTCGCAAGCTCGGTTTCTCGAAATACAGCGCGATTTTTTTATTTTTCAAAACATCAGAAGTTATCCCGCGCTTTTGGAGCGCAGCAACATCGAGCAAATCTAAAATTTGTTCTTTCGGCAGGTCGGTAATCGACAAAAAGTCTTTTTTCACCTTGACATTCTAACGAATCGTAGCGAAAAAAGCATCCAAATTTGGCTCGACCGCAATTGGCTGATTCGCTTTTTTGGCCTCGATATTTTCCAATTTGCCGAGATGATAATTGATTGTCGCGTCCGGATCTTTCAGCAAATGGCCAGTCAAAACGCCAACGACTTTTTGACCTTTTTTAATTTCACCCTTTTTTACTAGCTGCCGAATCCCGGCGAGCGAACACGCGGACGCTGGTTCGCAGCCGATTCCCGCCGCGTCGATCGTCGCTTTCGCATCTAGAATTTCGTTTTCGGTCGCTTCGAGCACGACGCCATCGGTCGCTTCGATCGCTTTGCGCGCGCGTAAATAACTTTGCGGATTGCCGATCTTGATTGCGGTCGCGATTGTCTCCGGATTTTCGACTGCCGCGAATTTTTTCCAGTCGGACTCGAAATATTGGAAAAACGGATTCGCGCCGGCGGCCTGCACTGCCGCGATGCGCGGTTTTTTCGCGATCAGTCCGAGCGCGAAAGCTTCTGCGATCGCTTTGCCAAAGGCCGAAGTATTTCCGAGATTTCCGGCAGGCAAAACAATCCAATCGGGCGCTTCCCAATTCAACTGCTGCAAAATTTCCAGCACGATTGTTTTTTGTCCTTCGACGCGAAACGGATTCACCGAGTTCAAAATGTAAACCGATTCTGCGGGATTCGCGGGATTAAATTTCCGTCCGAGCTCATTTACCATTTCCATCGCCGCGTCAAAATTTCCCTTGATTTGCAGAACTTTCGCGCCGAACGCCAAAGCCTGTGACAATTTGCCGTACGCGATTTTGCCTTCCGGAATGATCACGATTCCATTCAGTCCGGCGTGCGAACAGTAGCTAGCGAGCGACGCCGAAGTGTTGCCGGTCGACGCGCAAACGAAATTCCGACTGCCAGCAGCCGCACCCGCGGTGATCGCCGCGGTCATCCCGCGATCTTTGAACGAGCCGCTCGGATTTTCGCCTTCGTGTTTGAAAAAAATGGCCGCGTCGATTTCGCCTGAAATTTTCTCCGAAAAATACAATCTTGTGTTGCCTTCCCAGCGCGAAATAATTTTTTTCGCGGGAAACAAAAGTTCGCGAAAACGCCACACGCCGCTGCCGTCCGGCAATTCACGGCTGCCGATGCGCGCGTCGAAAATTTTTCGCAGATCGAGTTTTTTCAATTCCTCGATCGGTTGAATCAAATCGAGCAAACCGCCGCATTCGCAGACGACGCGATTCGAATCTAAAGCGAATTCTTTTTGGCACGAGCCGCAAACTAGTTTTTGCATAAATGAATTTTAGTTATTTTTCGCCAAAACTTCATCACTTCGAATTTCGATTGCGAGCGCTTCGACCGTTTTTTGCAAGCCATTCAACCAGTCGACGCCGAGTTCGCCGATATCGACGCGCAGTTTGTCACCGGAAATTTGCCAGGCCGAATTTTCCTGCAGTGCTGACAAAATATTTCCCGGACGGACTTTCGCGCCGAGCACCAAAATTGCTTCGCGTTTTTTCGGTGAGACGCGGCCGACTTTCACGCCGATGACATTTGCTTTGCGGCAAGCTAATTTCAGCCGAATCACTTTCAAAAGATTCACGACTTCGAGCGGCAAATTGCCGAATTCCTCGGTGAGTTCGCGTTTTTGTTCCGCGAGATCGTCGAGCGAATCTGCAGCGGAAAGTTTTTGGTACGCGCGAATTTTTTCTTTCGTGTCGGAAATGTAGCTCGTCGGGATGAACGCGGAGAGTGGCAGCTCGAGATTGACGTCGGTTTTTTTCTCGACGGCCTCCTCGCCAGTTTCCAATTTCTTTCCGGCTTTGAGATCTTCGACGGCTTGATTCAGCATTCGGACAAAATGCGAGACACCGACGACATTGATCGCGCCGCTTTGGCTCGCACCGAGAATATCGCCTGCGCCACGAATTTCGAGATCTTTCATCGCAATTTCAAAACCCGAGCCAAGTTCGCTCGCCTCGACAATCGCGCGCAATCTTTTCTTCGCGTCGGTTTTCAAGTGTCGCGTGTTGTACAAGAAAAACGCGTACGCTTGTTTTCGCGAGCGTCCGACGCGTCCACGAAGTTGGTAAAGTTGTGACAAACCAAAATTTTCCGCGTCGTTCACGATCAAAGTATTCGCGTTCGGCAGGTCGATCCCATTCTCAATAATTGCCGAGCTAACCAAAACATCGAATTCGCCATTTTTGAAATCCAGAATCCGATTCTCGAGATCGTCGGCTTTGAGCTGACCGTGTGTCACCACAAATTTTGCTTCCGGCACGAGACTGCGCAATTTGTCCGCGATGCCCTCGATCGTCGCGACGCGATTGTGCAGGAAATAAACTTGGCCGCCGCGAGCGCGTTCTTTTTCGATCGCTTCCCGGATGAGATGCCACGAAAAATGTCGCACTTCGGTCACGATCGGGAGACGACCCGGCGGGGGAGTATTGATCGTCGTGATGTCGCGCAATTTATTCAGCGCCATATTCAGCGTCCGCGGAATCGGCGTCGCGGTCATCGTCAAAATGTCGACCTGGCTGCGCAATTCTTTCAATTTCTCTTTTTGCTTCACGCCGAATCTTTGCTCCTCGTCGATAATCACCAAACCGAGATCTTTGAATTTCACATCGGGTTGCAACAGACGATGCGTCCCGATGACGATTTGCACACTTCCGTCTGCGAGTCCTTCCAAAATCTTTTTTTGCTGCGCCTGAGTTTTGAAACGACTCAACATTTCACACGAAATATCGAAACCTTCGAGTCGCTTCGAAAACGATTTGTAATGCTGGTCGGTGAGAATCGTGATTGGCGAAATGAACGCGACTTGTTTGCCGGCGAGCGCGGCTTTGAACGCAGCGCGGAGCGCGACTTCGGTTTTGCCGAAACCGACATCGCCGCAGACGAGCCGATCCATCGGCTTCGCCATTTCCATGTCCGCTTTCACATCGGCGATCGCGCGAAGTTGCCCCGGAGTTTCTTCGTAGGGGAAATTTTTCTCGAATTCGATTTGCTTCCCGCCTTCGCCCGAAAACTGAAAACCTTTCGCGGCGGCGCGTGCGGCGTAAAGCGCGAGCAATTCTTTCGCGACTTTTTTCGTTTCCTCAGCGACGCGTTTCTGCACGGTCGTCCATTCGCTGCTGCCGAGGCGAGTGAGTCGCGGCGGCGCGTCGCCCGTGCCGATGAAGCGATTCACTTTGTCGGCTTGGTCGATCGGGACGAAAAGTTTGTCGCCCATCGCGTAATCAATGCGCAAATATTCGCGCGTAATTTCGTCGACGGTTTTCTGCTCAATGCCGCGGAAAATCCCGATGCCGTGATCGAGGTGCACGACGTAATCTCCATTTTTCAAGCTCGTAATGAAGTCGAGATAAACTTTTTGCTCGCTCACATTTTTGCCGGCGCGCTGAAAACCAAAAATTTCGCGGTCGGTGAGGACGGCGATTTTCATTTCCGGATTCTGAAAAGCCTGCGGTGAAAAATCTTCTTCGGCCAGCTCGCGCACTTCGATTTTCGTGCCCGCGCCAAAAACAAAATTATGTTCGTTTAAAATATTTTCGAGCTCGGTTTTTTGTTTCGTCAAAATCAAAACTTGCCAAGCGTTATCTTTTTTCATGCGCAAATCGTCGAGCAAATCGCGCGGCGTCACGAATTTCAACACCGACAAAAAGCGGAGATGCGCGAATTCGACTTCGTCTTCTGGAAAGCTCGTGAAAAATAGCTTTTTCGCGGCGGGATTACGCGCGAGCCACGCCTCGATTGTTGGCATTTTCACACCCGAATCATCGACACCATTTTCGTCCTCGATAATTTCGTCCGCGATGACGAGCGCGCTTTCGGGGAGCGCGGTGATGAGATCGACAGTCGCGTGCTCTTCGCCGATCGGCAACAATTTCAAATTTTCGAGTTTCGCATTCGTTTTCAGATTCGTGATTGAATCGATCAGCTCGCCGTCGAGCTCGATCGCGAAAATATTTTCTGAGTCGGGCGGAAAAACCTTGATCACGCCACCGACCGCGCGATAATTCCCCGGCCAAATTTCGGTTTCGCTGTCTACATTCGAGTAGCCGCGCGCGATGAGATCATTGAAAAATTCAGTTCGATTGATCTCAGTCCCGGATTTTATGGCGAGACTTTCTTTTTCGAGCTGTCGCAAATTCGGCAGCAAAGTCTGCGCGTCGCGAAAAGTCGTGATCAAAATCGCGCCGGATTTTTCGAGCGCGATCGCTTCGCAGATCAAGCGCAAAGTTCTTTCGCGCTCGGTCTCGTCCGTTTTCGCTGCTGCGAAAATTTGTACTGGGCGCGTTTGCCATTCCGCCAAATGTGCAGCGAGCGCGTTTGCTTCACCGGCTTCATTCACGACCCAGAGCGTCAATTTTTCGCCATTCAATAACTTGTCTGCGAGCAAACTTTTCGCGGAAAAATTGCCCGCGCCCGAAAGCGTGAAGCTCGATTTTTCGGCCAGCTCGCTTTTCAATTTCTCGAAAAGACTGGCGGGAAAAACGGAACCGAAATTTTTAGAACTCAAAAATTAAGCTAAAAAACAACTTATCCCAAAAAAAGTTTGGGCCCAAATTGTTCGCGAGTTTAAAGAGCTTTTTATTTTTTGTCAAAAAAGTCCGCGACCCAGTCGACGAAGTCCGCGATGGGCGGCAGGCGAAACTCTTTGCCTGCAGAAGCGTGGATGAAGCCAGCGGCGACGCCCGCGACGAAAATCAGCGCGATATAAATTCCAAAATCGGGAATCAAAAAATACGCGCCGAGCAAATAAATCGACAGCAAAATTCCATTGATTGCGTGTTCGACGACGAAGCGCTCGTGGCGGTATGCCCAGAAAATAATGAAATTCAGCAAAGGAATATAACCGACTGCGGCGGTTTGATTGCGAGTCGCGATGTGAGTATGAGTGTGCATTTTAGCCATTACTATTATCACCACTGTTGTAGTCCCAGGTTGGGAGAGCGTTTTCTCCGACCGGAGCAATCGGGATCACATCTCCATAATTCGGGTTGAGCTTGTTGCCTTCGCTATCGTAATTGAGAAAGCCAATCGGTAGCGCGCCGGGTCCGGCTTTTTCCGCTTTCGCTGCGTCGGCTTTGGCCTTGTTGATCGCGAGTTGCGTGCTGACCATCTTTTGAGCATTCAGCATTTGGCTTTGATTGTAAGTGGTCATTTGTTGGGCGACATTTTGCGTTATGCTTGTTTTGGTCTTGGTCAAAGCGTCTATGACATTCTTGGTTGTTGAGCCGAGGCCAATTCTTAGTTGGCTCAGGTTGGAAGCCAGGGCGGCATAATTTTTGCTGCCCGCTGTGATTTGATTACCAACCCCCTGAAGCTTCGCGCAGGCACTTTTGATTTCGGCCTGACGCTTTTGCTCTTTGGCAACTGCATCGGCGACTAGCTTTTCAGGATCGATTTCGGGAGGTGCTTCGCCGCCTTCGCCGAATCTCGGATCGCCGACTTCACCGGGGACGATTTTAATTGTTGTGGCACCAGTCTCGGGGTCTTCCACGGTCTCAGTTGTTTCTTCGCCGATCCCGGCTGATTTACCGGCAGCAGCTGTCTCCTTCGCGGCTTCTCGAGCAGTGTCCATATTGGAGATCGACGACATCGTCGAGAGGCATTTTTCTGAAGCCTGAGCTTGCAGTTTTTGTACTGAGGCCAATAGGTCTCCTGAGATTGGCAAGTTCCATTTTTGTGCGAAATTGAGTTGAGACATCATCAGCTGAATTTCAGCTTGTTTAGCGGCGAATTCTTCTTGAAGTACAGCGGCAGTTCCCGTTATTGTTTGGGACAGCGCTTTAGCTTTCTCAATGGTATCCAAAAGGGCTTTGTATTTCGGGTTTTCGATGACTGGTTTGGGAATGCAGGCTTCCGGTTTTTGGACGCACAGAGCAATTTTAGATGCCGCCCCTTGGAGTTCGGTAGCTTTTTGAGAAACGGTTTTCCCGGCTTCCTGAATTTCCTGCTGAGCCGCGCGGGCTTGCTGAGTGGCTGCGTCGGCCATTTGCTTATATTCTTGAGCCGCCAGTGCAGTTTTTGCCTTAGAGTTATCAGCTTCTAATTGGGCGTCGATTTCCGCATCCCTTTCTTCTTGAGACATCTCTCCATTTTCTCCTGCTACTTCTGTCTTGAGTTTTGTACTGAAAATCTGATCGCCGTATTGCCAAACCAAATTCGCGCCGATCAAGCCGCAGTAGACGACCAAAATTGTGCTGACGAAAATGTTTTTGGCTTTAGGCATTAGTATTTAAAGTGGGTTCAGCCGGAGCGCCAAAACAATCTTTGCCGGCTTGGGAGGGATCCATGGAATAACAAATTTGATTGTCATCCGGATTGTTGATTTTGGCCGCAAAAGTATTGGTAGCAGTCTCGATTTGGTTTTCCGACCCGGGAGTGTAAGGATCAAGTCCGAGCTGCACGCCGATGTATTCCGTCATCGCGATACCAAGATGTTTGGCAATGTCAGGACGTCTTTCGATCGGAAATAAGTTTAAAAGACCGTAAGACAAAGTATCTCCCGCGATTAACTTATCGACCCCAGCTTTAATTTCCGTGCCGACTTCGGGTAGCCCAGATTGAGCGAGCTGAACATCGTCAGTTACGACGGCTTCATCCCCAGCCGCCTCTCTGATTCTGGCGATCATCTCTTTTTCTTTTGGGGTTGGCTCCATGCTGCCACCCATGCCGACCTCTCTGGGAACCGAATTTTCGACAGCATAAAGTTTGATGAGAGTTTCGGTCATTTTGGCGATCGAAGAGATGGAGTTATTGCCTGTCGCTCCAACTTCGCCGATGCGTTCGAGTGCGAGATTCGTAGTTGCGGCCATGCGATTGGAGGTCACATTTGCCAAACGAGCGATACCATCTTCAGTTTGCTGATCCAATTTTTTGGCTGAATCGATTGCTCGGTCGATGATATCAGTGATATTTTGTTGAGTTTCACGGATGTCCTGTTCGGCATAATAATATTCATCCGAAAGATCGGAGATTCCGACAGAATGCACTTCGCCGTCAGGATTATTTTCGGGATCTTCTTCCTGCAGGCGTGCCTGGAAATAAGTATTCAAACTTTGGCTGAGCCCGGAGTAGTTTTCGAGGTAAAGCACATCGAAGCTTTGTTCCGGGATACAAAATTTCAAATTGGTGTATTTGCGCATTATCTCGACAACAAGCTGTTTTTTGCGATTTTCCGCTGTGGCTGGATCATTGAGAATCAATTTGCCTATGCCAGGCAAAACACCTTTCATGCTTTTTTCAAGCTCCGCCATCATTTTTGAGTCCTTCTCCCCTTTGCGGTTGGCGATACAGGTGCGAGTGCGCTCGACGATCGCTTGATCAGCTGCTCTTTGTGTGTTGATTGCTCTCAGATCTTCTCCCGCGCCGAGTGTCTTTCCCAGGCTCGCCCCGAGCAGCTCCGGTATGACTTGCGCGCCGAGATTGAGCGTCAGTGAAATAATTCCCAAAATCAAAACTGTCGAGAGCGCGGCGCGACTCGCATGCAGCGGATCGCCAATAATTTTCTTGGCTTCGCGCGAAACGAGATCTTTTAGTTTTTTAAACATTTAACAATTTTTTGCGAAGTAAAAATGCGAGTCCGATTGCGCCGAAAATCGCGAAAGCCAAAGTCGCGGCCGGACCAGTCTCGGCGAGTTTGGCTTTGGATTTTGCTGTCGTGGTCGCGTGAAGCGAATAATCGTATTGCGAATCAAGCAGCGACGCGCTTGCGATTTGCGTGTTAAAAAGAGTGCTCGGCGTCGGGGTGTAAAAAGTTTGGGTTGTTGTACTAGTAGTCGGTGTAGCTGGCGCAGCCGGATGAGTCGCGACTGGTTCGTCTCCGATCGCACCGCCGCTGCCTGCAGTCGTCGGTATGGTCGGTGCAGTTGAAATCGCCGGAGTTCCGACGGGTGGTGTGACTGACTCGGCAATAGTCGGTGCAGTCGGTGTATTCAAATCTCCCAAGTCGCTCGGCAAATCGAGCCCGAGCAGCAAATCACTATTGGCGAATTGCGGTGTCGGTAAAGGTTCAGTGGTGTCCGATAGGGCGAGCGGATCTAGGCCGCTCGGCAAATCGAGTCCGAGCATATCATCGGCTGCGTACGCGAGATTCACGCACGGAATCACGAGCACGAGCGCGCAGGCGATTTTTAGAAACTTAAGCATTTTAAATAGTTAGATTTAATCCGGTGACGCGGGTGACTTCCGCGAGTGTTGTCTCGCCGAGTGCGACTTTGAGCAGCGCATCTTCTGCGAAAGAAAGCATTCCTTGATTTTCGCGAACGTATTTCGTGAGCTCGGCTGTTGATGCTTCTGCCAAAATCAATTCGCGCATTTGTGCGTCGACGTGGAAACTTTCTGCGATCGCGACCTGGCCGTGATAGCCCGTCTCGCCGCAAGCCGGGCAGCCTTTCGTTTCCCACAAAAATTCCGGTAATTGAGAACCTGTCGCATTGTGATTCACGCGGCGCATCGCTGTGAAATGCGGAGTCAATTTCGCGATGGTTTTTTCGTCCGGTGAAATTTTGTGCGCGCATTTTTGACACGGTCGACGGACGAGCCGCTGTGCGACGACGATTCCGAGACTCGATGCGAGTACAAATGGCTTCAGTCCGAGGTCGAGCAAACGGGGGATAGTTTCAATCGCGGAATTTGTGTGCAGCGTCGAGAGCAAAATGTGGCCGGTCATCGCGGCTTGCGCGGCAGTCGTCGCAGTATCTTCGTCGCGAATTTCACCGACCATCAAAACATTCGGATCTTGGCGAAGGAGAGCTTTCAGCCCATCCGCAAAACCGTAATTGGCGTGCTCATCGATCTGACTTTGTACGACGTTGTCGAGATGATATTCGATCGGATTTTCGAGGGTCACAATTTTGCGTTCCGGGCGATTCAAATTCGACATCACGGTGTACAAAGTTGTCGTTTTTCCCGAGCCTGTCGGGCCAGTCACGAGCAACATGCCTTCGCGCATCAGCTCGATATTTTGGAGATTCGCGAGTGCGACATTGCCGAATCCGAGTTCTTCGAGTGTAAGAATTTTTTTGCCAGAATCCAAAATTCGGCACACGACACTTTCTCCAAATTCAGTCGGCAGCGTCGCGACGCGGACATCGATTTTGCGATCGTTCGCGAGGAAGCTCAGCCGGCCGTCCTGTGGCGTTGCAGCGACATTCATCCGCAATTTCGCCTCGAATTTCAGCTGGTTCAAAACTTCATCGCCTGTTTTTTTCTCGAATTCGAGGACTTTTTGCAAAATCCCGTCGATGCGAAATCGCAGCGCGATTTTTTGTTCCTCGGGCTGAAAATGGATGTCGCTTGCGGCGGTGCGCAGCGCTCCGATCAAAATCCGATTCAAAATTTCTTTGGCTGCAAGTTGATCCGACTCGGTCGCTAGTTTTTCTAGCTCGTGCAGCTCCTCCTCGTAATTTTTCAAATCCGATTCAGCATTTTCATTCCGAAATTCATCCGGCCGGCGCGGTTTCAGCGCGCGAATTTCCTCGATTTTTGCAAGCAAGCCATCGTGGCTCGCGAGTCCGAGAAAAATTTCGAAACCCTTGTTTTTGAGACTTTCGAGATATTTTTTGGTCGCTGTGTTTTGCGGATCGACGATCGCGACGCGTAATTTTCTCCCGACCTGGAAAAAGGGGAGCGCGAGCGCGGCCGCCGCCTCGTCCAAATTAATTTCGGAAATCAGATCGACATTGATCGGAATACTCGAAATTTCGACGTACGTCGCTTTGTTCGCCCGTGCCGTCGCTCGGGTTTTTTTCTCCGCTAAACCGCGATTGATTTCGTTCAACGCATCCGCGGCCTCGATTTCACGCGGCGCGATTGTTTTTGTTGGCTTTTGGGAGGCGAGAAGAGTTTGGTTTCCCGGCATTTATTTTTGTAATTTTTCATGCCATTTTACCAAAAATAAGCCAAAAAAGCAAGGTTAATCATGAAACATAAAACCCCAAAGGGGCCCCTTCGGGGCATAAAACATGAAGCACGAAGTGGCTTAAAAATTAGGTTTGCAACAATTT
This sequence comes from Patescibacteria group bacterium, assembly GCA_043799575.1. GTDB lineage: Bacteria > Patescibacteriota > Gracilibacteria > JAHISY01 > JAHISY01 > JAHISY01. The sequence goes on along the minus strand of JAZDNQ010000047.1, from coordinate 3,665 downwards.
CAAACCCAACTTAAAATCATCCGGCTCTCACGCGGGAGTAGTCCGCCACGGCGGACTCCGCTCGAGACAAACAAAATTTCAACTCCTACGCGGGAGTAGCTCAGCTGGTTAGAGCGCTGCCCTGTCACGGCAGAGGTCGCGGGTTCAAGTCCCGTCTTCCGCGCCATCAAAAACATGAAACATGAAACATGAAGCAAAATGTTGCGTGCTTCATGATCAAAGCTTCCTTTCCTTTTTTTCAATTGTCCAGGCTTCGACGATGTCTCCTTCCTTGATGCGCTCTTTCGCGATCTGGACTTTCAGTCCACACTCGAAGCCTTCTTTCACCTCTTTCGCATCATCTTTTTCACGCTTCAAGCCCACGATTTTGCCTTCATCGATGAGCTGACCGTCACGCAAAATCCGAATTTTTGCATTTCTCTGCATGATTCCGGATTTCACCATGCCGCCGACAGTTTGTTCTTTGCCTTTCGTAAAAAATATTCCGCGGACTTCGAGTTCGCCGAGCGTCGTTTCGATTTCCTCCGGATCAAGCAGTCCGTTCAACATTTTCTCAATTTCTTCCAAAAGCTTGTAAATAATCGTGTGCTGGCGAATCGTGACACCTTCGCGGTCGGCGAGTTTCGCGGCGCTAGGCGAGATCGGGACGTGAAACGCGATCAAAAACCCGTCCGCGGCAGAGGCCATCAGGACATCAGTTTCGCTGACCTGTCCGACGCCAGAATGAATGATTTTCGCTTTCACATTTTCATTCCCGATTTTCGCGATGTTTTCCGAAATCGCTTCGAGCGAGCCTTCGACATCCGCTTTCAAAACGATTTTCAGTTCTTTCAAATTTCCGGAATTAATCCGACCGATGATTTGACTCATGCCGCCAGCTTTTTCGCGCGCCGCCGTATCGAGAATTTTCTGCATCTCGAGCGCTTTCTTTTTCGCGGTCTCGCCATCTGGGAGCACCTGCAAAATTTCGCCGACCCCGGTATGGGGGAGCTCGCCTAGTCCAGCAATCAAAACCGGCATACCTGGCTCGGCAGATTTCACATTTTTTTGATTCCAATCCAGCATTTTTTTCACTTTGCCGACGACCGGACCAATCACAAAGTTGTCCCCAGTTTTCAAAGTGCCAGTATTTACCAAAACTGTTGCGACCGGACCGAGCGATTTGTCCAATCTCGATTCGATGACTGTCCCGACCGCATTGCGATTCGGATTCGCTTTCGCCGGGTCGACATCATTCGTCAGCAAAATAATTTCGAGTAATTCCTCGACACCTTTGCCGGTCAAAGCCGAAACGGGGACGACCTCGGTTTTGCCGCCCCAATCGGTGGCTTGCAAATCATGCTCGGCGAGTTCACCTTTCACTTTTTCGAGATTCGCGCCTGGTTTGTCGATCTTCGTAATCGCGATAATAATAGGTACTTCAGCCGCTCTGGCATGATTGATCGCCTCAATCGTTTGTGGTTTGATTCCCTCCTCGGCCGCGACCACAATCACCGCGATGTCGGTCGCGCGCGCACCGCGAGCGCGCATTGTTGTAAACGCTTCGTGTCCCGGCGTGTCGAGAAAAGTAATTTTCCGGTCTTTGATTTTGACCTGGTACGCGCCGATGTGCTGCGTGATTCCACCGGATTCACCCGCGACGACATTCGTTTTTCTGATCGCGTCGAGCAAAGTCGTTTTGCCGTGGTCGACGTGTCCCATTACCGCGACGATCGGCGGACGGTCGACGAGATTCGCCGGGTCGTCTTCGAGCAGTTTCGCGATGTTGCCTTTCAAAATTTCTTTTCCCGAGACGGCGCTCGTGTCGCGTGCGACATGACAATTGAAAGCCTCGCAAACGATCGCGGCGGTGTCGTAATCGATCATCGCGTTGAGATTCGCCATCACACCATTTTTCAAAAGTTCGCCCACGATGCGAATCGGGGAGACGCCCATTTTTTCGCCCAATTCTCGAACGGAAATCGTGTCGGCGATTTTGATTTCGCCATGCGCCGCCGCGGCTTGTTTGCTCGAGTCGGACATTGCTTCCTCCAATTTTTCTTGTTGGCGAGTCAATCGCGTGACCTTATCCTTTTCCATTTTTTTGACCTTCCGCGAAATCAATTTTTCGCTGGCTTTTTTCGCGCGCGCCCAGCGTGCTCGTGCCGCTTCTTGATCGGCATTCGCAGATTTTTCCGGCGTGGCTTCTTTTTTTTCATCGGTAGAGACAGTCTTTTTTGGTGCTTCTTTTTGCTCGGCCTCAGTCGCTTCTTCCTCGACTTCCTCGTCAAAAACCATCCCGAGCAGTCCTTCGTCGCTTTCTTCTTTTTCGTTTTTTTTGCCCCAGTTTTGGATAATCTCTTCGGCTTTCGTTTGGTCAATCTCGATTGTTTTTTCGCCCACGCCAAAGTCCGCGAGCTTTGCGCGGAGCTCTTCGGTTTTGATGCCGAGCTTGCGAGCGAGGTCGGAGACTCTCATGAAAGGGCTAAAAACGTGAGCTCGATTCTACCAAAAAAGCTGAAAAACGCGAATCTAAATATTTCTCAGTCTTGATTTTTTGATTTAAAATTTGTGAAGAAATTAGATTTGACAAATAGTTAAATCAATTTTAGAATGACAAACCTTAATTTTAAAAAATGGCTGAAGGTCGCTCTGGACATGAACAGACAACACTTGCTTTTGGTGGCGAATCTAAGCAATTAGAGTTTAATTTTGGTGAAAAAAAGGCACCTATAAGGCTGACAGAAAAAGGACAATCAGCAACCTCAACAGAAGAGACAATCCAAATGCTTTTAAGGGGTGAAGTTGACGGAGATAAATTAGGCCAAGAAGACCAAAAGCTTGTTATCAAAGCGCTCGAGATTCAATTGGGTCAGACACAGGCAGCTGGTCAGCCCGTACCAGAAGATAGAAAATCCATATTTATAGATTTGTGGAGCAATACGGTTTTTGCTGGCTATAGGTCGTTCCGTAATGAGCTTTTAAGCTTGACGCGCGATCCAAATACTCAAAGGTCAGAGCTGACGAGTGCGTTGTTAGGCTTTAGGCAAATCTTATTTTTAATTTCGAAATTAATTTCGGAGTATGGGTTAGATAAAAGTCGTTCCCCATGTAAAGATTTTTTCGAATTCAAAAATAAATTTAACAAAGATTTTTTTGTAAAGTCTTCCGAGACAAATATCGAATATTCCGATTTATATAAGTATTTTGAAAAATTAAACGGTATAATTTTAGATATCGAAAAAGGTAAAATTTGGCAAAGAAAAGCTACGGCTTTGAGACAAAGAAGAATTGCGGCGCGTGGTGAGCTTGCCGCTGTGGCTTAATTTTTCATCTTCTCAATCTGTGCACGCAATTTGCGTTCGACTTCATCGATCGCGTCCGCGACAGTCTTGCCGCTCGCTTCGCCGCGCAGTGAAATTCCCGCGGCCGTGATTTGGACTTTCAAACCAAAATTCGGCGAGTTGTGCCGTGTCCCGCGAAAAAGATTCACATGGACTTTCACCGCGTCTTCATCTGACTTCGCGAGCCGATTGTCGAATCGTTCGAGTTTCACGATTTTTTCCTCGATGAGTTTTTTGTCGCGCGGCAAAATTTCATAGCCGTCGACACGATAATCGAAAATCATATTTTTGGGGTTAATTTTTTTAATTCAAGCCGCGCGCGAGATCGCGCAAAACTTCCGC
>JAZDNQ010000010.1:0-37720 GCA_043799575.1 Patescibacteria group bacterium | reverse complement strand
GAAATTTTTCGCTGCGGCGCGAATCAGCGAAACTCCGCCGATATCGATATTTTCGATCGCGTCCGCAAATTTCACATTTTTTTGCGCGATCGTTTTTTCGAATGGATAAAGATTCACGACGACGAGGTCGATTTTCGGAATTTTGAATTTTGCGAGTTCCGCCGAATCTTTTTTCGAATCCCGCGCGAGAATCCCACCGAAAATTTTCGGATGGAGCGTTTTGACCCGTCCGCCGAGAATCTCGGGAAATTCCGTCACGTCCTCGACGCGGGTCGCCGGTATCTTATTTTTTTGCAAAAAATCGAAAGTCCCGCCCGTCGACAAAATCTCGAATTTGAGTTTTTTCAGCCCGACCGCGAACTCGGCGAGGCCAGTTTTGTCGGAAACGGAAATCAGCGCGGTTTTTTGCACCGGCGGGGATTTTAGCAAATTCGGAAATTAAATTCCGAGCGCTTCGCGATAGATGGCGTAAGTCGCTTCGCTCATCTTGCGCCAAGAGAAATCAAGCACTCTAGTGAGGCCGCGTTCGCGCAATTTTTTGCGCGTCGCTTCATTCGACCAAGCTTCCCAGATTTTCGCGGACATATTTTCAGTATTTTTCGGATTGAAAAAAAGCGCGTTTTTCTCGCCGCAAATTTCAGGAATTGAGCTGGAATTGCTAGCTACGACTGGCACGCCGCAAGCCATTGCCTCAAGTGGCGGCAAGCCAAAACCTTCATAAAAGCTCGGAAAAACGAACACGCGCGCATTTTGATAAAGCTGCAGAAGATCCTGATCGGAGACGAGATCAGTAAAGACGAAACGATCTTGCAAGCCGAGTTCACGCACTTTGGCAAAAATTTCAGGCGCGTAAACCCTATTCGGCCGACCGGTAATCACGATTTCACCTTCGAAATCTTTTTGTTGCTCGACGATTTGCGCGATTGCTTCCAGCATTCCCAAAATATTTTTGTGGTCGCGCCAGACTCCAGTGTAGAGCAGATAGTTTTGCCGGATGCCAAATTTCTTGGCGAGCTGTTTTTTCGAAAGCTCGGTTGGGACCGAGGGCACGAATTCGCGGCCGACTCCATTCCAGATCACCTCGATTTTTTCGGAATTGACTTTCAACAGCTCCATCAAATCCTTTTTTGTATTCTGTGAAACGGCAATGATTTTCCGGGCGTGGCTGACCGCGCGTCGCAGGACGAGATTGTAAGCCAGGCGATGAACCAGTTTATTCATCTTCTTCCCTGGGAATTTGGAAAGGGTGAGGTCATGAATCGTCACGACCGACTTGCCCAGATAAAAAAGCGGAGCATTGAAATGCGAAAAGTGCATCAAATCCAGCTTCTCCGCATTGAGCTGTTTCAAAAAAGTAGTCTGCTCGGCCAGCGAGTAATGCGGCGCGGCGACTTTCACGCCGCGGAAATTTCCGGCTGGGACGGAAAAATGTTCGAATTCCTCAGGATTCAAAAAGACGACAAACTCATTTTCAGTATCGAGTCGAGCTAGACCGCGAATCAATTCAAAAGTATAACGGCCGATCCCTGTGAAACCGCTGGAATACATTCGAGCATCAATCCCGATTTTCATAGCCGCGAGATTTTACAGATAAATCTCGAATTGCGCGAGCTTTTGGTCTATTCGACCGGGAAGAAATAACCAAAACTAAAAATCAGAGCAATGCCGATTAGTAAAAAAACGAGGTTCAGTCTGTTTTTCGCGTGATGTGTCTCGGGCAGCAAATCGGAAAGCGTGATATAGAGCAAAGTTCCTGCCGAGAAAGCCAGACCGAAGCCGATCTCTTGCTCGGAAAATTTCCGCAGCCAAGGCGTGAAAATCGCGGCGAGCGGAGTCGTCGCGGCGACGGCGAAAATCCACCACAACTGCTTTTTGGAGTGATCCTTTTTGTGGCAAATCAGCGAATGCAAAATCGCTCCGGCCGGGAATTTGTGCAGGACGATGCCAAGCGCGGTCATCCAGCCCAGCACTGGATTGACGAGAAAAGCGAAGACGATCAGGACGCCATCGAAAAAAGAGTGCGTCCCGATGCCGATCGCAGCGAGCGGACCGAGCGCGTGATTTTCGCATTCGCCGGGATGATCGTGATCGGGGCAACCATGCAAATAGAAAAAATGTTCCAGCGTAAAGAAAAACAAAATTCCAGCCAAGACGAGCCACCAAGCTGGTTCGCCCGCTGTCGCAATCGCCTCTGGCAAAACATGCAAAAAAGTAATCGCGAGCATCGCGCCGCTCCCGAATGCGATCACCGGCCCGGCATTCCGCGCGAGAAAATGGGAAAAGCGATGCGACAAGACTCCTCCGCCGAGAAAAGCGAGAAATGCGAGTCCGGTCGCGAGGAAAATCGTTCCCATTTTTTAAATTAAAAATTACTTCGCTAGCTCCTCAGCCCGAGTTTCGCGGATGACATTCACTTTGATTTGCCCCGGGTAAGTCATTTCCGATTCGATGCGCGCTGAGATTTCTTTCGCCAATTTGTGCGCGGCGAGATCGTCGATTTCGTCCGGTTTCACGATCACGCGCACTTCCCGACCAGCTTGAATCGCGAAAGCATTCGCGACGCCGCCGAAACTTTTCGAAATATTTTCGAGTTCTTCAAGACGCTTGATGTATGCATCGAGACTTTCGCGACGCGCGCCCGGCCGACTCGCCGAAATCGCGTCCGCGACTTGGACGATGATATCGGTCATAGATTCGATCGGCACATCTTCGTGGTGCGCCTCGACCGCGTGGACGATTTCTTCTGGGATTTTAAATTTGCGCAAAATGTTCGCGCCGATGACGGCGTGCGGACCTTCGACTTCGTGGTCGACCGCTTTTCCGATGTCGTGGAGGAGACACGCGGTTTTCACGGTTTTCACATCCGCGCCGAGCTCGCTCGCGATCGCCGCGCCGAGCCATGCCGCCTCCGCGGAGTGTTTTAAAACATTTTGACCGTAACTCGTTCGAAATCTCAATCGCCCGATCAATTTCAATAAATTCGGCGGGAGTCCGACGACGCCGGTCTCGACCGCGAGTTGTTCGCCCCATTCTTGCATCAATTTTTGCGCGTCTTCTTCCGCTTTTTTCACAGTCTCCTCGATGCGCGCCGGATGGATGCGACCGTCCGAAATCAATTTTTCGAGGGCGGTTTTCGCGACATATCTTCGCAAAAGATCGAATCCCGAAATTAAAACCGCACCGGGCGTATCGTCGACGATCACATCGACCCCGGTCGCCATTTCGAAAGCGGTGATATTCCGACCTTCGCGGCCGATGATGCGCCCTTTCAATCCGTCGTCCGCGAGCGGGACGAGGGTCACGGTCGACTCGCTCGTCGCTTCCTGCGCCATTCTTTGAATAGCCGCGGCGATGATATTCCCCGCTTTTTTGTCGGCTTCAAGCTTCGCTTTCGCCTCACCTTCCTGAATTTTTTTGAGCAGTTCGGCCTCGTTTTCTTTTTCGACTTTTTCGAGTAATTGTTTTTTGGCCTCGTCTTTCGACAATTTCGCGACTTGTTCGAGTTTGGTTTTTTCCTGATCGCGGATTTTCTCGGCCTCGACTTTTATGTCTTCAATTTCTTTTTCTCGGCTTTCGAGAGTAATTTTCTGTTTTTCGAGATTGTCGATTTTCGTATCGAGATTTTTCTCTTTTTCGACAAGTCGCTGCTCACTCGCGGCGATTTTTGACTTAATTTCTTTCTCTTCGGTCTTCGCCTCGGCGAGAATTTTTTCGGCTTTTTCACGATTTTTTTCAGCCTCTTTCCGCGAATCTTCGACTGTGGCGTGGGCGCGTTTTTCGCTTTCGTGAGCGTGTTTCTCGATTTCCCGAGCGTGCGCCTCAGCGTCGGAAATAATCTTGGCCGCTTTTTTGGCTGAGTCCTCGGTCTGCTTTTTGAATTTTCCAGCGGCGAAAAAGAAACCGCCGGCCGCGCCAGCGATCAGCCCAGCAATGAGCAATAAAATTGAGGAATCCATTTTGTGGGGATTAAAAATAACCCCCAAACAGTTTTAACTCGAAAAACTCGCGATTCGTTCGAGAGGTTTTTTGGCTTCTGTAAGCGGCTCTTTGGAATATTTCCAAACTGCTCGTGTCAGCATTTTTCCGAATTCAAAATAGAAAACTGTTTGAGGTTTTGTGTCCCGATTTTAACTTTTTTCTCCCCCACCTGCAAATCTGCCTTCGTCTCTCGAGACTACGGCGGACAAGTCCGCTAAAATGTTCCCAATTTGCGCTCGTAGCTTCCGCCTTCGCCCAGGCTTCGGCGGACTGCGTCGCCAAACTTAACTTATGTCCCCGTAGCTCAGCTGGATAGAGCAGTGCCCTTCTAAGGCAAAGGTCGGATGTTCGAATCATCCCGGGGACGCCACAAAGAATTAAGGAGTAAGAAGTAAGGAATAAGGAATAAGAACTAAGAACTAAGAAGAAATTTTTTGTTTCATGTTCCATGCTTCATGTTTTATGAAATGATCGAACGCGAAAAAAATTCCGCGAAGAAAAAAAGTCCGGTCGCGCCGACCGCCGAGTCGGACGAATTTTCGAAATTCGACGCGACGCTGCGCCCCGGCAGTTTCGACGAATACATCGGGCAGTCCGATTTGAAAAAAAATTTAAAAGTCTTCCTCGCGGCGGCGAAAAAACGCGGCGAGCCGCTCGAACACACTTTATTCTACGGACCGCCGGGACTCGGGAAAACGACTTTGGCAACAGTTCTCGCGAACGAACTCGGCGTGAATTTGCGGATCACTTCCGGTCCCGCGCTCGAAAAAGCCGGCGATCTCGCCGCGATTTTGACGAATTTGCAGCCCGGCGATCTCCTTTTCATCGACGAAATTCACCGACTGCGCACCGTCGTCGAGGAAGTTTTGTACTCCGCGATGGAAGATTTCGCGATCGATTTGGTTTTGGGAAAAGGTCCGAGCGCGAAAACGATGCGGCTCGATGTGCCGCGATTCACGCTCGTCGGTGCGACTACGAAATTCTCAGGACTGTCCGCGCCGCTGCGCGACCGCTTCGGTTCAATTTTCCGCTTGGATTTTTACCAAAATTCCGAAATCGAAAAAATTCTCGCGCGCTCGGCGCAAATTTTGGGAGTCGAAATTGAACCCGCCGCGTGCGAAAAATTGGCGAAATCCGCGCGTGCGACGCCGCGGATCGCGAATCGACTGCTCCGACGGATGCGCGATTTCGCGGAAATCGAACATTCCGGAGTAATTCACTGTGGTGTCGTCGAGTCTGGTTTGAAAAATCTCGGCGTCGATTCGTTCGGACTTGACGCACACGACCGCCGGATTCTCGAGATTCTCGTCAAAAAATTCGCGGGCGGTCCGGTCGGATTGTCGACACTCGCCGCAGCCGCTTCGGAAGAAATGGATACGATCGAGACTGTCGTCGAGCCATATTTGCTGCAACTCGGGTTGATCGCGCGCACTCCCCGCGGACGGGTCGCGACACCAGCCGCTTTTGAATTTCTCGGGATCGATAGTAAAGGTTTAGAAGGCAGATAAAGTCGCTAAGGTTGCGAAAGGAGCTTTCCAATTCGTATAATTTTGAGTAAAGTATTTTTAGTCAATTTTTGAATTTTGAGAATTGTTTGAAAATTCGAAAATTGAAAATTCGAAAATTCTCTGATGATTTGCCAAAAATGTGGTGCCGAGGATACCAGCGTGATTGATTCGCGTGCGGCAGATGGTGGCAATTCGATTCGCCGTCGTCGCGAATGTCTCAAATGCGGTTTTCGTTTTACGACTTACGAGCGCGTCGATTCACCGAATTGCATTGTGGTCAAAAAAGATGGCAACCGCGAGCCATTCACTCGCGAGAAATTGGAAAAAAGTCTTTGGGTGGCTTGCCAAAAAAGGCCAGTGCGCCAAGATCAAATCGAATTGATTCTCAACGCGATCGAAGAGGAGCTGCGCGGCGAGAAAGAAGTTGATTCGCGCAAAATTGGCAATCTCGTCATGAAAGCCTTGAAACAGCTCGACGATGTCGCGTACATTCGCTACGCTTCGGTTTATCGCGAATTTAAAGATGTCGCGAGTTTCCAAAAAGAATTGCAGCGTTTGCGCCGCTAGACTAAAATTCGCGAACTTTCGAGGTGTAGAGCCGAAGGCTGGACTTCGTCCCGCAGTTGGCTAGCGCGTCCCGATGGACATCGGGAAGGTCGTCGGTTTCCGCCGGAGGCGGACCCGCCTATGGCTGGGCAAGTCCTTTAAAATCTCTTCAAGAAATAACATCGGGGTGTAGCGCAGTTGGCTAGCGCGCGTCGTTCGGGTCGACGAGGTCGGAGGTTCAAGTCCTCTCACCCCGACCAGCCTTCGCCTTCGGGCTTCGGCTGGATTCGTCAGTTTTGGAATCTTGAAAAAAATATTACTCGCAATCTCGCTTTTCATTTTCTTGAGTAATTTCGCTTTGGCCGAAAATAATGAATTTGATTTCGCAGTCGGCAAAGTCACCGATATTCAAAAGGACAAATCGACTTTCGAAATGCTCGACGGTCGGTCGGTCGAGGTCGAGGTTGATCCGGAATTCATCACGACGGCGAATCAAAAACCGGTCTTGGGTGAAAAATTTGTTTTGGGGCGTTTCGATGTCGAGGGCAAAATGGTTTGGCAAATTTACGATCATTATCGACTCGCTGCCCTGCTCGGGATCGTCGCGATCTTCGTCGCGATCCTGATCGCGGTCGGCGGCTGGCGTGGATTCACCGCGCTGCTCGGTCTCGCCGCGTCGATCGGACTGATTTTATTCGGAATAATTCCGGCTTTGGCAGCGAGCTATCCCCCGCTTTGGGTCGGACTTGCGGGCTGTGTTTTGATCGCCGGAGTCACGATTTTTCTCGCGCATGGTTTCAATTTTCGCTCGTGGCTAGCTTTTCTCGCGACGCTTGCGACGCTCGCCGTCTCGACCGGACTCGCGATTTTTTTCACCAATTTCGCATCACTTTTTGGTACAGGCACGGAAGAAAGTTTTTATCTTACGAGCGGTGTTTTCCAAAATCTCGACTTGAAAGGTTTGTTGCTCGCGGGAATTTTGCTCGGCGCGCTCGGAGTTTTGGACGACATTACTGTCGCTGAGGTGACGACTGCCGACGAATTAATTTTGGCCAATCCAAATTTATCGCGCCGCGAAATTTTCAAACGCAGTTTGCGCGTCGGTCGGGAGCACATCGCGTCGATGGTGAATACGCTCGCGCTCGCGTACGCCGGCGTTGCGTTGCCACTGATTTTGCTTTTCGCGGTCGACGGCAATCAGCCGCTCTGGGCGCTTGTGAATTCCGAGTTCGCCGCGGAGGAAATTGTCCGCACTTTGGTCGGCTCACTTGCACTTGTTTTGGCTGCGCCGCTCGCGAGTGCACTCGGTGCATTTTTTCTCAAAAAGAAATAAAATCCGCGAATCGGGGTGTGGAGCCGAAGGCTGGATTTTGTCCCGCAGTTGGCTGCCGGCAGGCAGGGTTGGCTAGCGCGTCCCGATGGGCATCGGGAAGGTCGGAGGTTTCCGCCGGAGGCGGACCCGCCTCTGGCTGGGCAAGTCCTTTAAAATCTCTTCAAGAAATATTATCGGGGTGTGGCGCAGTTGGCTAGCGCGCACGCATGGGGTGCGTGAGGTCGGAGGTTCAAGTCCTCTCACCCCGACCAAAAATTAAAATTTTTTATGCAAAAAAAATTTTTCGAAAAGATCGGTAGTGCTGCGCATAATTTTTCTATCGTGGAGTTCATGCTGGGAGCTTTGTTAGCCAGATTGATTTCTGAAGACAATAAAATCGGAGCTATTGCAGTTGCACAAATGTCTTTTAAAAATCTTTTAGATGCACTTTCTTGTATTATGCGATATAAATTTCCCGAGAGAGAAGAAGTTGATAGTTTGATTGTTAAACTAAGCCAGGCTGAAGAGAAAAGAAATCAGATATTTCATTCAGTGCATCTTTATCGTCATCCTGAAATGGAGGGAGAGATTGAAAGAATAAAAATAGTAGCTAAGAGAAAGCGAGGACTCTTGTATAAGAAAGAAGAAAAAGCTGAGTCTGATATAGACAGCTTTTCTAAAAATTTAATAAACCTTATAGATGAGATTGAAAAACTTCAACAGTCCATTTTTAATGGAGAGGATTTTAGGATTTGAAAACAGCTAATTTTAATACATCAGTATGGAAGCTCGCCAAAAAAAACTGCTTGAAGGTCCGATCGTCCGCTCGATTCTCTCGATCGCAATTCCGGTCATTCTCGTCAATACGATTCAAACGGTTTATCAATTAATCGATACTTTTTGGGTGGGTCGAATCGGGACGGACGCAGTCGCGGCAGTCTCGCTCTCGATGCCGATTATTTTTTTCCTCCAATCGCTTGCGATGGGACTCACGCTCGCCGGATCGATTCTCGTCGCCCAATTCAACGGTCGCGGTGAAAAACAACAAGTCGCGCGCGCGACCGGGCAAACGATTTCTTTTGTTGTTTTGGTTTCAATTTTGATTGGCGCGCTCGGTTATTTGCTTGCGCATTGGTCGCTCGGTTTTCTCACCGACGATCCGAATGTTCTGCCGTGGGCGACGGATTATTTGCAAATTTCTTTTCTCACGATGCCCGCGATGTTTATTTTCATGATTTTTCAGTCCTCGCTGCGCGGGATCGGCGAAGTGCGGCTGCCGTTTTACATCGTGACCGGGACAGTGATTCTCAATTTTTTTCTCGATCCGCTGTTCCTTTTCGGCTGGAAATTCATCCCGCCGCTCGGTGTCGCTGGTGTCGCGTGGGCGACTTTCATTACCGAGATGCTTTCGGCGGTGATCGGTCTCGCGCTACTTTTCACCCGCAAATTTAATTATGGTTTGAGTTTGCGTGATTTTATTTTGCAAAAAAGTTGGGTGAAAAAGATTTTTCGGCTCGGTGTCCCCTCTTCGCTTGAGATGTCTTCGCGTTCGATCGGCATGGTCTTGATGACTTTGGTTGTCGCGACTTTCGGCACGCTCGCCGTTGCGGCTTTCGGTATCGGGACGCGCATTTTGATGTTCGTGATTATTCCGGCGCTCGGTTTTGCGATGGCGTCGAATACTTTGGTTGGCAACAATCTTGGCGCGCGGCAGCACGATCGCACGCTCAAAATCGTGAAAGCGGGTATGAAAATTGCGTTCGGCTCGCTCACGGTTTTAGGAGTTTTAGTTTTTATTTTTGCTCCGCAAATCGCGAATTTTCTCGTCCCGGGTGAGACCGAATTAGTCGCAACTTCCGCGCTTTTCATTCGTCTCATCGCGCCGACTTTCGGTTTTATCGGCATTCAAATGGTGATCCTCGGGACGCTGAAAGCCGCCGGACAAACGACAACTTCGATGTTTCTCGCGATGACGCAAGTGCTCGCGACTTTCGTGTTTGCTTATTTTCTCTCGACGAATTGTCATCTCGGTGAACTGGGAATTTGGGTTTCTTATCCGATTGGCAATACAGTCGCGCTGGTCTTCGCTTTCATTTTTTACTTTCAAAAAAAGTGGCTTAGGCACAGTTTTCTCGAGGAAGGCGCTTGAACCACTTTTCGAAAAATATTTTGGATTATTCCAAAATTGTTCCTTTTGGAGGCGGGTTGTTTGTCTCGCCGTCGAATTTAACACCGGACTACTTGTTTCCCTCGATTTCATCGATAATTGCTTCCCAATCACTTTTATCTTGTTTTTTGTCTTTAGCTTCATTTGTCTGAATTTCGTTGTTGATAGCTTCGAAGTCTTCCTGCGGTGATTTTTGTCCTGAGATTTCTTCATTTATAGAGCTGAATTGCTCCTGCGTAGCTTGTAATTCCAGTAATTTTGCATTTTTAGCTTCAGTCTCATTTTCTGAAATCTCTTTGCTAATTTGTTTGAAATCTTGATCTGAGGCTCCTGACTCTAAAGATTTTTTGGTTGTTTTCGCAGCTGGCATGTCTTCTATACCAAATATCAGTCGACTCGGCACTGTTACTTCTTGGGAAGTAAACAAGGACGCTTGCACATTTTGGATTTGCATATTTGTATTAGTCGATGCTCGATTATTGTAGCATAAAATTGCTATAAAAGCAAAAATACTCAATTCTCGGTTGTTTCTTAGTGCTTGAAAAAGTCAAATTTTTGTGATAAAATGGCGAGAAGATAAAATTTAAAAACAAACAAAATGGATCTTTCTGAAATCACCGCTTTGGTCAATCGCTCCCCGCTCATGCCTTCGACCGAGGAGCGGGAAGATTGGATTGCCTATGTTTTGCCAGCTTTGAATGATTCGGAATTGGCAACTGCGAAAGAAATCTTGCTTAAAGCGGAAGCAGCTGAGCAGAATTTCGAGCAAGAAAAATTGAAAATTTTACAGACCAAATACGAAAAATTGAAAGATATTTTGCGCTCGGCACATATGGCGCAAAGCCAGGCAATTGAAGACGATTCGCGCCAAAACGAAGCAGCCGAATTGGACAAAATCGAGGCCGAGATTGCTAAACTTTAAAATCAAAAATTAAAATTAAAAATTAAACAAAATGTCCAATCCAAATCTAGAAGCACAGCGAGCGACCGAGCGAAAGGCTGAACAGGCTGATAAAGATAAAAAGCCGAATTTTATGAAAGTGGCTGAGCTCCAACGCGAATTGGATAAATTATTGCCCCAAGTTACAAAACCGGAAGATAAAGATAGATTTTTTACGCTGGCTCAAAATGCTGATCAAGAAGCGGGTCGCGGTTTACAAAATTTGGAACAAGCAAATAGGGTTGAGCAGGGTGGAAACAAAGGTAAACTCGATAGTTTGACTGATAATGCGCGAGTTCAATCTTTGCGCGAGCGCGGTCGGCTCGATCCAAAATTGCAAGAGCAATTACCAGAAATTCAGCAAAAATTGCAGGCCAATCTCGAGAAAGCTAAAGGTATTTTGGCTGGCAAGACCGAATTGACCCCAGAAGAAGCGCGCCAAATTATTGATGCGACGGTCGGCGAAAAAAACGGTCTGCACGGCGAGGCTGCCAAAATTTATCGCGGCCAGTTTTGTGAAGAGCTGAATAGAATGCTGGCTGATTCGCCAAACCTTGCGCGTGAACAAAAATCAGATATTTTGGTCAATACAATGGCCGAACAGCCCTGCCCGCACGATTCGATAAAAAGCTCTTTATGGAAATCGATGCGTGCGGCGGAAAAAGATTTGCCGCTCGGTACTCCGGCCGATCGTCAAAAAATTGAAGATTTGATGACGAAAGGTGAAACAATGCCTTTTTCTCAACCGCTCAAGATTGGTGGTAAAGAATTTATTGTCAAAAATGCGAAAGTTTTGATCGGCGGGCAGATGGTCAATCTCGACCCGAAAAATATGCTGACTTTTGAAATAAAAGATGTCGCGCTTTTACCAGACGGTCGGGCGGTCGCGCGCATGGAAAATGGTTGCCGCAGTAATTTTATGATTCTCGAGCCGGGCGAACCAAAATTTCAAAAAGCCGAGCAACCGCAAAAACCGCAGGAGCAATTATTCCCTCAAAATTACAAACCGCTGGATGGTCAAGCTGTTAAACCTCAGGCATCGGTAAATCCGCTAAAAGTTGAAAATCTCTATCCTGATCAGCCGATGCAAGGTGGTGCTGGTCAACCCAAACAGGAGAATCTCTATCCTGATCAGCCGATGCAAGGTGGAGCAGGCACAGCTGAACAACCGAAAGCTGGACCAAGGGAGGGTTATCGCGGCCCTAATCAAGGACCTGGTGCGATACCGCCGAAATTGAATTTTCAAAAGGAAAAAGACACTGTTGCTTTAGATAAACTGCATGGTAATTTGAGAGATCGCCTTAATGCGGCTCTACATGAATCTTTTGGCAAGGATCAAAAATTAGAAGATGACATTACCAATTTGATGGGCGAGATAGCCAAAAAAGCAGGGCAAAAACCATTGAGTATGGAAGACTTTGATGAATTTGATAAGCGAGTTGGTGATCTCGAAAAGCGGGCTAATCAACTCAAACAACCTGAGTCTCAAGAAAACGGAGATTTCTGGCCCATGCATAATCGGCTTGCCAAGATCACCCAGAAGACACTAGACCCTAAGGATAAACCTTTGAATGATGCAGCGCAGAAGCTATTAGGAGAACTTTGGGAAAACTTCAAACAAAAAAAGCCGATTCAGCCTGACTTTATTAAAAAAGTTCAGGATTTAGAGCAGCAGCTACAAGACGCTCGAAAAAATCAACCTGAAGATAAAACAACGCTGCCTGATTTCCCGGCAGGATTAGGAAAACAACCAGACAGCACCAGAACCGTGCCAGTCGGACAACCCGGACAGCCAGAAGCTGCTCGAGGCGCTCCTCCACAGCAGTATGGTCTGGATCTCAATGAACCCGGCCCAAATACTTTGACTGAATCTAGTCGTTGGACGACCGATTTTCTCAAGCAGACCAAAATTAAAGCCGGAAAAGTTAATGATGCTTTGAGCGCGGGCAACCTCATCAAAGAATCCGTCAAGCAGTTTGCCGAAAACTACAATACCAAAGGTGAAAAAATAAAAGTGCCTTACATCAATGAAATGGATACACAGCGTACTTCGGCTGATCGACAACAATTAACTCAAGCCGCAAAAGAGTTATTGAAAATAATCAATAATTTGAAACAAAAGTTTGGGGGAAATATTGCCAATCAGGATCAGACGCAATTGATTAATTTATATCAAAAGTTGAGCGAAGCATCAAAGCAGCCCGATCCAAGCAAGCAACCAAAAGATCCTTTTGTACCAAACGGATTGGGTGGCGGAAGTATTACTCCTGCAGGTGGGTTCTTACATCCAAATTGGTAGTTCTGAATTGACTTTCCCGTACTTTTTACCTAAAATAACAGCGGCTCGAGTAAACGAGACAATCGCTCTTTGAATTTTTCATTGGGAGGAAAGTCCGAGCAGCACGTGTCGACGAGAGTCGCTAACGGCGACCGTCCGTGAGGATAGGGAAAGTACCACAGAGACAATACTAATCTGCTCGCGAACCGAAAGGTTCAAAAGCGGACCAAAGGTGAAAAGTTGGACCTCAGGTCCTTCGCCCCATCGCGAGATGGGAGCGTGGTAAACCCTCTCGGCTGCAAGGCGGGATTGGAAGTTCGGAAAAAGTTTGACACAAACTCCGTGCTTCCCGCCGCTTAGAAAAATGATTGTCCACGACAAAACTCGGCTTATTGTTTGCTCGAGCCACTTTTATTCGCTAAAATTCGCCCACTTTAAATTTGTTTTCCAATGGCCTCGATAAAAGTTGCCCGCAAAAAAAATGAAAGTTCCGATCAGCTTTTGACGCGTTTCAATCGCCGCTCGACCCGATTTGTCAAAGATTTGCGTACCTCGCGCTATCGTCCTGATCGTCTCAGCCCGCTCAAAAAACGCACAAAAGCTGTGATTCGTGAGGGTCATCGCGCGGCTGCGGCGAAGCGCAAAAATTACGAATAATCGGTTTTAGGTTCTAGGGTTTAGGCTCTAGGGTTTTTTGGCGCAAATGAAAATTTCTGAAATTATCTCGCAGACATGTCTATCTAGGCTCGATGTAGAAGTTCTGTTGGCGAATGTTTTGGATAAACCCAAAGAATGGCTATTCACCCATTCCGATTTTGAAGTTCCGGAAAGTTCACTCGCGCAATTTCGCGCATTCGAAAAAATGCGTCTAGCGGGAAAATCAGTCGCCGCGATTCTCGGCCGAAAAGAATTTTTCGGACTCGAGTTCAGCGTCGATGAAAATGTTTTGATTCCGCGACCCGAGACCGAGATTCTCGTCGAAGAAATTCTCAAAATCTCCCCGAAAAACTTGCTCGACGTTGGTACTGGGTCAGGCGCGATTGCGATTGCAGTTGCGAAAAATTTGCCAAACTGTCGCGTCGTCGGCAGCGACATCTCCCCCGTCGCGCTCGAGATTGCGCGGAAAAATGCCGCTGGTTTCGGCGCGAAAGTCGAATTTATCGAGTCTGATTTACTCGCAAGAATTCCCCTCAGTCCCCCTTTTCAAAAGAGGGAAGAAAAAGGATTCGAAATGATCGTCGCGAATTTGCCGTATATTCCAGAAAATTCGACCGAAATCGAATTTGGTGTGAAAAAATTTGAACCGAGTGAGGCGCTCTTTTCCGGTGCGGACGGACTCGACACGATTCGCAAATTGCTCGACGAAATTTCACAGCTCGCCGAAAAACCGAAAAATATTTTGCTCGAATTCGGCGGCGAAGCACAAAGAATTTCGCTTGAAAAATTCGCGCGGGAAAAATTCCCCGACTGGAAAATCGAATTTATCTCCGATCTTGCCGGGATTCCGCGCGTGCTGCGAATGGAAGGATTGTAAGCGTTTTAAAGAGCAATAAAGAGCAATAAGGATTAAAATAACCAAAATCCTTATAATCCTCAAAGCTCTTTATTAGCGTTATTATCTTTCTTCATGATTGAAAAAGTCCAAAAACTGCTCGAAGAATTTCGTGGGATCGAAGATCAACTCGCTTCGCCAGAAAATGTCGCGGATCAAAAAAAATTCCGCGAACTTTCGATTCGCTACGCGCAGCTGCGCGACGATGTCGAGCTTTTGCGCGAGTTCGAATCAGCTTGGAAAAATCGCACTGAGGCTGACGAAATTCTCAAATCCGACGATCCGGATTTGAAAGAAGTTGCCGAAGAACAAAAAAATCTCGCTGAAAAAAAGTTGGCCGATTTGGAAGAAAAATTGAAAATTGCTTTGCTCCCGAAAGACAAAAACGAAGGGAAAAGCGTGATCGTCGAGGTACGCGCCGGGACAGGCGGAGAAGAAGCCGCGCTTTTTGCAGCCGAGCTGACTCGCGCGTATTTGCGTTTTGCCGAGTCCGAAAATCTGAAAACCGAAATGATTTCGAAATCCGAGGCGGACGCGGGCGGAGTAAAAGAAATTGTTTTCCGCGTCGAAGGTTCGTGCGCGTATTCGCGCTTCAAATTCGAAGCCGGGACGCACCGAGTGCAGCGTGTTCCCGAGACCGAAGCGAAAGGTCGGATTCACACTTCTGCGGTCACAGTCGCGATTCTGCCAGAAGCGGAAGAAGTGGAAGTCGAAATCAAACCGGAAGAATTACGAATTGATACTTTTTGCTCGAGCGGGCCAGGCGGTCAATCAGTCAATACGACTTATTCCGCGATCCGGATAACGCATTTGCCGACCGGATTGATTGTTTCGCAGCAGGACGAAAAATCACAAGTTAAAAATAAAGCAAAAGCGATGCAAGTGCTGCGTTCGCGTTTGCTCGCAAGATACGAAGAAGAAGCAGCGAAAGAGCGCGGCGAATTGCGTTCTGGGATGATCGGCTCGGGCGACCGATCCGAAAAAATTCGGACGTACAATTTTCCTCAAGATCGCGTCACCGACCATCGGCTCGGCCAAAATTTTTCCAATCTGCCCAAAATCATGGATGGTAACTTCGGCGAAATTATCAAAAAATTAGCCGAGGCTGAGATCGCCGAAAAGTTGAAATCCGAATAAAATTTTTGTTCGAATTTGGTAAAATAAAAGCGATGATTCGCAAAACTTTCCTCGCGATTTTTCTCGGAATACTCGCGACGACGAGCGCACTCGCGCTCACCGATCCCGTTCCCAACCCTTTCGACGATTTGCTCGATGGCGAAAAAGTTTTGACCGCGACGGTCACCGAAGCGAGCGACGAAGTTTTGTCCGTCGTGAATTCGACGGGAGTGAGTTTTTCCGGGCGGATGGAGGCGATTTACAAATACCGTGACGGTGCCGGTCCGGCTGCCGCGAATGAATTTTTCGTCGGCGATTCGGTGCGTGTTTTGGTAGACGCCGACGGCGTGATCGAAGCTGCGCAGGACGCCAATTTGCTTTTGTGCGATCAAAATTTTTACGGTTGGGTGCGTAATCCGACCAAAACGGATTTCACTTTCGAGACGGTCGGCGGCGCGAAATACGAAGTCGCGTTTGGGGCGACGACGCAGTTCCGCGACGAAAATTCCAAAATTTTATTCGGCTACTCGCCACGCGCGGGCGATGTCGTCCACGTCCACGGCGTCGTGAATACGAACGTGAAAAAGATTTTTACCGAGACTTTCGGCGCATATATTTCACTGCTCGACGAAGAAGCGCTCGCGCCTTTTATTGCCGAAGCCGAGGCAGCGCGCGCTGCGAAACTAGAGAAATTGCAGTCCGAGCTCGGAGAACAAAAATTTAGCGACGTGCCGGCGGACAAAAAGTTTTTCTTCGCGATTAATTTCGTCGCGAAAGAACAAATCGCAAAAGGCTACGACGACGGCGCGTTCCGGCCGGACAGCACGATCAATCGCGCCGAATTCACGAAGATTCTCGTGCAAACAAAATTCGCCGATCAGCTCGCCGAATACAATTTGCCAGAAACGGCTTGTTTTTCTGACGTTCCGCTCGACGCGTGGTTCGCGCCTTTCGTTTGTTTCGCGAAAGAAAACGGAATCATTTCGGGTTATGCGGATGGGACTTTCCGTCCGAGTAATTTAGTCAATCTTGCCGAAGCAATCACGATTTTGGTGAAGACTTTTGATTTTTCCGTCAATCAAGATTCCGCGGCGGAGTGGTTCGCACCGTTCGTCGATAAAGCGCAAAAATTGGAAATTTTGCCGACGAGTTTCGCTGCGCCGAGTCAAAATCTGACGCGCGGACAAATGGCCGAACTGGTGATGCGCGGACTCAAATACGAGCGCGGTGAGCTCGTCGATTATCTCGAAACTTTGAATGAAAGCGACAAATAATTTTTCCACGACGGGACTTTCTCCCGCGCAAATTTCCGCGAGTCGCGCTGAACACGGCGCGAATGTGCTCGAAGTCAAAAAGCCCGAATCGGCCTGGCGCAAATTCGCGCGACAGTTCGCCGATTTGCTCGTAATCGTTTTACTCGTCGCCGCTGGGCTTTCTTTCGCGTTCGGCGAATTCACAGATGGACTCGTGATTTTCATCATCGTGATTGTGAATGCCGCGATTGGTTTTTTCCAAGAATTCAAAACGGAAAAAATGCTGGAAGCGCTGCAAAAACTCGTCGCGCTCAATTCGAAAGTTCTCCGCGGCGGAAAAATTCAAATGATTCCCGCGAGTGAAGTTGTCGTCGGTGATGTTTTACTGCTCGAGGAAGGTGTCAAAATTCCGGCGGACGCGCGACTTTTCGCGATCGACGAAATCAAAATTGACGAAGCGATTTTGACCGGCGAGTCCGTCGCGGTGCACAAATTTCTCGACAAAAAGGATTCGCGCGCAGCGCAAATTTTTTCCGGCACGACAGTCGTTGCAGGATCGGGTCGCGCGATCGTGACTGCGGTCGGGCGGTCGACCGAGTTCGGCAAAATCGCGAAACTCGCGACGACGACGGAAAAATCAGCTTCGCCGCTCACGAAAGAGATGCAAAATATCGGCGTTTTCGTTGGCAAAATTTCGCTCGTGATTTCCGCGATTCTGTTTTTGATCGGCGTATTTTTGCAAGGTTCGACTTTTGTCGAGGCGCTGCTTTTCGCGGTTGCTGTCGCCGTCGCGGCTGTCCCGGAAGGTTTGCCGGTGACGATCAC
The DNA here is from genome assembly GCA_043799575.1 of Patescibacteria group bacterium. Lineage (GTDB taxonomy): Bacteria > Patescibacteriota > Gracilibacteria > JAHISY01 > JAHISY01 > JAHISY01. Next base: position 20,245 of record JAZDNQ010000010.1, on the reverse strand, counting down.
GACGGCTTTGGCGCTCGGGATGAGGAGGCTTGCTGACAAAAAAGCTTTGGTTCGCGAATTGAAATCGGTCGAGACGCTCGGTGCGACGACTGTAATTTGCTCGGACAAAACCGGGACGCTCACGCGCAACGAAATGGTCGTGCGCCGCGGCTGGCTCGCCGATCACGGCGAATTCGAAGTGTCGGGCAGTGGCTACGATCCGCGTTCCGGTTCGGTGAGCATCGTGCGCAAAAATCTCGACGCGCAAAAATTATTCGCGATCATGGACGCGGTTAATGACGCCGAGTTGGCAAAAAACGGCCGCACGTGGAAAATCCTCGGCGATCCGACCGAAGCGGCTCTGCGTGTCGCTGCGAAAAAATTCGGCATTTCCCAAAAATTTCGTCGCGCGAAAACTTTTCCCTTCGACTCGAATCGCAAATTGATGTCCGCGCTCATCGGTTCGGAGATTTGGGCGAAAGGCGCGCCCGAACAATTGCTCGCCCGCTGCACGCATTTTTTCGAGAAAGGCAAAATCAAAAAATTGGATGCGAAAACGCGCAAACGCATTCTGCAACACGCCGAGTTTTTCGCGAATGACGCGCTGCGGGTTTTGGGCGCGGCATTTCGTCCGGTGAAAAAAGGCGAAAAATTGACTCCCGAAAAAGCCGAAGCAAAATTGATTTTTGTCGGACTGCTCGGGATGTACGATTCCCCGCGCCGCGAAGTGCCCGAGGCGGTCGAGGCTTGTCGTGCCGCCGGGATTAGAATTACGATCGTGACCGGCGATTTCGGCGAAACTGCCCGCGCGATCGCGCGCGAGCTCGGGATTGCCGATGCGAAAACGAAAGTGATTGTCGGCGACGCGCTGCGCAAAATGAGCGACCGCGAATTGCAAAAAATTCTGCGCAGAAAAGAAAATCTGATTTTCGCGCGCGTGAAACCGGACGACAAATTGCGCATTGTTGAAAATTACAAAAAACTTGGCGAAATCGTCGCGGTGACTGGCGACGGCGTGAATGACGCGCCCGCGCTGAAACGCGCGGATATCGGTGTCGCTATGGGTCGCTGCGGCGCGGATGTCGCGAAAGAAGCCGCGAGTCTCATTCTCACCGACGACTCGTTCGCGACGATCGTCGACGCGATTTCGGAAGGTCGGCGGATTTATGGCAATATGAAAAAATTTATCGGTTACATTTTTTCCTGCAATATCGGCGAACTTGTCGTTGTCGTCGTTTCGATTTTGCTCGGACTCCCGCTGCCGCTCACCGCGGTTTTAATTTTGCTGGTCGATCTCGGGACGGATTTGCTGCCGACTCTGGCTTTGGGCATCGATCCGGCCGATCCGCTCGCGATGAATGCTCCGCCGCGCAATCCGAATTCGCGCATTTTACAGGGCAAATTTATTTGGCATTTTCTGTGGATGGGGGTCGTGATTGGCGCTTTGGTGTTGGGTAGCTATTTTGGAATTTTGCTGCGCGATGGTTGGCAGTTCGGCGTGCCGCTTTCGGCGCAAGATTCGATTCACATCCGCGCGAGTTCGTTCGCTTTCGCCGCGCTCGTCGTGATTCAGTTGTTCAATATTTTCAATTTCCGCTCAGAAATTCTGTCCGCTTTTTCGCGCCGGATTCAAAAAAACCTGTTCATCTGGTTTTCGGTCGTGTCTTCGGCGGCGCTGGTTTTATTCGTCGTTCAAGTTCCTTGGTCACATAAAATTTTCGATACGGCGAGTCTCTCGCTTTTCGAATGGTTCACGGTCGTTGCGGTTAGTGCGACTATTTTCTTTATCGAAGAAATTCGTAAAATGTTCGTCCGATTATTAAAATTTGCCAAGTGAAATTTCATTCGACACTAGTCAATCGTTCACGCTTCCCTTTGGTTTTTTGGGGAAGTTTGGCCTTACTTGTTTTCCTTTTTTTCAAAATCGTACTTGGCGGGGGTGAAAAAATTCTATTGTCGAAAACGAATTTGCTCACGGTCGACTGGCCAAAAGAATTGGAATTTTGCGGTGAGTCGGTGCCGCTCGACGATTTTTATGTCCGGGAAAGTTGGGAAAAAGAATTCCTTGTTTTGCTCGCGAGCGATTACCAAAATATTTTGTATCTCAAGCGCGCGCCCAAATATTTCCCGACGATTGAGTCGGAGCTACAAAAGCGCAATCTGCCCGATGATTTGAAATACGTCGCGGTCGCAGAATCGGCGCTCCGCGAGGATATCGCGAGTCGTGCGGGCGCAGTTGGTTTGTGGCAATTCGTTGCCTCGACGGCGCAGCATTACGGTTTGCGCGTTGATGATTCGGTTGACGAGCGCAATAATTTTGAAAAAGCGACACCGGCGGCACTCGATTATTTGCAGTTTTTACACGACAAATTTGGCAGCTGGACTCTCGCAGTCGCGGCTTACAACTCTGGCGAAAACGGTTTGGCGCGGCGCATCGACGACCAAAATGTCGCGAATTATTACGATTTGTATTTGAATGACGAGACGAGCCAATATCTTTTTCGCATTCTCGCGATCAAAGAAATCATGTCCGACCCCGAGAAATACGGCTACGATTTGAAAGATGGCGATTATTTTGCCTGGCCAAATTATCAAATCAAAACAGTCGGCGGGCCGCTCGACCTGAACGATTTCGCACTTGCAAACGGGACGACTTTGCGCGCGCTCAAAGAACTGAATCCGTGGATTGTCGGTTCGAATTTGCCGAGCGGATCATTCAATCTGAAGATCGAGCAATAATTATTTCACGAGGTGGACCGTCCGCGTCGGGAAAGCCATCTCGACTTTTTCCTTTTCGAAAGCAGCCAGAATCGCAAAATTAATTTCTTGCTGCAGATTCATATAATCCAGATATTCCTTGCTTTTAACGAAATAAACAACTTCGAAATTTAAACTCGAATCACCGAACTGGTAAAAATGCACGCGCTCAAATTCGGCCAGTTCGTTTTTTTCAATGATTATTTTGATAATTCCCGGAATCTTTTTGAGCTTTTTCAAAGGTGTCGAGTAAACCACGCCGATCGTGAAAGCGACGCGGCGTTTTTTCATTTTTTTGAAATTCTTGATTGAAGTCGAAGTCAGCTCTTTATTGCCAATCACCAGCTCCTCCCCTTGCATGGTTGTGATGCGTGTCGTTTTCAAACCAATTTTTTTGACTCTCCCGGTGTCAGTCCCGATCATGATTTGATCGCCGATCTGAAACGGTTTGTCGAAATAAATCGCGAAACTCGAAAACAGATCGCCCAAAATATTCTGCAGCGCGAAAGCGATCGCGACGCCGCCGATCCCCAAACTCGCCGCGAGCGTGCTGATATTGAAGCCGAGACTATTCAAAATAATCAAAAAGCCCACGCTCCACAGCACAATGTTGGTCACGATTTTGACACCATGTAGAGCAGTTTCTTTTTCTTCGATCACCTTGCCGTCGCGCGACCAAACTCGGCGCAAAGTGTAGCTGATAAATTTTTGCAAAATTGCGATTACCCTAAAAGAAACCACAATTAGAAAAACCTCATTGACGATTTTGATAATGTTTTTGTCCGTAATCCCCAAAAAATAAAACGCGACGAAAAGGCCGATAAAAAGATAAAAATAAGTCGGGACTTCGTCCAAAACCGCGACCAAAGTGTCGTCCAAATCGGTCGCAGTTTTACTAGCCAGTTTTTTGAAATTGCGCAAAATGTATCTTTTCCAAATCCAGGAAATCAGCAAAATCCCAACCAAAACGCCGAAGGCGGTCAAATATTTGTCCGCCCTTATACCCCAAAAAATAGTATAATGCAGCTTCGTCAGATACGGCTGGATAAATTTTAGAATTGTTGCCATTTGGATTTTTAGAGTGCGCAGGAATTTTAACAAATTGTATACAAAAATTAAGCGCCATAAACTTGACTTTTTAGCAAGTTAAGTTTAAATTCCAAGAATGCACAGCTCCCGGGAGATTCTGCTCGAATCCGATTTCGTCAGCCGTACACGGCGCTCGCTCAAAATTTTTAGTTTTGCCTTATTTTTCTGCCTGCTCGCGAGCATCTTGGCTGGCGGCAATCTTTTCCTCAATTACACTTTCGCGGTCGAAAATGGTTCGGCCGAAGATGTTTTTTACACTCCCCCGCCGAAACTTTATGACGAAATTTATGCTAGCTTTTCCGGTTCAGCAGACGCTGCAGTGCAAAAAATGGTTTTCGACGCTTTGCCTGAGACCGAACTTTTGCCGAGTGCGAGTGCGCGCCGCCAAGCCGAGAAAAAGATCGGCGTGTATGTGCATATGAATAATGTCGCGAACAAAACTTTTCTTGCGAAAGAAATTGAAAAGCTGAAGCAGCTCGACCATCCGTCGATTCTTTTCGATGTTAAGGGTAGTTATGTTTATTTCAATTCAAGTTCCGCAATCGCGAAAGAAAACGGTTTGATCAAACCACTTTACGATTTGCCGAAGATTGTTGAACAACTCAATTCAGCTGGGATTTACACGATTGCGCGCGTCATCGCAGTCAAAGATCCGCAGTTCGCTTTCGGCAATCCAGAAGTTTGGCTGACCGGCAAATATTCTCGCGAGCCAGTGCCCGAGTGGGTCGATCCTACCGATTCCGAGGTCATCGAGTACAATCGCCAAATTATTTCCGAGATCGTCGCGGCGGGCGTTGACGAAATTAATCTCGATTTCATTCGCTATCCCGACAAATTCACAAGCGCTTTTCTCGGGCTGACTGGTCAGCAAAAAATTCAAAATATCACGAATTTCGTCGCGATGGCGCGCGAAGCGATTGATTCCCAAAAACGCGACGCGATTCTTTCAGTCGATACTTTTGCAGTGATTCCGTGGGAAGATGCCAATCAAACCGCGAACGCGCTCGGACAAGACATTCGCAAACTTGCCGATCTCGCGGATATCATCTCGCCGATGCTTTACCCGTCGACTTTTTCACGCGACAACCAAAAATATTATTTGAAAGGCACGAGTTTCGAATACTCGACGGTTTATCTGACTTTGCAGAAATACCAAAGACTTTTGGGTGACAATGCGAAAAAACTGCGGCCGTGGATTCAGGGTTTTTACACGACGACGAAACAAATGCGTGACCAAATCGCGGCCGTTTTTGACGCCGGAATTTGCGGTTTCACGGTTTGGGATATCCAAAACGATTATTCTGAAACTTACAAAATTTTGGGCGAAACCGGGATTCCGGCAAGCTGTCGTTAAATTTTCCCCGCGCAACCGAGAATATCGATTTTGTGCTCGACCATTTTTTGGACAGCTGTTCGCGCTGCGCCGAGGAATTTTCGGACATCAAAATTTTCCGGCATTTCGACGAGATTTTGGCGCACTGCGGCGGTCATCGCGAGCCGAATATCCGTGTCGATATTCACTTTTGCGACGCCGCATTTCGTCGCTTCGGTGATCGCCTCTTCCGGTACGCCTTTTGAGTTTTCGACTTTCCCGCCGAATTTATTGATCGTCGCGACAAGATACTGCAGCACCGAGCTCGCACCATGGAGCACGAGTGGTATTTTCACGAGTTCGAAAATCTTTTTCGCGCGCTCGAAGTCGAGTTTCGGATCGACATTCGGCGGAAATTTGTACGCGCCGTGCGACGTCCCGATCGCGACCGCGAGCGAATCGACACCCGTTTTCGCGACGAATTCTGCGGCTTGTTCTGGATCGGTGTAGCTTCCCTCGCCCGCCGCGACTTTCACGTCGTCCTCGATGCCCTCCAATTTTCCCAGCTCGCCCTCGACGACGACGCCTTTCGTGTGCGCGTATTCGACGACTTTTTTCGTGAGCGCGATATTTTCTTCGAAGGAAAATTTCGAGCCGTCAATCATCACGCTCGTGAAACCGTGATCGATACAGTCTTTGCAAATTTCGAAATCCACGCCGTGGTCGAGGTGGAAGACGATCGGAATTTCCTCGTAAATTTCCGCCGCGCCTTCGACCAATTTCCGCAAAAACGGCGCGCCGGCGTATTCCCGCGCGCCCGCCGAAACTTGTAAAATTAGCGGCGCTTTCTTCGCGCGCGCGCCTTCCATGATTCCTTGGATTATTTCGAGATTATTCACATTGAATGCGCCGAGCGCGTATTTGCCCGCGAGCGCTTTTTGAAAGAGTTCGGTTGAAGTTGTCAGCATTTTTGCGAAATTAAATTAAAATCATTTTACAAAACTTTCTTTCAAATAAAAAAATGGCAATTTTCTTCGCTCTCGGGACGCTCGCGCTGGTGATTTTTTTCGGCTGGCTCGCGCGCCGATTGCAGATTTTGAATGCCGAGCACACGCGTGGACTCAGTAATTATATTTACTATTTCGCGCTGCCCGCGCTCTTTTTCGCCAAAATTGCCGAGACTGATCTCGCTTCGATCGATCCGAAAATCGTGCTCGGTTCGCTCGCGCCGATTTTCGCGCTGCTCGCGTTTTTGCTGATTTTGCGCGTCATGCGGATTCTCTCGAAAAATACTTTCGCGCTGCTCGCGCTCGCGATTGTCTTCGGTTCAAATGCCTTTTTTGGCGTGACTTTTTTCGAGGCGCTCGCGGGCGATGCGGGTCTCAATTTCGCGATTATTTCTTCCTCGATTCTCGGACCGGTCGGGATTTTGCTCACGATTTATCTTTTTGAATATGCGACGGCACGCGGTTCGGGCTGGTGTTTTTGTGGGAAAATTTTTCGCAATCCGCTGATTCTCGCGATTCTCGCTGGCGTCGTTTTTTCAATTTTAAAAGTTCCGGCGAAACCGCTGCTCGACGCGGCCGGACTGATTGGCCAGACCGCCGGGCCACTCGCGATTTTTGCACTCGGCATTTTTATTTTCGAAAATTTTTCTTTGGCTGAATTGCGGAAATCAATTCCGCTCGCGCTCTTTCGTTTGCTCGCGCTGCCGCTCGCGACTTTTTTAATTTTGCAGTTTTGGCTGAAACCGGACGCGTCGCTGCACCAATTTTTGCTTTTGCAATCCGGCATTCCGGCGGCGATTTCGCTCGCGGTTTTCGCCGAACGCTACAAATTTTTCGTCGGCGAAGTCGCGAATCTGGTCGTGCTGACTTCGCTTGGCAGTTTCGCGATTCTCGGAATCGCTTATTTTCTCGTGAATTGATAAAATCGCGCTCACAAAAATAGGCCCATAGTGTCAGTGGTTAGCACGGCGGTCTCCAAAACCGCAAGGGAGGGTTCGAATCCTTCTGGGCCTGCCAAATTTCGTTATTAAATTTTTCGCAGGAAATCTCCGTAAGTGAATCCGCAGCTGTTTAAATAGCGTTCGATTCCTTTACAAAATCCGGGCGGATAACCGTCATGTTTTTCTTTCGGTAAAGGGAAATTACCAGCTTGGTGAACGATCAAATAATGGCTGCCTTTGCCACGGTCTTTCACAACCAAAAATCCCAATTTTTTAAAAGCTCGCACCGCCTTTCGTCTGCCAAACGAAGGCTCGTTTCCCATTTTAGGCTGTGGCTAATTTAAAACAATCTCGAGTTTTAATTTCTTTTTTGGCATAATCAAACTCCGGTTTCAGATCCACAGCGACTTCTCGCGGAATTGCTAAGTAGGTCAAAAGAGCATCATAAACCATATTCAGAGCTTCTTCCTGAGAATCTCCGAAAGCTAACACATTTTCAAATTCATTTACGCGTGCGTAAAAAACGCCATCTTTGTCCTGGCTGCATTCGACTGAATATTTACGTGGAATTCGGTTAACGAACTTTTGTCGTTCAAAAGCAAAATCAGCCGGTCGGAAAAATTTGAGGAGTTTCAGAGTGAGCATCACCGCCAATTTAACTTTGGTATTTTATGTTGTCAAATTAAATTGATTAAATTTAATTTAATGTTCTATTGACCCACAATTTGGTGCGTCAGCTTTTTACCTTTTTGAAATTCATCAATCGAGCGAAATGCCTCGAGATACATTTTTTCATTCGTTTCCTCAGTGTAAAACGCGATGTGCGGTGTGATCACCACATGTGGTAAATGCAGCAATTTGCGGTCTTCGCGCAAATTATTTTCGTGCTCGACGACATCCAGCGCGACGCGACCAAATTTGCCTTTTTTAATCGCCTTCACGAGCGCGGGAGTATCGATCAATCCGCCCCGCGCAGTATTGATCAAAACAACACCGGTTTTCATTTGCGCGATCGTTTTTGCATTGATGAGATGTTGCGTCGTCGGCAAAAGCGGCAAATGCAGCGAAATAAAATCGGCTTTTTTCAGCAAATTCGCGAGACTCGTATATTTGAAATTGCGCAATTTTTTCAGCTCGGGATTTTTCAGCACGTCGTAGCCGAGGACATTCATCAAAAATCCGTCGCTCGCGATGCGGCAAACTTGCGCGCCGATGCGGCCCGTGCCGATCACGCCGATGGTGTGGCCATTGAGTGCTTTGCCGCGCAGACCGCACCACGAAAAATTGTCATGACTGGTGCGCTCCTCCCCTTCCAAAACATTGCGGCAGCTCGTGAGCAGCAGCGCGAAAACATGCTCCGCGATCGCGTACGAGCCGTATTCTGGGACGAAACCCGCTGGGATTTTGCGCTCAGCGAGATATTTCAAATCGATGTGGTCGTAGCCCGCCGTGCGTGTCACGACCAATTTTAGATTTGGCAGTTGCACCAAATTTTTGCGCGAAAAATCCGAATGCACCATTCCACAAATAATTTCCGCTGATTTACATTTTGGCAAAAGTTTCGTGGAAAATGGCGCAGCAAAAATCTGCGCTTTGGGATATTTTTGCAAAATAGCTTTGCGGTCGGTTGGCTCGACCTCGAAGAAATAAATTTTGGCTTGCATAAATTAATTGGCAGTTACAGTTTTACTCGTTTGCGAGATATTGCCAAACGCGTCGTAAATCTTGAGTACGACTTCATACTTGCCGGATTTTTCGAAGATGTGGCTCGGTTTTTGTTCGGTACTCGTCGTGCCGTCGCCGAAATTCCACGCGACGCGTGTGAATTCGCCGCTTGAAGCAGTCGCATCGAAAGAAATCGCGAGCGGAGTCGGACCAGTACTACGTGACATATTGAAATTCGCCTGCAGCGAAGCGTACGAAGCCACGATTTTTAGGGTGTCGTAATATTCGCTGCCGTCGTCCGCGTGCAAAGTTAGCTTCACGAGATGCTCGCCGACGGTTTCGAAAACATGCGAAGTTTGCGCGCGATCGTAAATGAAAGTTTTGTTTTGATCTTTGTCAGCTGCGAAATTCCACTCGTACGAAATAATTTTTTTGCCAGTCGGGACACGCGAGCCAGAAGCGTCGAAATCGACTGTGAGTGGCGCCGCACCGGAAAGTTTGTCTGCGCCGAAGCTGATAATAGCGTTTTCCTCTCCCGCGATGACTTTGATCGTCGCGCGTGATTCATTGCCGTCGGCATCAGTGATGCGCAAAACTGTTTCGTATTCACCAGCTGTCCGGAATTCGTGCAAAATCGTACTGCCTTCTTCGTCCCAAAATCCGTCGCCGTCGAAATCCCAATCGTATTTCACGATATTATCATCCGGGTCGGTTGACTTTGTTCCGTCGAATTTGACTGTCAAAGGCGCTGGACCAGTGATCGCCTTTTTCGAACTATTCATCGCCGGATCGCTGGTGATTTTTGCGGTTGGTGAAAAACTTTGGTCATTGACCACGATCTCTTCTGTTGCACTGCTCATTTGTCCATTCGCGAAAGTAACAATCAACGAAACCGGATAATTGCCCGGTTTGTCGAAAGTGTATTTGGTGCGCTGGCCAAAAAGTGTCGCCATTCCATCGCCGATGCGCCATTCGTATTTGTCGATGCGTGGAGCATCTTTGTCGAGTGATTCATTTTTCGCGATGAGCGTGACCGCGAGCGGTGAAAAACCGCGCTGCGGAGTTGCTTCAATCCAAATATTCGATTTCACTGCACCGGCCGGTTCACGGACAGTGATCGTTTTTTCGAAAGATTGTGTTTCGTGTGTGCCGTCGTCATTGTAATCCGCGGAAGTCACGACCAAAGTCACAGTGTGTTCGCCGATTTTTTCGAAAGTCCACTCGGTCGTGCCGTAGCTCGCGCCGTCGCGATCCGGGCGCCCGTCGCCGTCGAGATCCCAGCTGAAATTCGTAATTTTCGCGCCGCTCGGATCTTTGATTCCGTTCGCGTTGAAACGCACCATCAAAGGCGCTTCACCCGATTCTTTATCAGTCGTGATTTCGCCGTAGATTTTTTGATTCGAAATCGAAACTTGTTTTTCGTATTTCCGCGTCTCGACCGGCCCGCCGGTTTTTGGCTGAATTTTTACTGTCAGGTTGACGTTAAAAAAACCGTTGTCTTTGCCGCCATCGACAAAATAAATCGTCGTTTTTGGACCGGTTTCGTCGATGCTTCCGTCATTTTCTTTGTCCCATTCATAGCTAATTATTTTGTAATCCGACTGAAATTTTTGAGTGATACGTTCCGCGGAAAATTCGACTCGTACTGGAGACGTGAGATTCAAAGTTTCCGTTGGATTTGTCACGATCTCGATCGGCAGCTCGGGTTCTTTCATTTCGAACTGGCTGAAATAATCGTAAACCAAGAACCACACTGAAACTGTTGTGATGAAAACTCCAAAACTGACAAAAACTCTTTTCATCGCGCGGTTCATACCGAAAACATCTTCTCTTTTGCCGAGCAGACGTCGCGTCAGGCTCGAAATCATCACGATTAAACTGGTCAGAGCGATCGCGCCGAAAAAGAAATTGACCATTCCGATCGACCAGTTTTTGAGACTGACCGGATTGAGACCGAGGCTCAATATTGTATCTTCATTGGCGTTCAATCCGAGCGCCATCGCGATCAGCAAAATGAAGAAAACAGCCAAAAACAGAAAGAGACAGCCCCACGCCATTTTTTTCCCGTTGATCGGTTTTTTATTCATTGGCTGCGGTTTTTCGGCGGCGACACGATCAGCGAGAGTTTCCTCTGGATGAGCCGGAGCGGCAATTTCATCGAAATCGGAGAGATCTTGGTTTTCCATTTTGGTTTGATTAGTAATCCCGGCCTGTCGGGCCAGTCGTGATAAAAGTATTCACAAAGGCGTAAGCGAGCATGATAATAATAATTCCAATCACGACCCAGATAATTGTATTTTTGGCTTTTTTGGCTTGGTCGTCGCTTCCAGCTGCGGTGATGTACATGAAGCCGGCGTAAATCAGAATAATCATCGCGATTAGAGTCAGAAATCCGAGAAAAAAATTCGTCCATTTGATAATCGCGTCACGGATCGAGGTTGCGCCTACGATGCCAGAATAAACTCCGGCGTTGGGCACGACGAGGCAATTGCCGCCGCCGCAGCCCGGTTGGACGGCTGATCCGCCGCCTGTGCTGAAATTGAAACCACCGGTCGAGACATCGACTCCGAGTCCGCCGAGCACTCCGCCCAAATTCAAATCGACTGCCGCGGTTAAATAATTGCCAGTCATTCGACCAAAAAGTGCGATCGAAAAAATGATCGCTCCGAGCATGATGCCGAGAACCATTCTCTTGTCGCGAAGAAGTTTTTTTGTGAGCATTAGTTGCTGTAATTAAAACCAATTCCTCCAATATTCACACCGACGCTTGTGCCGCTGCCACCGCTGCTGCTATTGGTTGAGAGCAAAGTATTGACGATCGCGTAGGCCGAGAAAATAATAATGATACCGATCGCAACCCAGATAAGAATATTTTTGGCTTTTTTGGTTTGGTCTTCGCTGCCTGCGGCGGTGAGATACAGGAAGCCAGCGTAAACGAGTACGGCGATCGCGATGACGCCTACGAAAGGTAAAGCGAAATTCGTCCAGCCAGTGATGACGCCGATCGCGCTGCCATAAGAATTGCCTTTGTAGCTTTGTTTGAATGTTTGTAGTCCGGTGAGTGCACCAGGTCCGTCGAAGACGACTGCGGATGAAGTCAGACTGCCGATACCGGCAATTCCGGTCGCGCGCGCGACTGCACTGATTCCGCTCGACAAAACATTACTTGCTCCGCCAATCAGTCCGCTGACTGCAGCGAGCGGAGCAGAGACGACTCCGCCAAGTACCGAGCCGACTGCTGAGCCGACACTAGCAGCGCCACTCGCGAGCGAGCTCATCGCTCCGGAAAACGACCAACTAGAGTCGCCGCTACTGACGGAGCTGGCATCGACCGATCCTCCTCCGGCTGTACGTACACCCTCATCCCAGTTGTCAAAAGCGCTCATATCCATACCACTCAAATCAACCTCATCTGCTTTCAAATATCGTGCTTCGATGCCGAGCAATGACGCACTGCCCAATTCCGGACTGAAATTTTGATCATTTTCCTCAGACTGCAGGTCATTCAATTTTTCCTGCAGAGGTTTGAGTTTATTTTGCGCCTGAATCGTGCGAGCCGAAGCGGTGTTTTCGAGGTTGGTGATAAATTGCTCGTAATTTTCTTTCGCAAGCACCCAATCCTGCAATTCAACCGCGCAGCGCTCGAGTTCATCATTGTTTGCTGTACAATTTTGCAAGGCTGCGGTCGTTGTTTGAAATTCGTTGCGCAAACCAACCTCTTGATTTTCAAACTGAGTGATTTCCGTTTGACTGAAAACCGCGTCGGCGATTTGCTGCATTTCATTTTTGACACTCGAAATCTCGGCTTGTCGTACCTCGACCGCAGTTTTGCGACTCAATAATTTGCGGATTGTATCGATACTACTTTGAATAGTAGTCTGTTGGTCAGCCGCAAAGTTAGGCAGGGTATTTTCAATTTTTTGCAGCTCGGGTTCAATCAAATCACTCTGATCATTATTATTGGCCAATTGGCGAATCGTTGCCAAAGTCGGGCGAATTGCCGCACTGGCATTGCTATTCGCAATAATTGAATTCAAGTTGCTCAAGCTTGTCGAAGTGATTTCTTTCGTTACTTCCGACAAATACGGTAATTTACTTTCAATTGTTTTCAGTGGCTCGACGAGCGAATCAGCCGTACCGATTTTTTCCAAATTGTCGCGAACCGTCGCGACGCTGGCGGTGACTGCCTGCGCCGAACTGCTCGGATCGCCCGCGGCCGCGGTCTCGATTTTGTCGAGCTCACTTTGGAATGTCTCGAGTTGATTCAAAAGTAAATTCGGACGGATCGTCGACTCAATCACATTCAATTCACGCTCGATTGTCCCGCGCGGCAATTCCGAGCCGTTTTCGCGTTCGCGCATCACGATTTCGCCGGAAAGACGCTGCAAATCGTTACGCAAATTTTTGAGCGCGGTCAGTCGCGTGTTCAAATTCACTGGGCAGTTCGCGGCTTCGATATATTGATCGTATATGCCACCGTCGCCTTTCCCGATTGCGGCGAAATATTCATCACGCGCGGCTTTGACTTTGTCCGCCTCGGCTTGCACCGCGACGAGCGCACCTGTCGAAAGCGTGACGTCGCTCCCCAATTCGTGACCGCGCACTTGGGAGCCACCGAAAATCAGCGCAACTGCGACCGCGATCACAAGTGCGAATTGCAATTTTTTGTTGGCGTGAAGTTCTTGGAGAAATTTCATTTTTTAAAATCCATTGCGGATTATTGTCCAAAATCCGAAAACCATTTCGGCTTGTGCGCGTTTTGCCGCGGCTGCTTTCTCCGCTGCCGCGATTGCCTCCGCTTCCTCGGCAGCTTGTTTTTCCGCTGCCGCGTGCATTGCCGCCTCTTCCGTTTCGGATTGGAGGCTTGCCTTCAGAGTAATTTTGAGGTCGACCAAGTGCTGTAGCGCGTTGTCGTAAGTCGTTTTCGCGCCCGCTGCGGCAGTCAGCTTGGTAAAAAGATCCGCTTTCGTATTTTTCAAATTTTGGTCGCACCAGCCGAGACCTTCGTTTTCTTTCGTATTTTGTGCATCGCCACGACCGATTTCGAGCGCGACTATGTCAGCCTCGACCTTGTCTAGATTGTCCTGTAGGTCGACTTGCAGACCGCCGAGCTCTTCAATTGATTTTGCGATATTCGTGTTCGCCTCTTTCACTTTTTGCACGTATTTCTGGCAAACGCTCGCATCGCTTGCGGCAACGCATTGCTCGTAAAATTTCGTGTTTTCGGTGACGCGATCGCGATTTTTGAAAATATCTTCCATCAATTTTTTCACATAAACTGCAGCCGATTCGCGCGTGCCTTTCGCGGTCACGAGCGAATATTTGTCCTGTACGTCCGTACGAATAGTGAAAAGTTGGTTCAGCTTTTGAAATGTTTTTTCGCATTCACGAGCTTTGCCGAGCGCAGCCTCAGCTGCGGTGCAGCGCGACTCGTTTTCGCAAAGGAACACTCCATTTTCTTTTTCCGCCAAACTGGTCGCGAAATCAGTCTGAGCGCGAGTGGTGTCCGTCTCGAGCTTGGTCAAATCTTTTTCGATTTGCCAAATTTTGTTTTCATTTTTGTAAACCAAATCTTGCGCGGCGCATTTGCCTGTCCCGCAAAAGTCTAGATTTGCGATGACATCTGGAAACTCGCGCGACAAATTCGCGAGCTGGGTGGTCAAATCTTCGAAATTTTTAATCAAATCATCGGCCGCGCAAACTTTGTCGTTCATGCTAGCCGAATTTTGTGCGGTTGTTGCGCTGGTGTTTGCGACAGCCGTAGCTGTCGAAGCTGTCGTGTCTGCAGCGACCACAGTTGTTTCAGCTTGGTCAGGCTGAGTCGTAGCGACGACATCACTTTTTAGCTGCCCGCCGTGCAAAAAAAGACTGCCCGCGATCAGGCCGAGTGCGATCAAACCCATCGTCAGCCGGGTCAATTTTTGGCGAAACTGCCGAAAATTCCGGGCGTTGCGCGGATTTCGATTGGCAATCCGGCGGACGGTGAACCGCACCGCCGGACGCGAGCGTCGAGTTTTATTTTTGATTTTTGGAGGCATACGACTTGATTAGCCGTCCTCCCGTTTTAAAAATTAAAACGAGAAGATGCGAGCGAGCACGCTGCCCGCGCGGTGTGCGCGGAATTGGCGCGGATTCGCGTTGCGGATCGCGCGAACCGAGAAGTGTGCGCGTTTTGCAGTCGCGCGAACCGTTTTGGTTTTGGCCATTTTATGGGGGTTAATTTTTGATTTAAATTTTTGTTTTTAAATCCGGCCATTTTAGCATTTCTGTGCTTACCAATCAAACAAGCTACCTTGACGAAATATTAAAGTGATACTCCGATATTGGTTCCTGTTCCACCATGCGAGTTCGCATTTGTGATGGTGTTTACGATTGCATATGCCGAAACCGAGAGAATCACGCCGATGACCGCACTCAAAATCACCTTTTTAGCTTTGCCTGCTACGTCGTCGCTGCCGAAATTTGCGACCCACATGAAGCCAGCTACGATGATCGCAATGACTGACAAAATACCGACAAAAGTCGCAATGAAGTTTGTCACACCCGCAATTATCTGAATGCCGGTCATTGTAGAGACGCTGGATGTTCCGGTAGTCGGGTCGACGATGAAGAAAAATCGCGTAATAAGAGTATTCGCGACCAGGACTAAAACGAGTCCGGCAAGACTCCACATCAGAGTTGTGCGATGCTTCTTCACGATGTCGTCCTCGCCCATCGACGCGATGATCGCGACTGCCGAATAAACCATAAAAAAGATGGCGATGCCGCCGATCAAAGTTTCGAAAAAGCGGACAACGCCAAAGATTTGATTTGAGGCGATCAAACCGAGTTCGGCTGCCGAGCGACAACCTGCTGGCGCGGCCATGAGACTACCGCCTTTTGCGACCGCAGTCATAAATTCCGCGCATTCCGGATTGCTGCTGCCATCGATCGCCTCGGGATAAATCACGCCGAAAATTATTACATCAAGCAGCAAAATCGTGACAAAAGCAGTCACGAGGTGCATCAAATATTTTTTCTCTTTTTCGATTTTCTCGTCCGACCCGCCTGCCGTCACCATTTGTACGCCAGCGAAAACGATAAATAAAATTGAAAATGCGCCGACCAAAGTTTTGATGTAGCTAAAAATTGTTTTGGCGTTGATTTTGAAATACAGCGAAATATTCTGTAGCAAAGTCAGATTTTCGACAGTCGTCCCGTTCGGATTGACCACGAAAATACTTTGGCCGGGCGCGCTTCCGCCGCCTTCGTAAAAGGCAATTACCATGATGTCGACCACAAAAACTAAAACCAGTGCGAAGACGCTCCAAAATAAGTTCTTTTTGCCTTTGGTGATACCTTCGTTGTCGCGCGCCATGATGATTTGAAATGCGGCGATAATCAGGTAAAGCACGGCTACTCCGCCTGCGATGTATTTGAAATAATCTTTGACGTTGTAGATCAGTGCGTTGATTGTCTTAATCCCGCTGGCTGTGAAGCCACCAGTTTTTTTGTCCGAGCCGGGATTGGTGGCAATTCCAGTAAATCCGCCGATCGTTTGAAACCCGCTGCCGAGAATCTGGCTCGTGTCCGCCGCGATTAAATTTGACTCAAATTTTTTCACAACGAGACTATTTTCGAAAAAGAAAAGACTCGCGACTCCAGCCGAAATCAGCAAAAGGATGACCGCAAAGCGCCAAATTCTTTCGCGAACCGAACGATAAATTCGCGGGAAACGCGGATTAGCATTGCGAATTTTGCGAATTGTGAAAAGCGTTTTGTTTTGTTTTTTTGGCATTTTAATTTGAAATAGAAATACTCGCGCCGCTCGCGCCGCTTGAGAGGACAGTATTGACTAAGGCATAAGCCGAAATAATTACGACTAAGCCTAGACCTGCAGCCAACAAGATCTTTTTACCTTTTTGTGCTTGTTCAGCATTCGTGAAAGCGGTCGAAATATAAAGTGCGCCGACGATCAAAGCGAGCACGGCGATTGCTGCCGAAAAGGTTAAAAGGAAATTTGTGAAGCCACCGACCTGCGCCGAGAAACTGCGGATCGCAGTCGCTGCGCTGAATTTAATTTGGCCGCCGACATCCGGCATAAAAATATTCACAAAAGCTTCCGAAATTAAAATCACAGAAAGACCCATAAAAATCCAGGTAATCATTTTCTTTTGTTTTTTGATGACCTCCTCCTCGCCTCCAGCCGAGACCATTTTGAAGCCAGCCAAAAAAAGCATCAGGACAGAAGCTGCGCCAATAAAAGTTTGAAAATATTTAACATAATCCAAAATCAAAATCCGTGCGCGCGATTGCCCGGTCTGCAAAATATCCATTAATTGAATCGCTGGGTCAAGTCCACCCTGAAGCTCTTTGCTGATCGCATCGCTTGGCGCAAAAACATTATCAATGAAAAGAGCTGCGCCGCCAACCACAATCAAGGCAACCGCGCTCCAGGTCATCGACTTACGCGCATTTTTCACGCCTTCCTCGTCGCCGACCGAAGTCACCATTTCGAAAATCGAACCGGCCATCGTGAGCAGCGCGACACCGCCGACGATGTATTCAATCAAATGCGCGGCCGAGCGATAAGTGAAGCCGACGATTTGCGCCGAGGCGAGTGCTGCAGCTGGATTAGTCAAAAGATTGACCTGCCCGGTGCGCAGCAAACTGAATGCCTGCGAAAACGGTTCGGCGAGCGCGAGAATCAAAAAGCCGACAAATGACCACAGCATTTGATCGCTGAATTTTTTCAGCGCTTCGGGTTTGTCGCCGGACATCAAAAAATTAATCACATAAAGTCCGAGAAATAGCATGAAAATCCCGCCCAAAATATATTTCGCGACTGTCAAAAGTTTGAAAATCAGAGTTTTTTTGAAAAGATTTTGGACCAGTGCGTCGTTCGATCCCCACTGCGAAATGTCGCCGGGCGAAAATTTAACTACGCTTGTCGGTGCGTTGTTGCTGGTCGGCAAAGTCAAAGTCGCGTCGGCCGCGAGCAGCTCTGCGCTCGGCTGATTGTCGAAACGCAAAAAAGCTTTCAGCTGCTCCCCGCCTTGTCCGAGATTCGCAAAAACAAAACCACCGATCACAAAAACCAAGGTCAGGGCAAAAAGCATCTCCTGGAAACTGTGCAGATGTCGTCCGAAAAATTCGCTGATTTTGGTTTTAATTTTCCCCAAATTTTTAGTTTTTAAATCTCGTAATTTTACCAAAAAAAAGCCGAAAAAGCAATTTTCGGCCTCCTAAATTTCAGTAAAAATCAGACTTTGCGACCGCCGCGGCGTTTGCGATTTGCGTCCGCGCCTTTCTTTTTTGTGAGGTCGAGCTTGTAAAGTGCGCGACCGACACGAGCGAACCACGGCGTTTTCTGGAGATTCAAAGAAATCGTGCCTTTTTTCACTTGTCTCTGTTTCAAAACTCCGCGGATGATTTCTTCCTTCGAAAGCGGGGACTTTTTCGCCAGCAAATCCTCGATAATGTCCGCGACGGTACCCTCAGAATAACCCCATTCACGGAGTGCATAAAGGCCACGACCAATCAAAACGAAGTTGTCGTCGCGAATCAACTCGTTGTGCACAGCCTGCACAGTGACGACTTTTTTGTCGAATCCGTGCTCGGCGATTTTGTTCGCGATCTCGACGAAATGGATCGGTTTTTCAATTTCGCGCATCACGATGAGCGCTTTGTCTCTCAAGCTTCTCGGATTGATATGTCTCCAGCTCATCAAGCCCCAGCCGTTTTCCGTTTTCTTTAGTCTCGGCTCAAGCGCGAAAACCGAAGCGATCATTTCTGCCTTGAAGTTTTTACCAGTATTTGCGAGCGCAGCGCGTACCATGTTTACGAAACGTTCCTCGTCGACCAAATCTTTTTGTTTAGTCAGGACGCTGACGGATTTATCTGCGATCGAGATAACATCATTTAGTGCGATTTTTTTGAAATGCCAAAACGGTTTGAGATTACTTGTGCGCTCGTTTTCGACCGATTCGTCGACCGCGAGCGACAGACGAATGATATTGCCATCAATCTCGCTGACCGAGTGAATCAAATTCAAAACTTCGGAGATCAATTTTTTCTCGAGGCAGACTCCCCCACTCTTTTCCAAAACACTTTTCGCGATTTCATTAATTTGTTGGAGTTTCGTGTTGCCAATCGTACGGCGCAGTTTTTGCAGTGCGATTGACTCGATTTGGCGAATGCGCTCGCGCGTGACATCGAAATGCTGGCCGATTTTCTCGAGTGTTTGGCGCTCGCTGCCGATCAGCGCGAACCTTCTTTTGACGACCTCCTGTTCCTTTTTCGACAGGACCATAAAAAACTCTTCTAGAACCTCAGAAAGGTCGAGGGAAGGACTGGCAGCATTCATGTTTGATAAATTAAATTTCGAACGAAAGAGATATTAGAGTTGCTTGCAAGAATCGTCAAATGACTTTTGAAAGCTAAATCTTGTTTATTTTCAACAAAAAAAGTGTTTTTGTCAAATAAGTCTTGAAACATTTTTTTACTCGTTTTTTGCTCTGCTAAAATTCCCGAGATGTCAAAAATTCGCACTGCAGTCATTCCGGTCGCTGGCTTCGGCACGCGCTTCCTGCCCGCGTCGAAAGCGGTCCCAAAGGAACTTTTTCCGATCGGCGATCGTCCGCTTTTGCAAATTCTCGTCGAGGAAATCGTTTCGGCTGGGATCGAAAAAATCGTCTTTGTTATTAGTGCCGGCAAGGAAGCGATTCAAAATCACTTTTCTCTGAGCGTCGCACTCGAAAAAAAATTGGCGGAAAAAGGCGATCAAAAATTGCTCGCCGAAGTGCAAAAAATTTCCCGACTCGCCGAGTTCGAATTCGTCGAGCAGCGCGAAATGCACGGTGACGGGCACGCGATTTTGCAGGCGCGGGAGAAGATTTCGGACGAAAATTTTCTCGTCGTTTTTGGTGACGAGCTGATTTTGGGCGAGCCGACGCGGCAACTCGTCGCGGCGTTCGAATCCAAAAATTCGGCGATCGTCGGGCTGCAAAAAGTACCGCGCGATGAAGTCTCGCATTTCGGGATTGTCGCGCTCGACGAAAATTCCGCGATTCAAAAATTCGTCGAAAAACCGTCGATTGAAAATGCGCCGAGTGATCTCGCGATCGTCGGGAAATACATCGTGCCACAGAAAATTTTCGACATTCTCGCGACACATCCAAATTCATCCGGCGAAATCCGGCTGATCGATGCGCTCGCGCTCTTGCAAAAATCTGAGCCGATTTTTGGTGAAATTCTCGCAGGTCAAAGATTCGACTGCGGTCAAAAAGCGGGCTGGCTCGCTGCCAATTTTTTCCTGGCTCGGCAAGATCCCGAAATTGCGAAAATTTTTGAGGCCAATTAAACTCGCGCGAAATGGATGATGACAAAATTGACGAACTGCTCGATCGCGCCGATGATTTGAAATTGAACGAAAAATACCACGACGCGATTTTAGTTTGCGAAGAAATTCTCGCCGACGAACCGGAATGCGTCGAGGCGCTGGAGGAAATCGGGGA
>JAZDNQ010000070.1:0-24543 GCA_043799575.1 Patescibacteria group bacterium | reverse complement strand
CGCCACGATTTTTGGCGGTTTTTATTATTCCGCCCAGTCGGTCAATAATACTGATATTTTGTCAGTCACTGGCTCGGCCAAAACTCGCGTCACTTCCGATCAGGCAAAATTAGCTGTTTCTTTGAGTCGAACCGCGCCGGTGAGCGAGCTGTCCGAAGCGAATACGAAGCTCGCGAATGATTTGGTCAGCATTTTGGATTTATTGAAAAAAGAAGGCATTGAGGACTCGGCGATTGTCAAAACTCCGGTCGCGACCAATCAAAGGTATGATTACAAAGAAGATCCGAACGCGGAGACGCGTTACGATGTCAGCCGGCTCGTGACCGTGCAGTCGAACGACGTCGCGAAATTGACCGCGATTTCAGAAAAAATTCCCGGACTCGCGAGAGACGGTGCGAATATTTCGATCCAATCTTTGGAATATTATTATTCGAAACTACCCGACCTGCGCGTCGAGTTGCTCAGCGCGGCGACCGAAGATGCCAAAGCGCGGGCCGAGAAGATAGCGGCCGGTACGGGTCGTGGCGTGGGCAACGTCCAATCAGCGTCAATCGGGGTCGTCCAGGTTCTGCAGCCAAACTCGATTGAAGTTTCGGATTACGGCTCGTACGA
Organism: Patescibacteria group bacterium; assembly: GCA_043799575.1. Taxonomy (GTDB): domain Bacteria; phylum Patescibacteriota; class Gracilibacteria; order JAHISY01; family JAHISY01; genus JAHISY01. The sequence goes on along the minus strand of JAZDNQ010000070.1, from coordinate 23,931 downwards.
CACTTCGAGTATCGAAAAAGACGTGATGGTCACGGTCCGGGCAGCTTTTCGTTTACGATGATATAATTCTCGCGATGGGTCCTAAATCTGTCGTAGTCACTCTCGTGGTTTTGAATCTAATCTTGTTTGGAATTTTTTATTTGGTCACCCAGACCACCATTTTGGACAGCTGGTTTTCCAACGAAAATTCGCAAAGTCTTTGTACCCAACAAGGTCCGGATGGCCAAACCGTTTTTACTTTTTGCGACAAAGCGGCAACGCAATAAGTCGCGCGCACAATTTGGGGAAATCAATCCCGGCCGCAACGGCTTCTTTCGGGAAGAGTGAGTTCGGTGTGAAGCCAGGCAGCGTATTCGTCTCGAGCAGGTAAATTTTCGGACCAACGACGATCATATCCGTCCGTGACAAATGCCGCAGTTTTAATTTTTCGTGCGCACTGATAGCAAATTTTTGCGCCAACTTTTCAACTTTTTTCGGAATCCGTGCCGGACAGATTTCCTCGCAAAATTGCGGATCGTACTTCGCCGCGAAATCGAAGAAATGATTTTTGGGGCAAATTTCGATCGGCGGGAGCGCGCGCAATTTGCCATTTGGATTTTCGAGCACACCGACGGAAATTTCGATCCCGGCTAAAAATTCTTCGACCAGCGCGTCGCCAAACTTCCACGCTTTTTTCAGCGCGGATGCAAACTCGGATTCATTTCGAACGAGCGACGCACCGAAACTACTTCCCTCGCGCGCGGGCTTCACAAAAATTGGAAAAGTAATTTTCAACTTTGTTTTTGAATTTTGGCGAAAGATCTGTTCGCGCGCGACTGGCAAATTATTTTGGCGGTAAATTTTTTTCGCGCGAATTTTGTCAAAAGAATTTTGCATTCCGCGCACTCCGGAACCAACAAACGGAATTTTGATTTTGGTGAGCAGCTTTTGAATCTCGCCATCCTCACCGCCGCGTCCGTGCAATGTCGGAAAAACAACGTCGATGGAATTTTTCGCCGCGAGAAATTTGGAGATTTCGTTTTTCGGATCAAAAACTAAAACGCGAAAACCACTATTTTTAAGTGCTTTAGCGACTGAAGTGCCAGAAATTTTGGAGACTTTACTTTCGGACGAAGCACCGCCAGCGAGAATCGCGACCGTTAACTTATTTTTCACGCAATTATTTTAGCGAAAGATTTTGCAAAAGCTCGACGAGGATTTCGGTGAATTCGACAACCTCGCTTTGGCGAATTTTTTCATTCGCGCGATGACACTCATCCAGTCCTCCCGGGCCAAACGCGACAGTCGGAATTTTTTGTGAACGCAGCGCGCCTGCCAAAGTAAACGCCGGCATGCCGATGATTTTTGGTCGGCGACCGGAAATTTTTTTGATCGCATCTTCGGTCGCGCGGACGAGCGAAGAATTTTCTGCAGTCACGGACGGCGGCAGCTCGACCAAAGTTTCAAATTGGAATTTCGGCACGCGCCACTTTTTCGATTCCGCATCTGCCAACTTGCGAATCTTCGCGAGCAAATTTTGCTTCGACTCGTTCGGTGGAAAACGAATATCCAAGGTCGCGGTCGCCTGTCCCGGAATAATATTCGTCGCCGCACCCGCATGAAAACTCGTGACCGCGATCGTCGCAGGTGTGAGCAGCTTCGTTTTTTTCGAAAATTTCAATTTGCGAATTTGGCGCAAAAAATCCTTGAGAATAAAGATTGCGTTTTTGAATTTTTCGGGCATGGAACCGTGACCTTGCTGACCAAAAGCCTTGATGCGAATTTGCAAAACACCTTTTTCGGCAATCTCGATTTCGCGATTTTGGCCGCATGAATCTGGGATAATCGCGCCAGCTAAATTATGGAAAACTTTTTGGTCAAGCAAAAAATTCAAACCAAATTTGTTGCCATGCTCCTCGTCTGCGATCGCCGCGAAGGCAATTTCATTTTTTAAATTCAGCTCGAATTTTTGGAGAATTTGCGTCGCGACGAGCAAAGCCGCGAGCGGCGATTTATTGTCGACGACTCCCCGCCCAATCAGCCAACCATTTTTTTCACGCATTTTGAAAGGATCGCCGCGCCAATTTTCCCCAGGCGGAACAGTATCGGCATGCGCCGCGATCAGAATTCCTGGCCCTTTGCCAAGGCTCCAAATCAGATTGGGACGATCCTTTTGCTTGGCGATTTTGCGAAAAGGAATCTTGAGTTTGGTCAAAAATTTTTCGCAAAAAGCAATCACCTCAATTTCATTTTGGGAAGAATCGCGGGCGATTAATTCTCCTAACAACGCAAACAAAAGTTTTTGCTCGCGCGCGGCAAGACGGTATGTTTTGGTCAAGGATTAGGAATTGCGGCGGCGATTTTCCCAAAGAACCAAAAGCGGAGTCGCCGTGAAAATCGAGGAATAGGTCCCGACCACGATGCCACAAAGCAAAGTGAAAACGAACCATTTGATTGATTCCGCGCCAAGCCAAAAGAGAATCGCTAGAACAATCAAAGTCGAAAGCGAGGTATTGATCGAGCGCACCAAAGTTTGGTTGAGCGATTTGTCAGCAACCATAGACAAAGTCTCATTCGCGGTTTGAAATTTGCGATTTTCGCGCATCCGGTCGAAAACAACAATCGTATCGTGAACCGAGAAACCGAGAATCGTGAGCAAAGCCGTGACAGTCAGAGAATTAATCTCGACCCCAAAAAATTGGCCAAGAATAACCAAAACTCCAAGGGTAATCGTGATGTCGTGAATCAAGGCAAGAATCGCGCAAACGCCATATTTCAAGCTTTGCGAATTTTTGCGAATTTCGAAAACGAGGAAGATGGCGAAAACCGCAAGAATCGCGAAAAAGACAATCCAGCGCGTGAAATCATTCTCGACCATCGACTCGGCGACAATGGTCGCGAAACCGAGCAGCGACCCGATCGAAACATATTTGGTCAGAGAATCGCGGCGCGTATTGCGAAAAACGGCAGCGAGATAAAGCACAATCGCGATAATGGCATAAGCAATCGCGCGCAACGCCCGCTCGCGCATATTCGCTCCCAAAGTCGCACCAGTCGTGGTAAAGCGCAAAGTCTCAAAACTCCCCAAGCTTTTACCAATCTCGGATTCCAGCTGAGAACGCTCATTGTCTTCGAGATAACGAGTCCGAATCAAAAACGCGCCCGAGTCGGTCGGCGTGATGATCGGTTCGCCGAGATTCAGCTCTGAGGAATTCAAAGCTTCTGTAATTTTCGGTGCATCGACCGTTTGCTGGAACTGTAATTCGAGCAAACTGCCACCAGTGAAGTCAATACCGAAATTGAAGCCGAAAACGAGGAACGCGATGATCGACAACAAAACGGCCGAGCCGGACAGCGCGAACCAAATTTTGGAATGGCGAATGAAAGCAATCATTTTGAAAAATTAAATTATTTATGAGAGGAATAAAATTTGGGATTTTTAACCAAGCCGACCAAAACACGGAGGAAGTTGCGCGAAACTGTGATCGCGGAGAACATCGAAATCAAAATACCAATGCCGAGTGTAAGACCGAAGCCTTTGATGACTGAGTCGCCGAAGCCCCAAAGAATCGCGCAGGTAATAAGACTCGAAACATTCGAATCGCGAATCGACGCCCACGCGCGATCGAAACCGTCCTCGACTGCCCGCACCAAACTTTTGCCAAGCGCGAGCTCCTCTTTCGTCCGTTCAAAAATCAGAATATTGGCGTCGACGGCCATACCGATTGAGAGAATCACTCCAGCCACCCCAGCCAAGGTCAAGACGACGCCGAAAAATTGGAGAACAAAAATCAAAATAATTGCATAAATGGTCAAAGCGATCGAGGCCACCACACCAGGCAATCGGTAAAAAAGAATCACGAAAAGCATGACCGCAAGCAGGCCAAGCGCCCCAGCCTCGAGGGAAGTTTTGAGAGCCGACTCGCCCAAGGTCGCCCCAACTGTATATTCGCCAGACAGCTTGACCGGAGCCGGAATCGCGCCGGTATTTAGATTTTGAGCCAATTGATTGGCCTCAGCGTACGAACTCAAACCGGAAATCACAGCCTGTCCGTTGAGAATTTCAGACTGGACAGTCGGCGCGTACGCCGGATCATTCGCGTCAATTTTGCCGTCTCCGTTCGTGTCGATAATCGGCAAACCGTCGAGGAAAATCGCGATCGGTTTATGCAAATTGCGTTTCGTGATTTCGGCGAAAAGATCCACTCCAGCCGCGTCCGTCTCGGAAGTCGGCACATCTTTGGTAGTATCGGCCGCCGGTTGATCCGCGCTGACCGAATTATTTTGGACGATGCCGTAAATCGCAGCGGCGAGAATGATAGTCGCAACAAGCGCGAGAATTTTGTCGCGGCGCGCATTGCGAACCTGACCTTCCGACATTATCAAACCGACGAGCGAGCTGAAAAGCATTATTCCGCTCGCAATCGCGACGAGATACCACACGAGGATCCACCAATTGACAGTCTTCGTCGCGACGGCAGTTTGCGTGAAATAAATATTTACGATCGGACGCATCGTAGTCGGATCGCTCCCGACATCCGCCCGACGAAAATGTTGTCCTGTGAGCCCAGTCGGCTTCCAGCCGTCCGGCGTCGTCGAGAAAAACGCACGCGCGAATTTCACTCGCGCTTCGTGCGTCGTGGTCGAAGTCGCGTCTTTTTTATCCTCATATTTAATGATATGGAAACCGAAATCCGACTCGACAACCTCGGGCAAAACACCGAATTTTTCAGCCGCGAAAACTTTGGTCGAAAATTCCGGGACCATTTTGTCAGCAGTGAAAAATCCAAGCTCACCGGAATTTTGCGCGACCGACGGATCTTCGGAATATTGTTTCGCAAGCGCTGCAAAATCCGCGTCTGGCGCGGTCGCTTTGGCTAAAATTTCCTCGGCCAATTTTTCGGCTTCTTCTTTCGTGCGTGTCGTCGTCGGGGTCGCCGCTTTCGAGCCGGTATACGTGATCAAAATGTGACTCGCCTGACGCTCCTCGTCGGTTTTTTCAACTCTTTCTGCGGAATCTTCCCGCGCAAGTAATTTCAAAACGTAAAAACCTTGAAGTGGTTTGACTGAACCGCTCGGATCGACGAAATATTCACCGTTCGCATCGACCAATTTCGGATAAACCGAGCCGACTTCGATTTTGGCTGCCGACTGAAAATCGTCGGTCAGATCTTTGACCCATCTCCAGCCTTCTTGAACTGTTTTGCCCTCGACGATCGTGTCCTCATCTTTAGTCAAAGAAATCTTCGAGCCGTTTTTGAAATCATCGAAAATCGAATCGAAATTGGCTGGATCGGCCTCGGCTTTCGCTAGAAAATCGGCCGCTTTCGCCTTCATTTCCGCGACCAAATTCGGGTCAACTGTGTTGTCCTGCTCTTTGAATTCGAGCTGAATCGTTTTGCCGACGACGGCTTTCGCCTGGTCGAGGTCTTTGATTCCAGCCAATTCGACAATAATGTGTTCCTCGTCTCCGACTTTCGAAGTAAAAATATTCGGCTCGGCGACTCCGAGTCCGTTGACGCGACGCTCGATGACTTCGCGCACGCCCGCGACAATTTTCGGCACGTCAGCGGTCGGAATTCCATCGGTAATCACGCGATAATCGAGATGCGCACCACCCTGCAAATCTAGCCCGAGATTGACTTTCGAACTCGCCAGCTCGGCCCCAATCACGGGAACTTTTTGGAAAAAAGTCTTTTGCGCAGGCGGTAAATCGATCAGCGCGAGCAAGCCGACCACCGCCAGAATCAAGATTAATTTCAGCCAATTATTTTTGAGCATTTCGAGAAAATTAATTTAATTTCCGCGAGTTTAACGAGCCGGCGGGTTTTTGTGAAGCCAAGGCGAAATTTGGTATTCAGAGTAGAGAATATGGCCGCAGCATGGATATTCTTTTTAATCAAACTTTAATCAAACAACTTGTTTTATGTTGAATTTTGGTACACTGGAGACGGTTTGGAAAATCTCTTAACTCTCACCCTATGCAACGCACTCTCACCCCAAACAGAATAGCCGGTGTTTTGCTCACGCTGGCTCTGTTTTGTTTTTCCTGGATGTTTTTCGCAGCGAATACTCGAGCTGCTGAAGGCGAGGAAATCCGTGGTGACAATCTAAAGCCAGAGGTAATTACTTTGAAGGAAGATAAAGAAGCGTATAGTGAAAAATCAAAAGAGCTTGGATACCGACCTGGAGAAATCCAAATTAAATTTAAACAAGATGAAATTGATCTAACTACAGATAAGGGGAAACAACAAGCTGAAGAGTGGTTATCAAAAAAGACAGATGAACTACTCCCTATACTGACGGAAAAATTAAAAGCAAAAGGGCACAAACCACCAGTGGATTTCACTGGAGAGATGTTTTCTATCAGGGATAATTCTCTTTATAAAAGAAGTGTTAATCCTAAATTTGATTCAAATTTCATTAGGCTTAAATACACGCTCAGCGATCGTGTAGAAGATCTCGTAACCGAACTAGAAAAAGACCCGCTACTGGAGTATGTTAGTATCAACCATATAGGATATATACCGAAAGAGGACATCCCGTCGACAGAATCTTCAGACACATCTTTTTTTTTCGAATCATTCAGTTCTTCCGGACAATTTACGACTACTTCTTCGGCGACTGAGTAGATTACTCTTTTTAATCGAGCTTTAATCAAACAACTTGTTTTATGCTGAATTTTGGTACACTGGAGACGGTTTGGAAAATCTCTTAACTCTCACCCTATGCAACGCACTCTCGATCTCGGCAAAACAAGCGGTTTCTTGCTTGCTCTAGTTTTGCTTTGTTCCTCTTGGTTGCTTTTCGCAGCGAATACTCGAGCTGCTGAAGGCGAGGAAATCCGTGGTGACAATCTAAAGCCAGAGGTAATTACTTTGAAGGAAGATAAAGAAGCGTATAGTGAAAAATCCAAAGAATTGGGTTATCGGCCTGGAGAAATTCGAATAAAATTCAAAAAAGATGCAATAGATTTGGGTACGGAAGAGGGAAAGAAACAAGCTGAGGAATGGTTGGCTGAGAAAACGAAAGAGTTATTACCCACTCTTACAGAAAAACTAAAAAAAGAGGGATATGAACCGCCAGCAGATTTTCAAGGAGAGATGTTTACAATTAAAGATCAGACAAAAAGCAGAAATGTTCTAGAGCTTAAATTCATGCTCAGCGATCGTGTGGAAGACATCGTAGCCGAACTAGAAAAAGATCCCGATTTGGAATATGTTTCAATTAACCATTCAGAGCCTCTAGTAATAGAAATTATGCCTCGCGAAGAAGCAGAGACTGAGGATCCTTCTTTTTTTTTCGAATCATTCAGTTCTTTAGACAACTCTTTGGAGAAGCTTACGACTTTTACTTCGGCGACTGAAGTAGTAATCGCAGTCATAGATACAGGTGTGGATTATGAGCACACCGATCTGAGTGCCTATATGTGGGACGGCAGTGCTAGCTGCAAAGACAAGGATGGTGACACAATCGTCGAAGGTTGTCCCAATCACGGTTGGGATCTTGGCGAAAACGACAACGATCCGAATGATAATGTAGGTCACGGTACGAATGTAGCTGGCGTGATTAAAGCTCAGTCTAATTTGGATTCTGGAATCGAAATTAAAATCATAGCTATAAAAATCTCTGATGGCGATGGTGTGCTTAACCCAACACTTCAAGCTAATGCGATTGACTTTGCCAAAGAAAATGGCGCTCAAATTATCAATGCAAGCTGGGGAACAACAACCAGTGACCAAGATGTTAGTGATGCCATTCAATCTTTCCAATCAGCTGGCGGAATATTCGTCACTATTGCTGGTAATGGATCCATCGTAAATGGCACTTGGAACGGCATAGGTTATGATCTGGATGACATCAACACAGACGAGCTATATCCCTGCGCTTACGATCTCGATAACATCATCTGCGTCAATTCAATGAAATCAGGCAACGATGATTTCGACGACAGAACGAACTGGGGAGCTACCTCTGTCGATATCGCCGCTCTCGGAGAAAATATTCTGACTACAAATATGGGCGGTGGATATGTATACGCAACTGGCAGCTCTGTCGCCGCGCCGCAAGTAGCCGGCCTCGCCGCCCGGCTTTGGGGAAATAATACTGGCGATACATACAGCCAGCTCATTACCCGCGTTTACAGTAGCGGCACTTACGACTCCGAACTTGATTCCAGCACAGGCGCTTACCCGATCAGCACAAGTAAAAAAGTTTCCGATGGCGATCTGATACCCGCCTTTACTTTTCATTCCACTACAGCCGGAGGTTATTGGGATAGCTACTCCACTTGGGAAGAGAACAGTGGATTGGATTGCGGCGTCGATGACTGCACGCTTCCGGGATCAAGCGACATCGTCGAGATAAATGGAACCGTAATTTTGACGACCAGCCATACAATTTCTGGGTTATTGGTAAACTCCGGTGTGACGCTACGCGACCATAGCAGCTACTCACCAACACTCACCGTCAATGGAAGTATTTGGAATAAAGGCACAATCCAAAGCAGCTCCCCAGGCCAATTATTTTTGGAAGTTTCAGGAAGTATCGCAAATGACGGGACTTGGATTCCCTATCAGACCAAGCTATTGGATAATGTACAAGTCATCAATACCACCACGCTGGGTGGTTATCTGGATTGCAACGGATCTGCTTTGATCGTGAATAGCCCAAGTGTCGTCACGCTCAGCGGAATTACCCAGGGTACCAGCACCTACAATGGCAGTGGAATAGTCAGACTTACGGATCATGTTTACGGCACCATCTCCGGTGATATTTCTGAGCTGCAGATAACCGGATCGGGCAAATACATGGATGGAACCACTATCACAATTGATAAAGTCAAAATCAAAGGAAATACCTACATACAGGGAAATACCACCACGACGATTAATGGAGAATTGGAAGTCGATAGTGGAATTACGTTTCGCAGCTATGCCAGCTATACCCCGACTTTGGTCATAAACGGATCCGTATCGAATAGCGGGACAATCAGTAATAGCGTGTCGGGAACTATGTATGTAGAGCTTGCCGGTAATTTAGAAAACCTGGGAACCTGGAGTGTCAGCGGAACTAAATTACTTTCTGACATCGAGGTTCTAAATACCACTACCATCAATGGAGGCGTGAATAACAATGGCTACACGCTAATCGTAAACAGCCCCCACACTGTTACTCTGACCAAAGATATCATAAATACCACTCATGTCTTTAATGGATCAGGTATTGTTCAGCTGACAGGTAAATTGAACGGAGGAACTATCTCTGGAAGCCTTGCTGAGTTTAAAGTTGCCGGAGCCAATCAGTATTTCAGCGGAACTATCACTATAAGCCATGTGATTTTCGAGGCTACGAGCATCCTAAACGCCAGCAGCACGATCACTGGCAATGTCGAAGTCAATAGTGGTGTTACGCTGAGAAATCATAGCGATTACTCACCCACTTTAACCATATACGGGAATATCACCAATAACGGTACGATCCAAAATGGAAGCTCGAATAATCTAACCGTGAATATTTCAGGCAACATCCAGAACAACGGTACATGGATCAATAACCACAATCAAATTATTTGGGATCCAATCGTCAATAAAGATCATTATGAGCTTGCCTTCACGCAAGATCCGGAAAACTGGCCAGTACCGACGACCGTCAGCAATGATTACTATGAAATCTCAGACCGCTTGAATAGTTCTTATTACTGGAAAGTCAGAGCTCAACTAACCGACAGCAGCTATACCGACTGGGGCACCGTGCACACGATCAATGTTGCCGAGTAAATACGGATCAACAATCTAGCAAACCAAAAAATTGCTTTTTCTTGAAAAATAAGCCATTTTTTGGTAAAATGATAGGAAGTCAAAATCAAAACAAATTGAATCTTTTTCTTTTCATTTCGGCACTGGTTAACGGCTTAGCCGCACTGGTCGCTGGCATCGCGGTTTATTGGCAAAAGCGCGACAGCCTGATTAATCAAACTTTCGCAGTTTTTTGCTTTGCTATCGCGTTTTGGGCCTTCGGCAGTTTTTGGCCGATTGTAAGCAATAATTCCGAGCTAACTCTACTTTCTTTTCGTGTTTTGCACGTCGGCGCCTTTTTCTTGGCGATTGCAAATTTTCACTTTATCACTGCGATTTTGGGAATCGCGGAACAGCAGAAAAAATGGATTCGCCTGGGTTACGCGATTGCGATTTTGCTGCTCCCGCTGATCGGAACGAAATTATTTATTTCGGGAGTCGCGCCAGAGGAAAACTTCACGCTGTGGCTCGAGCCTGGAATTTTTTACCATGTTTGGATTGCAATCTGGCTGGCATATTTCGCCGCGACTTTCCATTTGATTGGGAAATTTCTGCAAACTAGCGAAGGTGTCAAAAAACAGCAAGTGCACTATATCTATCTCGGTGAAATCGTGACTTTCGCGGCGCTCACGATGAATTTTTTGCCAACCTACGATCTGACAGTTCCGATTTATTTCAATATTTTGATCGCTGGTCAGATCGGCGCTTTCGCGTACGCAATTTTGCGTTTCCGTCATCTCGACATTCAGCTGAGCTGGCTCGGGATAATTCAAAAAATTGTCGCACTGTTGATTTCGCTCGGACTCGGACTCGGAATTTCGTACGTCGTTTTTTTCCGCAAAGAATCACTACCTGTCTTGGCGCTTTTCCCGGTCGTTTCACTCGCAACTTATTTCACGCTGGCTGGATTTTTCGGCAGTCGGACTTTTTACCGTTTGCTCGGTATACCGCACATCGACGACTTCACCCGCGCCGCCGCGAATTTTTACGAACGCAAACTTTTTTATTCCAATCTGGCCGAACTCGAAAATTCGGCGCAAAACATTTTTGCCAAAATGCTCGGCATCAGCTCGGCGCGGATTATTTTGTTGCAAAAAGACAATCGCCAAATTTTGCAGCCGCTGTTGGATTATTTTGAAAAAACTCAAGCTGAGCAGCTTTTATTGAATGAGTTTTTTCCCGATCAAGAAATCGATCTTGATCCGATTTTGCAACTTGGCATGCTGTGTTTCCCACTGCGCGGTGAGAATCGAAAATTGATTGGTTTTTTCTTCCTCGGCGAGAAGCCACATCGGAATAATTATTCGCCGAAAGAGTTGGAAATTTTGCGCGCTGCAGCAGCGCACATTTCGCTCTCGCTGAAAATTTTAAATTACAACGCCGACCTGCAGGCAGAAGTCGCGCGCAAAACCGAACAGCTCGAAACTTCGCTCGAAAAATTGCAAAAAGCAGACGAAGACAAAGATCGATTTTTTTCGATGACCTCGCACGATCTGCGCACTCCGCTCACGATCATCAAAGGCTACGAAGATTTTTTACATTCGGAAAAATTCGGCAAATTGAGTCCGAAACAAAAAGAATTTTTGGAACGCATCGCAGCTTCGACCGAGAGTATGCTCGAGCTCGTAAATTCGATTTTGGATTTCCGGAAGCTTGAAGCTGGGCGCATGGAATTTAATTTGGAGCCAACTGATTGGGAAAAATTGGCGCGCGACATCGTGAGTGATTTCCAAATCAAATGCGCGGAGAAATCAATCGAACTGAATCTCTTGATTGCGAAAAATTTGCCGAAGCAGATCACAACCGATGCAGACAAGCTGAAGCGCATTTTGTTGAATTTGTTGATGAATGCTTTCAAGTTCACGCCGGAAAAAGGTCTGATCACTTTGACTGTCCAACCTGCCGGCGATAAAAACTTTTTGGAATTCACGGTCGCAGACACCGGAGTCGGCATCGCGAAAAAAGATTTTGTCTTGCTCTTTCAAGAATTTCGGCAAATCCAAAATCCGCAACAACATGGCGGCACCGGCCTCGGCTTGAGTATCGTGAAAAAAATTGTCGAACGACTTGGTGGGCGAATTCGCGTCGAGAGCGAAGTCGGTCATGGCTCGAATTTTATTTTTACTCTGCCGATCAATTCCAAAAAATAAATGCACTCTCCTGAAATTCTTACCGCCACAAATGGAGCGCTCGCACTCGCGGTCGGGACTTTCGCAGTCTGGAAATTCCCGCACAATTTCATCAATCGTTCTTTCGGAATTTTTAGTTTGGCGATCGCGGTTTGGGGCGCAGTGTACTTTTTGCCTTTTGAAAAAAACTTAATCGAGCTGATTACCGCCGGAGCGATTTCACTCGCCGCGGCCGCCAATTTTCACTTCAACAAAAATCTGATTAGTCGCAGCGGCCAAAATCACGTTTTGGCGATTGTCTATCTCGTGAATTTATTTTTGTTTGGTTTGCTGGCGGCCAGTCGGCTGGGCTTTTTGGAAATCTTCGATTTCGACGCAGTTTGGTTTGCTGGAGTTTTCACAACGACCGTCTTGCCAATTTTCTTTTTGATCAAATCGACCGACGTTTTTTCCGGCATCAAAAAATACCAACTCCGATTTATTTTGCTTGAATATTCGGTCGTGCTCGCAGTCATGCTCGGATCGTATTTTTATTTTTGGGATCTCGAAAAATCTTTTTTTGAAAATATTGTGCTCTCGCCACACTTCCTGACTAGCGCCCACTTGATAACTGTTTTTTACTTTTTTGTAGAATGGAAGTTTTTGAAACTCAAGATCATCGGTCCGAATGTCTTGAAAAATTTGATCGCGGTCGGACTAGCTTTGGCGGGTGCGCTCGGATTGAATTTTTTTGAGATCAGCCACTCGGCTATTTTGAATATCATTGCGGATGTTGTGCTTGGGATTTTTGTTTATGCCGCAACTCTGCATGTTTTTGAAAAAAGAAATTGGCTCACGACCATCAGCCTGAATAATTTTCGGCAAGTGGTCGAGGAGTTTAAAAATCAAAATATTTTTTATGGCTCGGTTGAAGAACTCGAGGAAAATATTCAGGAAAATTTTTCGCGCAAAATCGGCATCGAGGAAGCGCGCGTCATTGTCTTGGATTTAGAAAAAGGCGAAGAAAAATATCCCGAGCTCGAAAAATATTTCGCCAAAAGCAAACGCTATCTCGTGACAGCTGAGGAAGAATATTTGGCAAAAAATAAACATGTCGATTGTCCATACCTCGACGAGCTGGAAAATTTGGGTGATGTTTGTTTTCCGCTTTTCCAGAATACCAATGAGTTGATCGGCTTTTTTGTGATTCGGCGCGAAGGCGAAGATATTTATATCGAGGAAGAGTTGAAGTTATTGGAAGGCGGCGTCCACTACATCGCGCTTTCACTGGTCGCGATTTTGTACACCGAGAAATTGAGACAACAAGCTGCCAAGTTGCGCGAGGATTACGAAAAATTGAAAACGCTGGACAACGCGAAAGACGCTTTTATCGCGAATGTTTCGCACGAGCTGCGCACGCCGGCGACAGCGATCAAAGGCTACGCCGAGATGCTCACCGCGCCGAATTTCGGTCCACTTTCTGACAAGCAAAAAGATTTCACCCAGCGGATTCAAAAAAATACAAACTGGTTGCTCGCTCTGCTGGCCGACATTTTGGAAATCACGAAGCTCGAAAATCGACAAATCAAATTTGATTTCTCTGAAATCCTGCCGAGCGACTTGTTGAAAAATTTGGCCGACAAATGGACGGCGACCTGTCAACAAAAAAGTTTAAGTTTTGATTTCGCAGCGACAATCGGATCAAATCTCAAACTGAAAACTGACGCGAAATATTTGACGGAAATTTTGGAACGTCTGCTCAATAATGCCTACAAATTCACCGATAAGGGCGGGGTCAAACTCACGGCGCGTGAGAACCGCGGCTTTTTGGAAATCGAAGTGGTCGACACTGGTATCGGCATAGCACCGAACAAAAGCGAACATATTTGGGAAAAGTTTTCGCAAGGCGGCGATTTCCTCGAAAAAGGCGATCAAAGCACTGGTCTCGGGCTTGCAATCGTCAAGAAACTTGTGGAAAATTTGCGCGGTGATATTTCCATGCAAAGCGAACTTGGCCAGGGTTCAACTTTTACACTTTTAATCCCACTCTAAAATGCACGAGGAAAAAATAAAAGTTTTGATTATCGAGGACAACGCTGATTTGTGTGAGATGTTCAAAACCGCTTTCGAGGCCAAAGGCTACGATGCGCAAATCAGTCTAAACGGGATGGATGGGATCACTCGAGCCGCAGAATGGAAACCGGATGTGATTTTGCTCGATATCATGATGCCTCAGATGAACGGCTACGAAGTTTTGGGTGCGCTGAAAAATAATACTTCACTCCCGACGAAAGTCGTGATCAGCTCCAATCTCGAACAAGAGAATGATGAAAAAAAGGCACTCGACCTAGGAGCCGATCTTTATTTGAAAAAATCGGAACATACCCCTTTCGAGACGGTCGACAAAGTCGCCGAGCTGATGGGCGACGGGGAGAAAAAAGAATAATTATTTCCGAGAAAGTTTCCGATCAAGTTTTTCGTTGTTGCCGCTTCCCGACCGACCATAATCGTCGGAGAGTTTGACGACATCATCTAGCTCGGCAGTCGAGACTTCGAAAATTTTGGAGAGCGGAGCGATACCCTCGACCCGGTGAATTCGCCCAGGCGGAATGTGAAAAACCTCACCTGGATGGAGAATTTTTGTGCGCAGCTTTTTCACATTCGGACCGAAAGTGAGGCGAACTTTGCCAGAGAACAAAAATTGCGTTTCCTCTTTTTTCTCGTGAAATTGGAGTGAAAGTCGCGCACCTTTTTTCACTTCGAGAATTTTGCCGGCGTATTTCACGGTCGCCGCGAACCAGATTTCGCGACCCCACGGCTTCGGTTTAATTTTTGGCTTCATGTGCGAATTTTAGCTAAAATCACCCGGCAATTTAACCTATTTTTGTGCAAGACGAAAATCAAAATCCGCCCGCGGACGACGCGACTCCAACGACCGACGAATCGAAAATCGAAAATGATTTCGAGGAAAAATATTTGCGCGCACGCGCCGAGCTCGAAAATTTTCGGAAGCAGGTCGAACGTAACAAAATCGAGTTCTCGAAATTCGCGAATGAAAATTGTCTCGCCGCGCTGCTCCCCGTTTTGGAAAACTTCAAACGCGCCGCGAATCATTTGCCCGAAAATTTGAAAAATGACGAATGGGCGAAGGGCATTTCCGCGATCGAAAAGCAATTTGAGTCGACGCTTGAAAGTCTCGGACTGCGCAAAGTCGCAGCCGAGATCGGGGCGGATTTCGATGCGAATCGCCACGAAGTAATCGCGACCGGCGAAGGTGAAAGCGGCAAGATTTTGGAAGTCGTCGAAGACGGCTACGAACTGAATGGAAAAATTTTGCGCGCGACCAAAGTCCGGGTCGGAGAATAATTTTTGAAAATGCTGCAATTCGATTGGCCGACGACGGGAAATGAAAATCGCCTCGCGGAGCTGGAAACTGATCTCGCGAGCGGCAAAATTTCGCACGCGTATCTTTTCGCTGGTCCGGCCGAAGTCGGCAAACTCACCGCCGCAAAATTTTTCGCGCAACTTTTGATTTGTGGCGGCAAAGCTTGTGGCGAATGTACGGATTGCAAATTGATGCGCGCGAACTCGCACCCGAATCTCACCGTCGTCGACGAACTTTGGATCGAAGGCGTGAATGAAGACCTCGAAGCACTCGCCCGGAAATCGAACTTCAATCAGTCGCACCGCGCGCGGACGCCGAAAGCGAAAACGAATACAATTCGGATCGACGACCTCCGCGAAATTTTGAGTCGTGTGAATCACTCAAGCGACGGTCGCAAAGTTTTTGTGCTGCACGAAGTCGAACGGATGAATCGCGAAGCAGCTAATTTTTTTCTCAAAACCCTCGAAGAGCCGCCGCCACGCACAACTTTTATTTTGACGACGAATAACCTACCACTCCTCCTTCCGACCATCGTTTCGCGCTGTCGCGTTTTGAGTTTCGGAAATGTGAGTCCGACCGCGATCGACAAAATGTTGGCGCAAAAATTTCCGAATTTGTCCGACGACGAACGCAAACGCGTCGTGAATTTCGCGATGGGCAAACCGATTCGCGCGGCGCGGCTCGCGGCCGATCCGACCGTCTTTCGCGAATTCAAGGAATATTTCGAGCGACTGAAAAATTTGCTCGAACGGCCGAATGTCGCGGAGGAATTAGCTTTTGCGGAAAAAGTCAGTGCGACTAACGCGGAGACACAAAAATTTTTGGAAGCGTTCACTTATTTTTTGCGCAGTTTCCTTTTGACCCGCGCGAAAAATCCGGTCGCGAATTCGCGCTACTCGACCGAAAAAATTGTAAAATTGATTCGTCAGCTCGACTCGACTCGCGATCTGATCAATCGAAATGTAAACTCGCGCCTCGCAGTCGAAAACCTTTTACTGCAAATTTAATTCTTAGCCTTAATCCTTAGCTCTTAATTCTTACTCCTTATAATGAACCTCGGAATTAAAAATTTTTACGACGACGCGATTTTCGTGACTAGCGCGGACAATGATTTGAATTTGGCGATCGGCGACAAAATTATTTTTGAGCAAAAAGAAGGCGGCAAAAATCTCGGCGAAATTGTCTTTGTCGATCGCAAGAAACTCGCGGCAGACGAAATTCTTTTGGACGGAAAAATTTTGCGCAAAGCGAACAAAAAAGATTTAACCAAAGCCGAAGAGAATTCGGGCGAGGCAAACGGCGCACTCGAAAAAGCGCGCTCGAAAGTCAGCGAGCTCGGACTGCCCATGCAAATCACCGAGGCGCGACTCAATCTCGACGGTGGCGAATTGAATTTGTTTTTCACCGCGGACGAGCGCATTGATTTCAAAGAAATCGTGCCGAAGCTCGCGGGCGTCGTCCAAAAAAGAATTCACCTCACCCAGCTCGGACAAAGAGATCGCGCGAAGGCTTGCGGCGGATTCGGAATTTGCGGCCGCGAATTTTGTTGCTCGGGCGGCGCGCTCGGAAAATTCAAAAGCATCACGATGGAAATGGTAAAAACCCAGGAACTTGCGATGAAAGGCTCAGACAAACTTTCCGGCCCGTGCGGAAAATTATTGTGCTGCCTCGCCTACGAACTCGAGGAATACGAGAAGGCGCGCAAAAAAATGCCACACTGGGGGGCGCGGGTAAAAACCGCCAAAGGCGAAGGCAAAGTTATCGCGCTTGATATTTTGAACCAAAATGTAAAAGTCTATCTCGAAAAAGGCGGGGCACAGATCTTCTCTGCCGCCGAGGTGAAAGTTGTAAAATCCGACCAATGATCCAGCCTTATCTCATTCTCGTCGCGAGCGGCGGCATCGCCGGCGTTCTGTTGCGACGCAAAAATTTAAATCTCGTCACAAAACAATTTCAGCGGAAATTTGAACGCGAGCAGCAGAAGCTGAATGTCGAGTCGCGGTCAGAAAATTTGTTGCGCTCGCGACTTTCACTCGAGGAAAAGTCGCGCAAAATTCAGGAGAGCCTCGGCGAGATCTCGGTTTTGCTGAGAAAAGCCGAGACACATTTCGCACGGGCCGAGTGGCGCGACGCCGAGAAGATTTTGATCCAGATCATTGCGCTCGACGAGCACAATTCCAAAGCAAATCTATTTTTGTCGCTGACTTATTTGCACCGCGAAGAATGGAAAAAGGCCGAGCTAATTTTGCAAAAACTGATCGAGCTCGAGCCGAAAGAAGCCAAGCATTTTAGTAATCTCGGACTGGCGTTTTACCATCAGAAAAAATATCCGCTCGCACGCGAGGCTTACGAAAGTGCACTGCGACTAGACGCGACTAGTCCATCACGCTGGCTCTCACTAGGCCAGATTTATTTGAAGCTGAAAGATTTTGCGGCAGCCGAGGAAGCTTTCAAAAACGCAGTCAAGCGCGACCATCGTAATCTCGATTATCTTTTCGCGCTGGCCGAGGCGTACGAGCTTGCGAAAAATGGTAAAGCCGCAGTCAAAACTTACGAGCGCATTTTAGAATTATCGCCGTACAACGAAGTCGTCAAAGAAAAATTGGCAATACTCGAGCCAAAAATTTAATTTTTAAAATTCGTGAATTTTTGGTCGATATTGCAGCGCCTCGGCGACATGATTTGTTTTGATCGCGTCGGAATTTTCTAGGTCGGCAATCGTGCGAGCTAATTTGAGAATTCGATAATACGCCCGCGCGGAAAGCTGGAAATGTACGACTGCTTGCTCGAGTAATTTTTTTGTCGGCTCATCAAGCAGGCAGAACTTTTTTGTTTGCTCGCTCGACATTTCCGAGTTCGCGTGAATTTTTAATTTGGAAAATCGCGCGGACTGAATGTCACGCGCTGCTTGAACTTTCGCGCGAATCAACTCGCTCGACTCCGCGTTCGCCGGCGCATCAAGCTTCTCGAATTTCACACGCGGGACATCGATGTGCAAATCAATCCGGTCAAGCAGCGGACCGGACAATTTTTTTTGGTAGCGCTCGATTTCGCGTGGCGAACATTTGCAGGTCTGCTTCGGATCGGTCGCGAACCCGCACGGACACGGATTCATCGCCGCGATCAAAGTGAAGCGCGCGGGGAAATCGACCGTCCCGGATGCGCGCGAAATCGCGATGCGTCCATCTTCAAGCGGCTGGCGCAAAACTTCGAGCACTTGTGTAGGAAATTCGGCGATCTCGTCAAGAAAAAGAACACCTTTGTGCGCGAGCGAAATTTCGCCAGGTCCGACTTTGCGTCCCCCGCCGACGATCGAAACACCGCTAGCGGTATGATGCACCGCGCGGAACGGCCGCACTGCGACGAGCGGACTTTTCGCAGGGAGCAATCCGGCGACAGAATAAATTTTCGAAACTTCAAGAATTTCCGCGACCGACATCCGCGGCAGAATCGTCCGGAATGCCCGCGCGAGCATTGTTTTGCCCGAGCCCGGCGGACCCGAAAAAAGAATATTGTGACTCCCTGCCGCAGCGACGGTGAGTGCGCGTTTCGCATGCTCCTGTCCGCGAACGTGCGCGAGATCGACGCCGTAATTTTCTTCCGCAATCAGTTCGGAAATTTCCAATTTCGGAAGCGGCACGATTTCTTTTGCGCCAGAAACGTGCCGCGTGAATTCGAACAAACTCGCGATCGGAAAAATTTTGACGTCGTCGATGATCGCCGCCTCCCGCGCGTTTTCCGCCGGGACGAAAAAATTGCGGAAGCCTTTTTTCTTAGCTTCCGAGACGATCGGAAGAATCCCCGCGACGCCGCGAGTTTTGCCGTCGAGTGCGAGCTCCCCGATCAAAATCGTTTTTTCGATTTCGGGAATTCGGATTTGTCTGCTCGCGAGCAAAATCCCAGCGGCAATCGGAAAATCGAAACTCGGGCCGGATTTCGGTAAGTCCGCGGGCGCGAGATTGACGGTAATTCTTTGAGTGTGAAAAAAGAAACCGGAATTTTTGACGGCGGAACGAACGCGCTCGCGCGATTCTTGCACCGCGGTATCACCGAGTCCGACGACGAGAAATTTTGATTGGCCGGACAATAAGTCGACCTCGACCTCAATGATTTCACAATTGAGTCCGAGCGTCGCAGCCGAGAAAATCTTGGCGGGCATTGCAGCTAATTTTAATTAGTTTATTAGGAAATTTTCGTAATAATTAAATTTCGATTAAACTGCGGTCTTAATTCAAGAGATGCTATCAATTGCGGAAAAAATTTTATGGATCGAAAATTACAATAATGATTGGCCGAGTTTTTTGAGCCCTGAACAGATCGCGCAATTGTGCAAAGAAGAACGCGATGAATTAAAAAAACTTTGGGAGACAATTCGTCAGGCCAGACAAAAAAGAGACACAAGAAGCCACTTACAAATTCTTTGGGAAGATTTTTCACGATATTGCGAACTCATCGAGAAAGCAAAAGGTCGCTCACCTAATCAAGAATAAAGCTACAGCGGCGAGAATTAAATACAGCGAGAAAATTTTGAGCGAATATTTTTTGACAAAGCGGAGCAAAAACGCGGCGCACGCGAATGAAACGATGGCAGACACCACGAAGCCAACCAAAGTCAGATCGGTCGGCGGCAGCGTCATCTCCCCGTCCGCAACTTTTTTGAGAATTAAAACAACGGCGCCGGCAGTCGCAGGCGCGAGCATGAGAAAAGAAAATTTCGCGGCAGCGGATCGGTCAAGTCCGGAGAACATTCCTGCGGCGATCGTCGAGCCCGAGCGCGAAATCCCCGGGAGCAGTGCAGCAGCCTGAAAAATCGACATCCAAAAAACATTTTTCCAACCGACTTTTTGGATTTTTTGTTGGCCGAATTTTTCCGCAATAAAAAGTGCGACCGCGACGAGCACAAAAAATCCCGCGACAACCACAGTGCCCTTTGACCCGCGCGTCAGCTCATCCATCGCATCGCCGAAAAAAACACCGATCACGGCGGCGGGAATCGTCGCGACGATGAGTTGAACGAGAAGTTGCCGCCCAGATTTTTCAAATTTCAAAATCGAAAACCATTCCCGCCAAAAAAGCGCTAGCAATGCGACGAGCGTCCCGGCATGCAGCACGACGTCAAAAGCTTTGAGATGCTCTACATCCAGTGCGAAAAAATGTTCAGCCAAAAGTAAATGTCCGCTCGACGAAATCGGAAAAAACTCCGTGATGCCCTGCAGTGCGCCGAGAAAAGTCACTTCGCCGAAATTCATTTTTTAGGTTTTTTAGAATTATTTTTAATTGGAGCAAATTGCGGCTGAACCGTCTTTTTGGCGCGCTCCATTTTCTCACCGAAAATCTCGATAAACGGTCGCATCCACTCACGCAGCTTGACATGTCGCTGCCGCGCGACATATTTCATCGCGACCAAAGCGATCAAAAACGAGCCAGCCACATCAAGCTGCAAATCGGAGAAAGTATCGAACAGGCCGAATTTAAAATCAGGCGGAATCCCCATCCCAAGCGCGTCGTGGCCAGTAATGCGCCACGCGTAAAATTCCGCGATTTCCCAAACTGCACCGAAAGCGACACCGATGATGAAAGTGAAAAAACCAATCAGTGGAATCGACAAGCGAATTTTTTTCGTGAAATTTAGTGCGAAAACTAAAACAAAAGCGAGATAAACCAAAACGCCCGTCCCGCCGAAATGCAACATCACGTCCCACCACCAAAATTTTTTGTAAAAACCAATCTCGCCGACAACAGAAAGCGCAAGCCACACCGTCAAAAAAAAGTCGATCGTCCACGGTAAGTTCGTGTTGTAGCTGCGATTCACGATCGCCGGAATGAGCGTGATCGCAAGCGCAAGAAAAGAAAAAAGAGCAAATGGTAAATTTCCTGTTATGGAAAAATAAATTGCTACGGCCAAAATAAAAACTTTGAAACCCCAAGAAATGAGCGAGTTCGCTGAAAAAGTAAATTTTCTCATTTGGTTTTAAATTCGGTCAGTTCTACTCGCGAGTAGAGCGTCCGCGAGAGTGATCGCGACCATCGCTTCCGCGACCGGAATAATTCGCGGAACGATACACGGATCGTGCCGCCCGGTGATTTTAATTTTTTGCATTTTGCCGCGAGTGTCGAGGGCTGATTGCTCGCGCGCAATCGACGCCGTCGGGCGCACTGCTATTCGGATAATTATTTCGGAACCGTCGGTGATCCCGCCCGCAATCCCGGAACTGCGCAAATTCATTTCCGAGCCGCACAATTTTGCCGATTCGAAACCTGCCCCGAATTCGACCGCTTTCACCGCACCGATCGAAAAAAGCGCCGCGCCGAGTCGCGCAGAAATTTTGTCAAAAACTGGCGCGCCGAGTCCGGCCGGGCAATTCGCGATCCGAATTTCGACGACACCACCGACCGAGTCGCCGGATTTTTGCGCTGCAAGAATCGCAGCCTCCATTTTTGCGGAAATTTGAGCGCCAACTTTTTCCGCCGGAACTCCGGCGATTTCCGCCGCGAACGCAGAGATTTTAATTTTTTGCGAATCGAGAATTTTGCGCGCGATCGCGCCCGCCGCGACCCGCGCCGCGGTTTCCCGCCCGGACGACCGCCCGCCTCCGCGAAAATCGCGAATGCCGAATTTCTTTTCCCACGTGAAATCAGCGTGTCCCGGTCGGAAAATATTTTTCAATTTCGAATAGTCGGACGATTTTTGATTTTCGTTGCGAATCAAAAGTGCGATCGGCGTCCCGAGTGTTTTGCCCTCGAAAATCCCGGAGAGAATCTCGACGCGGTCGGATTCTTTTCGCGGCGAAGTAATTTTCGACTGCCCCGGACGACGACGGTCGAGCTCTTTTTGGATTTCCACCGCGGAAATCCGAATCCCGGCGGGCACGCCGTCGACGACGCATCCGAGCGCCACACCGTGCGATTCGCCAAAAGTCGCGACTTTGAGGACGTTTCCGAAAATATTTCCGCTCATTTCGCCTCGTTTAAAGTAAATATATTTTAACACAAAAAAAATAGGCTCGACCGCGGCTAGCTTTAAGTTCTTCTTTTCAAGTCCTATCAATTCGTTTCAATTTTTTTCAGGCTTCTCAAAAACCTCTGGAGCGATCTCAACTTTCCTGAACTTTTGCCAAAAACGATAAAACTATTTCTTTCAAGCCGTTTTATGCTACAATATCTTGGGTTTGAACAAAATTTGATTTCATTGTTTCAAACCTCTCTCGGCAACCCAAACTTTAATTAAATTTAATCAGATTTAGTTAAATTGGGTTTTTTTAAATTAACTTGACTAAAATATTGATAATCGAGCTTAGACTACCTATACTACATCTAGTTGCTCCCGGTTTAATTACCTTGACTTAGATCTTGCTAAATCACCTCGGATTGAATAAAATTCGATCCCTCAAAAAGATGATTTATGCAAAATCGCATCCTCACCCCGGATCAGGTCGGCGAAATGCTGCAATTGCACCCTTTCACCATCCTGAATTACATCAAAGACGGGAAACTGCGAGGCGCGAAAATCGGTCGGGTTTATAGGATTCGGGAGAGCGATGTCGAGCAATTTCTCGACAATCAAATGCTCAAAACCCATGATCATCAATTGTCTTGAATGCGGCAAAGCTATCTCCACCAAACAGGAACGCTGCCCGTATTGTTATGTTTTGAATGAGGCAAACGAAGTTTTGAAACAAAAAAATCAGAAAAAAAGTTGGCTCGTGAAAATACTCACCCCGCTTTTTGAGTAATGTCATTCCCGCGAAAGCGGGAAACTAGAAAAAATATAATGCGCAAAATTTTTAAAATCGCGCCACGGAAATGGATCGACGACCAACGCGTCGTCTATCGACGCACAGGCCACACGCGCATCGTAGCGAGCGACGGGCGGGTTCTTTGTTCTCCTCGTCCTGGCGAGAAAATCTTTGTCGACGGCCTCGGCAATGGCCTTTTATTTGTTTAAATGCTTTCCCAAATATTTTTAAATTTCGGCGCGCTCCTCCTCACTTTTTTGGTGCTGAATGAGGCGATGAAAAGCTACGACGATTTGAGATAAAAAAATTTGGACAAAAAAAGAGGACCCAACTCAACATGCGGCCCTCTTTTTGTTTGATACTTGGAATTTTTTAGAAGTCGGCGCAAGTACTGTCGCCATAAGTGAAAGTCCCGACCGTCGCACCACTCTTGGTAGTTGCTTTGACTGTATCACTAGAAGAAGGAGTGATAACTGGGTCGCCCACTTCAAGTGTGCGTGAAGAACCTGTTGAGGATTCGTAGCGAGTGCCAAGCGCGAAAGCTTGATTCGCGACTCCGTTGCGCGAGGCAGTGCAGTAAACGTAAACGTAAGCTGCCGAGTTCTGAGGATCTTTCAAAGCGGATTTGATATAACCGCCGGAAACCAAAGTGGTTCCCAGATTAGCAGCCGGGGCCGGGTAAGCATCGTGATCGGCAAAGTACATCTCCAAAGAAGTCGCGATTGCATTGAAATCGGCCTGCCGAGCCGCATCGCGAGCTTTGGCTGGAGCGCCCATAATCTTGGGTAGAAGTGTTGCGGCGAGAATGCCGATGATCATGATGACGATGATCAACTCAACAAGCGTAAAGCCTCTGGGGCTGCGCAATTTTGAGATGAGACGCATTGGAGTGGGGTTAAATTTGTTAAAGAAATTTTAGTTTTTTG
>JAZDNQ010000021.1:0-17921 GCA_043799575.1 Patescibacteria group bacterium | reverse complement strand
GATCAAAATCACCGGCGTGCGCGTCGATTTCGCGAAGCGGAGCAATCGCTCGGTCACGAGCCGGATTTGCGGAATCGAACCGGACATCCCGGCCGATTCGAGCGAGGCGAAAACTTGCACCGAGTCGACGATGAGTAATTTGGGTTTTTCGGCTTCGGCCGTCGCGAGCAAATTTTCGAGAATATTTTCGGAAAAAATGTGTAATTTTTCGTGCGAATTTTTGAGCCGAATCGCCCGGAGCGCGATTTGTTCGGCGGATTCTTCGCCGCTCGCGAGCAAAGTTTTGCCGACTGATTCCGCGAATTTCGCGGCCAATTGTAAGGTCAGAGTTGATTTCCCGATGCCGGGTTCGCCGCCGAGCAAAATCAAGCTGCCCGGGACGATGCCGCCACCGAGCACGCGGTCTGCCTCGGCGAAACCGGTCGCGATCCGCGCGAGCGGAGTCGCCGCCAATTTTTCCGCGGTCGCGGGTTTCGCGGACTGGCCGACGGGTCGTTCTTTTTGTCCGAAAATTTTCGCTTCGACAGCTTCCTCGACGAGCGAATTCCATTCGCCGCACGACGAACACTGTCCCGCCCAACGCGGAAAGCGCGCGCCGCATTTTTCGCAAACAAAAACTGCTTTTGACATTGAATTAAATCAAATCGGCGAGTCCGTGGCCTTTTTCTTTTTCGCCGCGAACATGTCGCTTCACCATTCCGGATAAAATCGATTTCAAAACTTTCTCGTCTTCGAGTCCGCGCTCGTGCGAATATTTTTCTTTCGCCGCGAGAATCTCGGACTCGGCGCGCGTTGGCGCAGCCGCATTTTCGAGCTTGATTATGACCGAGCTGTCGGTCTGAACGACCAAATTGCCGAAATTGAAAAAGCTCGACCAAAAACCGATTTTTTCGTAGCCGATACTGACCAAATCGTCGAAAGAAACCCGCGTCGAAGCTTTGTCAAAAATACCTCTCCAGTCGAGATCAATCACACTAGTATTCGTGACCAAAAAAGCGTCGAAATACCAATCGGCGACGTCGCGGAAAAAGCGAATCAAACCGAGCACTGCCCAGGCTCCGAAGATCCACGCCGCGGGCAAAATCGGAAACATCGCGTAAAAAATGGCCGGAATCGCGAGTCCGAAAAAGGCTGTTTTAAAAAGCTGGCCGTAATGCGCGAACCAATGCGAGTGCACGACGTAGACTAATTTCTCATCGTCCTGAAGATGGCTGGCGAAAAGAATACGGTCGAGAATCACGGCGCTATTTTAACTGAAAATTTGGCGAGCGTGCTAAACTCCCGAAGTGAAAATTTTCCGCGAACTCAAGGCCGTGAAAAATAAAAAGCTTTCGCCTTTGGCGGGAGCGATCGTCGACTTTCTCTCCGATGTCGTCGTCATTTTTGTGATTGTTTTGCTGATCATCAAACCGTTTTTCTTCGCGCCGTTTCGTGTCCAGCAGCAATCGATGATGCCAAATGTCAAAGACGGAGAATTTATTATTGTGTGGAAAACGCCTTATTTATTTGGTCAAGAATACAAACGCAATGACATCATCGTTTTTCGTCCGCCGAATTCGGAGAATTATTTGATCAAACGCGTGATCGGTCTCCCGGGCGAGACGATCCGTCTCGCGGATGGTTTCGTTTGGGTGAAAAATGCGGCCGGTGAATTCGAGAAGCTCGATGAGTCTTTTCTCGCGCCGGGCAACCTCGGCCAAACTTGTCTCGCGGCGGGTTTTTGTTCCGACGAGCAAAAAGCCGAAGCTGTTGATTATCAAGTTCCGGCTGGAGAATATTTCGTGATGGGCGACAATCGGCTCGCGAGTCGCGATTCACGGTCGTGTTTCGCGATGGTCTGCGCCGACGAAGCGTCGCACTTCCTGATTCAGAAAGAAATCGAAGGTCGAGCTGTACTCGCCTTCGCGCGAATTTGGCAGGAAAACGGCAGCACAAATTTCACCGTTTTGAATACGCGCGTGCTCGGTGATCCACTGAAAAATTAGGCTAAATTCGCGAGGAATTTCTCCAGTTTTTTGAGTCCGCCGTTTTCGAATTGGCGAAAAAGTTCGCTGCCGACGATGCCGATGTCGCCACCGGCAGTTTCGATTTTTTGGATGTCAGCGGAATTTTTCACGCCGAAGCCGACGCCGATTTCCGCTTGGGAAAATTTGCGAATTCGCGTGAGAAACTTTTTCAAATTCGAATCAATTTCCGTTTTTGCGCCAGTGATGCCGAGGCGCGCGGTCGCGTAAATCCAGCCGGATTTTGCTGCGGAGATTTTGCGAATCCGCTCGTCGGGCGTGTTCGGCGCGACGACGAAAACGAGTTCGAGCTTATTTTTCCGGCAAATTTTGAGTAATTCTTTGGCTTCTTCGATCGGCAGATCGGGGATGACGAATCCGCGCACCCCGGCTTTCTGCGCCGCAGCCGCGAATTTCGCGAGCCCGAATTGCAACAGTGGATTGAAATATGACATCAGGAAAAATTCCGTCGCGGGAAATTTTTTGGTGAATTTCGCAGCGAAATCAATACATTTTTGCGGCGTGACTTTTTGACCGAGCGCGACCGCGTTCGCGGAAGTGATGACCGGACCGTCCGCGACCGGATCCGAAAACGGAATTTGTAGCTCGACGATTTGCGAATGCGCCGCGAGCAATTCGACTATTTTTTCCGAAGTTTTGAGATTCGGAAATCCGACGACAGTGTGCGTAGCGAGTTTCAAGGAGTAAGAATTAAGTAGTAAGGAATAGGTTATAAAAAGTAATTGAATTATCTTAATACTTATTCCTTAGCCCTTAATCCTTTCATGCCATTTTACAACTTCCGTGAGCTCTTCCTTAAAATTAGTTCGTCGCGGCATCCATCCGAGCTCGCGCTGAATTTTACTCGAATCGATCGCGTAGCGGCGATCATGTCCCGGCCGATCTTTCACGAATTCGATCAAGCTTTCCGGTTTGCCGAGAATCTGCAAAAGCATTTTGACCAAATCAAGATTGGCGACCTCATTATTCGCGCCGACATTGTAAATTTCGCCCGGCCGACCTTTTTTGAGAATTTTGAGAATCGCGGCACAGTGGTCGTTGACTTGGATCCAGTCGCGCACATTGCGGCCGTCGCCGTAAACCGGAATTTTCTCGTTTTTGAGCGCGCGACTGATCGTCAAAGGCATTAATTTTTCCGGCAATTGATGCGTCCCGAAATTATTTGAGCAGCGCGAAATGCAGATCGGCTGGCCGAAAGTCCGGTGCGCTGCGAGACAGAGCATATCTGCCGCAGCTTTCGACGCGGAGTACGGCGAACTCGGTTTCAGCTCGTTGTGCTCGATAAATTTCTCGGCGGAGTCGAGCGGCAAGTCGCCGTAAACTTCGTCGGTCGAAACTTGGACGAATTTTTTGAGTCCGAATTTGCGCGCGGCATCGAGCAAAATTTGCGTGCCGAGGACGTTCGTTGCGACGAAAATTTCGGGGTGGGCAATCGAATTGTCGACATGCGACTCAGCCGCGAAATTCACGATCGCGTCGACTTTTTGCACTAATGTTTCGACTAATTTTTGGTCGCAAATCAAACCGTGCACGAATTCGTATTTCGGATTTTCGGCGAAATCGGCGCAATTTTCCGGCTTGCCAGCGTAAGTAAGCGCGTCGAGATTCACGACCGAATTTTCCGTTTCCGCCAAAATCTGCCGCAAAAAATGCGAACCGATGAATCCGCAACCGCCGGTGATTAATAATTTCAAATTTAGAATTTAGAATTTAAAAATTTTTATCTCGCCCGAGTGCTCCAATCGAATCCAATCTCCGGATCGTCGTGCGCGATCCGTCCTTCGTCCGGATTTTTCGCATCGTATTCCGCGTCGACGAGATAGATCAGTCCGGCGGGAGAATTGCCGAGCACGCGGTAGCCATGCGCGACTTCCGGCGGAATCAAAAGCGCCTTCGAGCTGAATTCGCCGAGCGAAATACGCATCGTTTCGCCAAAAGTTTTCGAATCTTTCCGGCGGTCGAAAAGCACGGCCTCGAGATTTCCGCTTGTGCAAAACCAAAGATCGGACTGATGTTTGTGAAAATGAAACGCTTTGATCACCCCGGGATGTGCGATTGTGAAATTCATCTGTTTCGGCGCGAAATTCGGCAAATTCGATTGCCGCCAAAGCTCAGACAAAAAGCCGCGATCATCAGCATTTTTTTTGGCTTCGAAAATTTGGACACCATCAATCATTTTTCTCATTCTAACAGGCTTGATTTTAGCTTTCAAAAGTGATAAACTCTCCTAATTTCCTTACAAACAAAAACCAATCCATGAGCCTGATTCCGGTCGCTCTCGCCGCAAGCACAGCCAGTGAGCCAGTCGTGCCGACTTTTATTTCCAATATCGCGGTCGGTATTATCGCTCTCATCGCGACCTTTATTTTAGCTAGTTTTTTCCGCAGCTGGGTGCAGCGCGTGATTCGTGCGCGACAGGGCGAAGGCCACGAGGAAGTCCGCGTGCTTTATGGTCGTATGACCTTCACGATTACTTTGATAATCGGTATCACACTCAGTTTGATCGTCATGGGAATGCCGCTCGAATGGTTTTCTGGTGGCGTTGGTTTGGGCGTCGCTTTCGCGCTACAAACTTTCATTTCCAATTTCTTCGCTGGAGTGGTTTTGCTTTCGAATAAGAAATTCAACCTCGGTGATTTCGTCGTGGTTGATGATTCGATCAGCGGTCGGATCGTCGATATCCAATCGCGCGCAACTTCGCTGCGTGCGGTCGACGGCGGTGAGATCACGATTCCGAATCTCAAAATGTTGCAGGCTAATGTGAAATGCTACACACGAAATCCGATTCGCCGGCACACCGTCGAAATGACGATCGGCTACGGCGTCGATATCAATGAAGCGAGCGAATTGATGCGCAAAGTCGTGATGGCCCATCGCAGCGTCCAGCCCGAACCAAAAGTCACAGTTTTGTTGACTGAGGTTGGAGACAGCGATATCACGCTGCAGGCACGTTTCTGGACGGAAAGTCGCACGAAATGGTGGGTCGCAAAATCCGAGCTAACTCGTGATATTTTCAATGCCTTTGTCGATGCTGGCTTCGATATTCCTTACCCGATTCAGACTTTGCGGATTGATGACGACAGCTCGGAATTATTGGCCCAGGACGCTCGCTTTTTTGCCAAATTAGGCCAGCGTGAAGCAGCGCCAGTCAAAACTGCCTCCAAACCGGTAGCTCAAGCCGCACCAAAGATTGCACCAAAAGCCGAGTCGAAAAATAAAACCGTCGCTGAAATCGAAAAGTCTTCTAGGGAAATTTTTACTCCCACCCCAAAAAACGCTTAATTGATGAGTTTTTTTAAAAAAATTCCGAATGAGGGCGATCACTCGAAAGCGCATTTCATTCGCCGTCAGATCCGGAAATGCGGCGACTCGAATTTGTTCGCGACCGCGCAAAATTTACTCGCGAAATTTGAAGACGAAGGTAACGATATGTTGATCAGCGAAATGGGTGATCTCGTCGGCGTTTTGCATCGCGCGGCGATCTTGGTTCAAAACACGAAGCAAAAGAAATTGCTTGATAAATTGCGCAAAAATGCGCGGCACAGAATCACGCACAAATAATTTCCGGTAAAATCAAACGCGTGAAAATTGTGCTCGATCCGACTCCGGCTGAATTTACGATACTCGAGCTCGCCGGGAAGATTTGGCGATTTCCGCACGCGAAAAAAGACTCCGGCGCGGCGATTATTCGCCAGCTCGCGCAGTTGAAAATCGGGAAAAATGACGAACTCACAGTCGTCGTTGGGCCGGGCAATTTCACGGCGCTGCGGACAGCCTGCCTGATAGGAAACGCAGTGAAATTTTTAACCAATTGCCAGCTTTCAGCCAAAAAAGTCGGCGAGCTGAAATTCAAAAAAGTCGGCCTTTTACAGCCTTTCTACGCCAGTGAGCCGAAAATTACTTTGCCGCGTAAATGACAATTAATTGGAAAAGAATTCTCGAAATCACCGGCGGCGTACTTTTGATTTTGCTTGGAATCGTGATGCTTTTTACGCCGGGACAGGGAATTTTTGCGATCGTCGCCGGAGTCGTTTTGGTTTCGCCGTATCACGGTCGACGACTTATTTGGCGTCTCAAAGAATTTTGGAAATTACTCAAACGAAAATGGTACGCGCGCAAATATCGTCGCGTCATCAAGCGTAAAATCTTTTTGAAAAAATGAGCTTATTTATTGTTGCCACCCCGATCGGAAATCTCGGAGACATGACTTTTCGCGCGGTGGAAGTTTTGAAAAATGCAGATTTTGTCGCGGCGGAGGACACGCGCACAGCCCAGAAACTTTTTACCAAGTTCGATTTGCATTCCAGTCTGATCGCGTTTCACGCGCACTCGAGCGAGCGGGAAGTCGAGAAAATTTTGGCAAAACTGCAGGACGGCAAATCGATCGCACTGATTTCGGAAGCTGGTACGCCGGGTATTTCCGACCCGGGTTTCACTTTGGTGCGCAAAGCGACCGAAGCCGGGATCCCGGTCATCCCGATTCCGGGCGCGTGCGCCGCGATCGCCGCTCTCTCCGCGAGCGGACTCAGGATGGACAAATTCACCTTTCTCGGATTTCTCCCACTGAAAAAAGGTCGGCAAAAATTGATCGAAAATTTGAAAAATAAAAACGAGACGACTATTTTTTATGAGTCACCGCACCGAATTCAAAAGACGATTACCCAGCTCACGGAAATTTTGGGGAAAGATCGGTCAGTCGTTTTGGCGCGAGAAATTACGAAACTGCATGAAGAGTTTTTTCGCGGGACACTCGCGGAAGCGGTCAACTTTTTGGCGGAGAAAAAACCGAAAGGTGAGTTCACGATTTTGCTCGGACCGAGTTAAAATTACCAAAATCAATTATTTTGCTCGACTACGCTTTTCCGCTTATCGCTTCGCTAGCCGCGCTGCTCGCCCTGTTTTTTGGCCTGAAAATTTTTTTGATCATCCAACAAAGGCGTTTCCGCAAAACGCAAAAAAGTGTTTTGCTCGGGATTCGCGTAAGCCGACTGAATGAAAAATTGCCGATCGTCGCCGAGCAAATGTTCGCAGTCTTGCACGGCATCGAGCATCGCATTTCTTTATTCGAAAAACTGAAAGGTGTCACGGCCGAAAGTTTCGCCTTCGAGATCGCAAATGTCGAAGGTCAAATCAAATTTTTCGTACACACGCCGCGACATCTGAGAAATTTCGTCGAGGGACAGATTTACGCGCAGTATCCGGATATCGAGATCGAGGAAGTGCCCGATTATCTCGCTCCACCGAAAACAGAGATTCGCCAACCGGAGACTTCGGGAGAAATCACGAATTCGACTAGTCTCGCGCAAGTCGAAGCGAATCTCGGTCCGTCCGGCGCGAGATTCGACCAGCTTGATCCATTCGCCAATGCACTCGGCGCGGAGCTGAAAATGACCGATCCGGACATTTTTCCGATCAAACGGCACGCGCAATTCGAAGACAAAATAACGCGCACGGCGGTCGACCCGTTGTCAGGCATTACTTCGACTTTGATGAAATTGCCCGGCGCGAACGATCTCGCGGCAGTGCAAATCGTGGTGCGGCCATTGCGAAATTGGTGGCGCATCCGCGCGACGAAGTGCGCCCGCATCCTCGGCAAAAATATTTTTTTCGGAATTGATAAACTGCAAAAATGGTACGCCTACGCTTTTATGACGCGCGAACTTTGGCCAAAAATTGTATTCTTTCCGATCTATTTTTTGTTCTTTATCCAGGGTTTATTCGCCGGCTCAAAAATCAAATTTTCGGTCGATGTTGGCGGCGGCAGTGATGACGTCCTCGAAGAATCTTCGAATCGTGCGCACGAGCGGGAGACAGCGCACGACGCGGTGATGGACAAAGTCGTGAAATTGCCTTTTGACGTTTCTGTACGCGTGCTTTTCGTGCCGACTTTGCCAGATCGAGAAACCGCGCGGGTGAAAGTCCGCGAGCTAGCTGGCGCGTTCAAGCAATTCAATCAGCCGCATTTGAATGGTTTCAAGATCGCGGAAATCGGCAGTAAAAATATTTTGGAGCGCTTTCGCGAGCGTGTACTCGACAACTTTTTCGTTTTGAATGCCGAAGAGCTCGCGACGATTTTTCATTTGCCGAATATCGAAGTGAAGACGCCGAACATTTATTGGGTGAATTCGAAAAAACTCGAACCGCCGCTTGATCTCCCGGATCCGAATCGCGAAAAAGAAATCACGACGCTCGGCAAAGCGAATTATCGCGGCGCGGACAAATTATTTGGCATTCGGCAGGAAGACCGCCGCCGCCACGTTTACATCATCGGAAAAACCGGTATGGGCAAATCGACACTACTCGAAAATATGATTATTTCGGATATCCGCTCGGGCAAAGGCGTCGCGGTCGTCGATCCGCACGGCGATCTCGCCGACACGATTCTCGACAATATTCCGAGCAGTCGGACGAATGATGTGATCGTCTTCGATCCGGCCGATCGCGATTTTCCGGTCGCTTTCAATATGCTCGAAAATATCGATCCGGGAATGAATTCGGTCGTCGCGTCCGGTTTGGTTGGCATTTTCAAAAAACTGTACGCGGAGAGTTGGGGACCGCGTTTGGAATATATTTTGCGGAACACGATTTTGAGTTTGCTGGAATGCGAGGGGATGACGATGCTCGGGATTCCGCGAATTTTGGTCGATCAAGATTTCCGGCGCAAAGTCGTGCGACAAATCCAAGATCCGATTGTGAAAAAATTCTGGACGGAAGAATTTGAAAAAATGTCGGAAAAACAAAGAATCGAAGCGATTTCGCCGATTCAGAATAAGGTCGGGCAATTTCTCAGCTCTTCGATTATTCGCAATATTGTCGGTCAGCCGAAGTCGATGATCGATCTCCGCTTCGCGATGGACAAGAAAAAAATCTTCGTCTGCAATCTCTCGAAAGGGCGGATCGGCGAAGACAATTCGAGTTTGCTCGGCTCGATGATTATCACGAAATTTCAACTCGACGCGATGAGTCGCTCGAATATTCCGGAAAAAGAACGCGTGGATTTTTATCTTTATGTCGACGAATTTCAGAATTTTGCGACGGACGCTTTCGCGACGATTTTGTCGGAAGCGCGGAAATACCGGCTGAATTTGACGATGGCGAATCAGTACATCGCACAAATGCCGGAGGAGGTGAGCGACGCGGTTTTCGGGAATGTCGGCTCACTGCTCGCGTTTCAGGTCGGTTTCGACGACGCGGAATACATTTCGCAGCAATTCAGCGAGGTCGCGCTGCCGACCGATTTGGTGCAATTGCCGAAATATAATTTGTACGGAAAATTGCTGATCGACGGAATGCCGAGTCAGCCTTTTTCCGCTGCGACTTTGCCGCCGATCGAGAATGGATTCGAGGAGGGTCGACGCGAAAAGGTGATTAAATTTTCGCGGGAAAGATACGCGAAACCGCGGGCGACAGTCGAGGACAAAATCTTGCGGTGGAGTGATGTAGAGGAAATAAAAAAGTAAGGAACGGGCATGCCCGTTCCGAAAAGAAAGAAGGGGAGAAGGCTGAGAAGCCAAAGAAAAAATAAGGAACAATCGTTGCAAGTCGCTCAAATTCTTGTTTGACAACAAACTATTTTTAATGTAAAATATAAAAAATAATTTTTAGGAAATGAACGATAGGCTTTCCAATAAAGACTCTCTCTCTCTGCCTCTGCGCGAACAAGCGCGAGCAATCACAAATGCAATCAGGGCTGGTCAACTCGATGACAAACAGTTGGCTGCCGAACTCACACAGCTTGGCTGCGAAGTGAAATTATCTTCGCCCAACCCGGAAATCGCTCCTGAGACGGATAAAGATCTAAAAGATTTTTATAATGTTTTGGCGGGCGACAACGGTCGCGACGAAAATGGCAAACCAAATATCCAGCCAAGCGAAATCAAGTCAGAAGAAACTTTTCTAGCCGAGCTGACCGAAAAACCAAACAATCGAGTTTTGATGGTTTTGAAAGATAAAACGACAGGCGAAGTGATGAATGGCATTTACGGTCCACTTTATATGGCCAATGGAAAACTTTGGGCAACTTTGGAATACCAATGCAGCGCGAATACAAAATATGCGAAACAAGGTTTTGGTTCGCTCGTCTTTGCGATTTACGAAAAAAAATTAAAAGAAATCGCGGAGGCGCGAGGAGTCGAGTTCGGTGGAATTTTGATCGAAGCAGTCGACGCGGCGGCGGCTTATTGGGGCAAAGTCGGCGCGAAAGGGGTTTATGCAAAAGAAGGAAATCAAGCCAAGCAAGCCAGCTACGCGATGCCGTGCGTGGAATTCGATCCGCAAACCGGTCAAGCCGCGAGCGGATTTTCGCGCGAAAATATCAAAATTGTCCCATCTTTGGCAAACCAAAAAACGATTACTGTTGGCGAATTTAAAAAAATTATTGAGGCTTTTTACCACGAATCGTACTGGCCGAAACGCGAAAATTTCGAAAATGATGCGGCTCACCAAAAAGCAGTTGCGAGCGTCCAAAGAACACTCGACAAAATTTGCTTGAGGCAATTCAAAAACTTGGCTGACGATTTTGTTTTGCATTTGAATTTTGATGAAGAACTCGTTCAAGAAGGTTTGGTGAAGACTAAACCGTGGGAGCGCAATCCAGTTAGAAACGCAGTCAAGCAAACTTTGGAGTAATTATTCCAACCCTCGCGCCTCCACCTCCGCCTCGCTCATCCCGAGCAGATGACCGAATTCGTGGAGAATTGTGATCCGCACCTCTTTTTCTAATTCCACGCCCGTGCCAAAATCACGCACGAGCGGCGCGGCGAAAATGACGATCTCGTTCGGCAGTTCGCCCGAATCATGAATCGAAAATTCCGCAAGTGGCACGCCGAGAAATTCGCCGTATTTTTCCGCATCTTCCGGATCAGCGATCTCGACCCGCACGACTGCCGCATCGACTTCGGGGAAATTTTTGCGACGCAAACGCGCGAGCTCGCGCTCGACCAATTTTTCGACGAGCGCGACAGCGTCCGCCGTTTTCATCCGACCACAAAATTCACCATCTTCCCCGGCACGAAGATTTCTTTGCGAATCGTTTTGCCTTCCAGCCATTTCTGAATTTTTTCGGAATTTTTCGCCGCGGCGATCGCGTCGTCTTTGGAAATTTCCGCCGGAACGGAGATCGTATCGCGCAATTTTCCGTTCACCGAGACCGCCAAAGTGATCGTCTCGTCTTTCACCAAATTCGGATCGAAAGTCGGCCAAGCTTCGAGATGAATCGAATTTTTGTGTCCCAGCTTTTCCCAAAGTTCCTCCGCGAGATGCGGTGCGAACGGCGCGAGCAAAATCAAAAATTGCTCAAACCATTTTTTACTTACAACATTAGCCTCATCGGGTAATTTTGAATCTGGAAAATATTTATAAACTAAATTCAGGCAAATCATTAATTGCGAAACTGCTGTATTGAATCTCCGATTTTCGATATCTTCAGAAACCTTTTTGATTGTTTTGTGTATCATTCTTTTTTCTTCATCATTATCCCAATCTTCGCTTTTATTCGGAACCATGTTCCATGTTTCAAAATATCGCCAAACTTTTTCGAGAAATTTGCGCACGCCCGCAACTCCGCCGGTGCTCCACGCCGCCGCCTGATCGAAAGGCCCGATAAACATTTCGTAAAGTCGCAGCGTGTCCGCGCCAAAATTCGCGACGATCTCGTCCGGATTCACGACGTTCCCGCGCGACTTCGACATTTTTTCGCCGTCTGGCCCGAGAATCATTCCGTGCGAAATGCGCTTCGCGTACGGCTCGGGCGTCGGGACGAGTTTTTGATCGAAAAGAAATTGGTGCCAAAAACGCGAATACAAAAGATGCAAGACGGTGTGTTCCATTCCGCCGTTGTACAGATCGACCGGCAACCAGTATTTCAATTTTTCCGGCGCGGCGAATTGTTGCGAATTTTGCGGATCGATGTACCGGAGAAAATACCAACTCGAACCCGCCCAATTCGGCATCGTGTCGGTTTCGCGTTTCGCGGCGCCGCCGCACTGCGGACATTTGCAATTAACCCACGAATCGATCGCGGCGAGCGGGGATTCTCCCGTGTCTGTCGGCTCGTATTTCTCGACGTCGGGCAGCTCGAGCGGCAAATCTTTTTCCGGAATCGGGACGACGCCACATTTCGCACAATGCACGATCGGGATCGGCTCGCCCCAATAGCGCTGTCGCGAAAAAACCCAGTCGCGCAATTTGAAATTCACCGCGGCTTTTCCGACGCTTTTTTTTTCGAGAAATTCGACAATCTGTTTTTTCATCTCAACGGTTGGGAGCCCATCAAATTTTCCGGAATTAACTGAAACTCCATCACTTGTAAAAGGAGATATAAAATCTGCCCTCACAGAGTCAATATCTCTTTCCCCTTTATACCAATTAACTAGAACATGATTATCATTAGCCAAAGATGTTCCTGTTATTAGAAATTTAACCCCTTTCAAGCCTTCAGATTCTAATATGCTTCTAACTTCTTCTATAGATTTAGAATCATTTTTATTAACAAAAAAATCAGGACCTCCTTTTTTTCGGATAACAACATAGTCTGGCAAAACTTTACTTAATCTACTAAAAAGCTTTTCATCCATTGGACCAAAATGATTCTCTTTATCGTAGATTCCCCAAATATAATCTCCATCAGGTAAACAATTAACAACAGGTTTAAGAAAACTAGTATCCATTTTATTTTGATATATCATCTCTTCTGCAAAATCCCAGTCTCTTTGATCGTGCGCGGGCACCGCCATGATCGCGCCCGTCCCGTAATTCGCGAGCACATAATCCGCTACAAAAATAGGGATTTCCGCGTCGTTCACCGGATTCACCGCCGCGACTCCGGACAATTTCACCCCCGTTTTTTCTTTCGAAAGTTCCGTCCGCTCGAGATCGGATTTCGCCGCCGCCGCGGAAATATATTTTTCGACTTCCGACCAGTTCGTGATTTGCGGTTTCAATTTTTGCAAAAGCTCGGCTTCGGGCGCGAGCACGGTGTAAGTCGCACCGAAAAGTGTGTCTGGTCGCGTCGTGAAAACGCGCATTTTTTCCGCAGAATTCGTGATCGCGAAATCGACTTCCGCACCCTCCGACCGCCCGATCCAGTTTTGCTGCTGCGCTTTGATCCGCGGGAGAAAATCGACCGTCTCGAGTCCGTCGAGCAATTTTTGGGCGTATTTCGTGATCGCGAGCATCCACTGTTTTTTCACCCGGCGCTCGATTCGTCCGCCGCAGCGCTCGCATTTTCCGTCGACGAC
Organism: Patescibacteria group bacterium; assembly: GCA_043799575.1. GTDB lineage: Bacteria > Patescibacteriota > Gracilibacteria > JAHISY01 > JAHISY01 > JAHISY01. Next base: position 4,660 of record JAZDNQ010000021.1, on the reverse strand, counting down.
TTCTTCATTCGCGAGTCCAATTTTGCAATCGACGCACCAATTGATCGGAATTTCGGCTTGGTAGGCGAGTCCTTTTTCGAAAAATTTGAGGAAAATCCACTGCGTCCATTTGAAATATTTTGGATCGGTCGTATCCACGACGCGATTCCAGTCGAAACTAAAACCCAGTGATTTCAGCTGTCTCGTGAAATTCGCAATATTTTTTTCGGTCGCGACCCGCGGTTTGATTTTATTTTTGATCGCGAAATTTTCCGTCGGCAGTCCAAAAGCGTCGAAGCCGATCGGGAAAAGCACATTTTTCCCACACATTCGAGAATGTCGCGCGACGATGTCGAGCGCGGTGTACGAGCGGCAATGTCCGACATGCAGGCCGTCGCCGGACGGATACGGAAACTCGACGAGCACGTAAAATTTTTCTTTGTCGGAAGAATCCTTCGCTGCGTAAAAATCATTTTCCGCCCAAAATTTTTGCCATTTCGCCTCGATTTTTTGGTGATCAAAACTCATAGAAGGATTAAGCGATAAGGGGTAAGGATTAAGTTTTCGAAGAAAAACTATCTCGCTTGAATCAGATTTTAACCTAAAATCAGCTTACTTCTTAATCCTTACTTCTTACTCCTTGGAATCAAAAACTCCCGGTTTCGTTTTGAAAAAACAAAACTTCGGCGAAGCCGACCGGATTTTGCGAATTTTTTCGGCTGAATTCGGTTTAATCTCGGTTTTGGCGAAAGGCGTGAAAAAAACCAAGTCGCGCAAAGCAGGCAGTCTCGAGCTTTTCGGTGAGACGAATTTCCGGTTGCACCGCCGCGGCGGCGAGCTTTTTTTGGTGACCGAGACGAATCCAATTTCGGCTTTCGAATCCAAAGATTTGGCTGTTTTGCAGATTGCTTTTGCGGCAGGGGAATTGCTTTTGCAGCTCGCGCCGCCCGAAAAACCGCTGCCGAAGGTTTACAAAATTTTCCAAGATTTCGTCACGCTTTTGCCAATTGTTAACCCCCGAGATATCTCGGGGGTTAACTCTGTTATTAAACCTAAACTGCAACTACTCAAAATCGCTTTTTTTGCGAAAGTTTTGGCGATTTTAGGATTCTTGCCGCAACTCGAACAATTCAAAATCCGGGAACAAAAGCTTTTTAAATTTTTGCTCGAAAACGATTTTCCACGAATTTTGCAGCTCGAAAATGATGCGCAACTTTTCACTTGGGCGGAAAAATTTCTGGTTCAGCTTTTGGAAAATTCAGCCGAAAAAACTTCACGAGTCGCAGCCGCGACCCAAAATTGGGTAAAATCTGGTTAATGATTTGGACCGATAATCTCGACCCGGTCGCGCTCAATCTCGGCTTCGCGCAAATCCGCTGGTACGGAATTCTCTATGTCATCGCGTTTTTGCTCGGCTATATCTGGCTGGTCAAAACGGCGAAAAATTTTTCGCGGAAACAAATCGACGATCTCGTTTTCGCTTTGATTCTCGGCGTGATTTTGGGCGGGAGAATTGGCTATTTTTTGCTTTACGATCCCGGCCAAATTTTTTCGCTGCAGATTTTCAAAATCTGGGAAGGCGGAATGAGTTTCCACGGCGGACTAATCGGAATTTTTTTAGCAATTCTTTGGCTAATGCGTCGCTGGGGCAAAAGCTTTTTAGAAATTAGTGACTTGATTGTGATTCCCGCCGCACTCGGACTTTTTTTCGGTCGCATCGGAAATTTCATCAACGGCGAGCTGGTCGGGCGCGCGATCCATTCGACAAGCTCAGGACAGGCTCTCGAATGGGGCGTGATTTTCCCGCATTTTGACGCGACGCCACGCTATCCGAGTCAGCTTTTCGAGGCCGCGAAAAATCTCGGGATCGCTGGAATTTTATTTTTAATTTTGCGGCAAAAACCGCGACCCGGAGTTTTGAGTTTCAGTTTTTTGATTCTTTACGGCCTCGGTCGAACTGCGGTCGAATTGCTTTGGCGCGAACCGCTCGACGGATTTATTTTCGACATTCCGAAAGGCGCGGCGTACTCGATTCCGGTTTTTTTGATCGGACTGATTGGCCTGATTTTTATAATTGCGAAACGCGAACGGCGCGAGTGATACCCTCGATTTTTTCGAGCCGCCCGAGCAGATTTTCGAGCTGTTCGAGACTTTCGACTTCGAGCGTCAGCTCATGAAGAATTTCGTGTTTGTCCGATTTTTTCAAGCTGAGGTCGGCGATATTGATCTGCATCTCGGCGATCGCACCCGCGATGTCGTGCAGCATTCCGACACGATTTCTTGCGGCGACCTCGACTTTGACCAATTTCGATTTCACGTCGCTCGCGAACATCGCACCGAGTTTGCGCTCGTCGGCGACGCGAGCAATTTGTTTGCAGTTCTTTTTGTGGATGTTCGCGCCCGCGCGGGACATCACCGCGACAATTTCGTCGCCAAGTTTCGGCGCGCAACATTTCGCCAATTTCGTGGCAATTCCGGATACGCCTTCGATAATGACTTCGTCTTTTTTGCGCGACACAGCTGTGAGCGAAGCAATCGGTTTTTTCCGCGAGCGTTGCACTGCGAGCTCTTCGAATTCGAGTAAATCTTTCACGACAGCGGAACTCGAAACGCTGCCGTTGCCGATTCGTTCGAGCAAAGCTTCGCGACCGCGTTTGTCGAGATTCTGCTTTTTATAATTTTTGAGCAGTGATAAATCGGCGTCGAGCGACGGTTTGCCGAGACGTTCAAGTTTTTTATTGATCAAATCGCGCCCGACGGCGACATTTTCAGTCTTCCCTAGCGACGAAAAGTACGCACGGATTTTCGACTTCGCAGAATTCGTTTTCGCGAAGGACAGCCAAAAGCGATTTGGTTTCGCGTCTTTTTTCGTGAGAATTTCGACGACTTCGCCGTTTTTCAATTCCGCGTCGAGCTTCGCGATTTTGCCATTAATTTTCGCGCCGACGCAGCGATTGCCGATCTCGGTATGCACGATGTACGCGAAATCGATCGGCGTCGCGCCGGCGGGAAGGTCGAAAACATCGCCACGGGGAGTGAGCACAAAAATCCGATCTTCGAAAACATCATTCGACAACGAGGAAATAAATTCCGAGTTGTCTTTCATCGACTCGTGCAGCTCGACCAAGCCGCGAATCCATTTCAATTTCGACTCGTCGGCACGGACGGATTGCTTTTTTTCCGAATAAACGAAATGCGCAGCGGCGCCGCGCTCGGCCTGCTCGTGCATCGCGCGCGTCCGGATCTGAATTTCGGTCGGCGACTGACGATTGAGTCCGATAATCGTCGTGTGCAACGATTGGTAGCCGTTTGGCTTCGGGACAGCGATGAAGTCTTTGAAGCGGCTCGAAAGCGGCGTGAAATTATTGTGAATCACACCCAACGCGGCGTAGCATTTTTCCGTCGAATCGACGATCACGCGCAGTGCAAAAAGATCGTAAATTTCGTCGATTGAATCGTAGTGTTTCAAACTCAGCTTCCGCCAAATCGAGTAAAGATGTTTCGTGCGACCGGCAATCTCGGCGTCGATTCCGCCATCCGCGAGAATTTTTTGCAACTTTTTTTTGGCCGTCTCGATGAAATTTTTCCGTCCGGAGGAACTGCCCGCGAGTGCTTTTTGGACTCGCGCGAATTCTTCAGGATATAGATTTTTGAACGCCAAATCCTCGAGTTGCGATTTGAATTCGAAGAGCCCGAGACGAGCGGCGATCGGCGCGTAAACTTCGAGCGTTTCTTTCGCGATGCGTTTTTGCTTGTCTGGCCGCACATGCTCGAGTGTTTCCATATTGTGCAGCCGGTCAGCGAGCTTGATGAAAATGACGCGAATATCGCGCGCCATCGCGACAAACATTTTGCGTAAGTTCTCGATCTGCCGCTCCTGACCTTGATAGCGCACCGTACCAAGTTTTTCCATATCGAGACACAGACTCGCGACCGTCGTGCCGAAATTTTTTTCAATCGCGGCGACATCTGTCTCAGTGTCTTCGATCACATCGTGGAGCAAACAAGCGATAATCGTATCGTCATCAGGATGCAGCGAAAGCAAATGCAGCGTCGCGGCGACAGGATGAACGAAGTACGGCTCACCCGAAAAACGCTTTTGACCTTCATGCGCTTTCTGCGCGAATTCGTACGCTTTTTCGATTTTCGCGAAATCCGCTTTCGGCGCGAAAGCTTTCACCTCGTCGAGAATTTGTTTGAGCGCAGCGTCCACTTTTCTATTTTACCGAAAAGCAGTCCCAAAAAGGGAGTGGCAAAGCACAGATCGATTTGCCCGACCTTCGTCCGCCAAAGCGAACTTCGGCGGGCATCCTTCTTGTCTCGCTTTAAAAAGTCCACGGCGAAGCCAGCCGTAGCTCCGAAATTCGCGAAGCGAATTGAGGGGCGAAGGATGGTGGGCGAGGGAGGACTTGAACCTCCGACCTCAACATTATCAGTGTTGCGCTCTAACCAGCTGAGCTACACGCCCGTCCTGTGGCTTGCCACCCGAAGCTCCGTCATGGAGCGACTTGCCCGCCGCAGCTTTAAGCGACGGCGGGGGGGTGGTGCCGAGGGCGAGAATCGGACTCGCGACACGAGGATTTTCAGTCCTCTGCTCTACCACTGAGCTACCTCGGCCTCAGATACGGTTGGTTGTTTTTATTTTTTTCGGTTGGTTTAAAACACCTCGACCCCTTCAGCT
>JAZDNQ010000020.1:0-21019 GCA_043799575.1 Patescibacteria group bacterium | reverse complement strand
AAAAATCTCGTCCTCATCGGGATGCGCGGCAGCGGCAAAACCGCGGTCGGCAAAGTTTTGGCTAAATTTTTGGACTTCAAGTTTGTCGACATCGACGCCGCGCTCGAAAAAAATGCAGGTTCGAAAATCTCGGAAATCGTCGCGAAAAATGGCTGGGATTTTTTCCGCGAACTCGAGACACAGTGGACGAAAAAATTCGCGGCCGAAAAAAATTTGGTGATCTCGACCGGCGGCGGTGTGATTTTGAAAAAAGAAAATGTCCGCGCGTTGAAAAAAAATGGCATCGTGATTTTCGTCGACACACCGCTCGAACTTTTACAAAAACGCGTCGCGCAAAATTCGAAACGACCGAGTTTAACCGGCGACGATCCGGCGCAGGAATTAGCGAAAGTTTGGGCGGAGCGCGAAAAACTTTATCGCGCAGCAGCGGACATCACTGTCTTTTTTGATTTCGAAACGAAGAACAAAAAAACTGATTTGATTCGCAAATCCAAATTAATTTGGAAAGCGGTCAAAGATTTTTCGCAAAAATAAAAAGTTCCCTGCCGTCAGCAAAAATTCGAGCGGCGACTTGCGAGTGCGCGTGAAAAAAATTCAGTCCCGCCACAGCGGACGATTGAATTTTTTAGCCCCGAAGGGGTCCCTTTGGGACGCACGAGCAACAAAGCTCGCCGAATTTTTGCGCAGGCGGGCAGTTTTTTGTGCTACTTTTTTGCTGCCAAAAAAGTAGCGTCCCCGCGGCAGCGGAAAATTATTGTTCGCTGACGACAACCACTTCCCTCTCCAACTTCACACCAAATTTATCTTCAACTGCCGCAACAACTTTTTTTTCCAATTCGAGAAAATCCGCGGCTGTCGCACCACCTGCATTTTCAAAAAAATTCGCGTGCTTCGCCGAGATACGCGCGCCACCAACTTTCAAATTTCGCGCAGCCGATTGCTCGATCAACTCCCACGCTTTTTGCCCGACCGGGTTTTTGAACCAACTACCCGCCGTATTTTTGAATTCTTGTTTCTGAACTTTCTCGGCGATTTTTGTTTGAATGATTTGCGGCAGATCAAGCGAGCTTTTTTTCAGTTCGAATTCAACCGCGAGCAAAATTTTGTCGCGGAGATTCGAATCGCGATATTCGAATTTCAAATCTGCGCGCTCGAGAATTTTTTCCGTGCCGTTTTCAAAAATAGTTACCCGCGAAATTTTTTCACCGATCTCGTTCGAATTACCGACGACCGCGCCGCCGACCGAACCCGGCACGCCCGCGAGATTTTCCAGACCGGCCAAATTTTTCTGCGCGGTTTGTGCGATCAAATTCGCCAAGTTTTCGCCGGAGCCGACGCGCACGAAATTATTTGCGAATTCAATTCCGCCGATTTCGTTGTGAATGACAAGCCCACGAAAACCGGCATCGGCAAACAAAATATTCGAGCCACCACCGAACACGAAAACTGGAATTTTTTTGGAATCAGCGAAATCGAGTGCGGACTTCAGCTCAGCGGAATTGCGAACGCGCGCGAAAAAATCCGCCGAGCCGCCGACTTTCAAAGTAGTGAGATTTGCGAGCGAAATGTTTTGTTCAATTTCCACGCTCGTCGATTTTTAATGTAGCCGGAGTGAGGCTTTCCACAGCCTCTTTTTCGGCTACGCGTTTTTCGCGAACTTGCACAACCGCATCGCGCACCGTAATTTCGTTCGATTTAATTCGGACGATTTGGGACGAGTTGATCAATTTTTGCGCAGTCGGAATCCCGAGAATTCTCTTGGCGACATCTAGCCTAGTCAGAATCCAGCCATTCGTCTCGAAACGGAAATCAATCACCTCACCGAGAAATTGGCGCGAAACGGTAAAAACGCGATTACTGAAGATTGGGATATTCAGCTTGATGACCTCGGCGATACGGATAATCTCGTCGGGAGTCGCGAGCGCCTCAGGATTCTCGACCCAAACCGTATCGGCCGAAATTTTCGAAACATCAGCCGTCGGCAGCAAAAGTCTTTTATCCTTGCGAGTGAAAAAAGCGAGCACCTCGCCATTGGTCGGATTGACGACGAATTCCTCGACTCGTCCGAGTAAGCCGCGCGACAGTTTTTCGCGAATCGGCAGGCCGACAACTTCCCGAAAACTTTTTTGCATGGGAAGCTATTTTAGCTTGAATTCGATTTAGCGAAAATGTTTTAAAATCAGCTGGTGCGATATGTTGGAATTGTCTTTCCGAATTCACCAACCGCGTTCACTTTTGCGAGCGACGCGGAAAATTTGGAAGTCGGCGATCTCGTCGCCGCGCCGCTGCGGGGAAAAATTTTGCACGGAGTCGTCGTCGCGATCGGATCGAATGAACCGGATTTCGCGACGCGGAAAATTGAAAAAATCGTACGACCGAAAGTTTTGTCGGCGGAACAAATCGAACTCGCACATTTTATTCGGGAATATTATTCCGCGAATTTTGGGAAAGTTTTGAAATTATTTTTGCCCGCGCGAATTTGGTCGGACGAACCGTCGAAACGCAAAACGAAGTCGACCGAAATAGTCGCAATCGAGCAGCCGAAAAAAAAATTTAACTCCGACGCAACAAAAAGTTTTGGCGCGGATTGAGAAATCAACCAAGCCAATTTTATTGAAAGGGATCACCGGAAGTGGCAAGACCGAAATTTATTTGCGCGTCATTTTGGATGTTTTAAAAAAAGGAAAATCCGCAATTCTCCTCGTCCCGGAAATCGCGCTCACGCCGCAGCTCGTCGGCTATTTCGCGAGTTCAATTCCGAAAAACGAGATCGCGGTTTTGCATTCGAATTTGAGTGAAGGCGAAAAATTGAATTCCTGGGAAAAAATTTTTGCCGGCGAAGTTAAATTGGTGATCGGCTCGCGGAGCGCACTTTTCGCCCCCGCGAAAAATCTCGGCGCGATCATTCTCGACGAGGAACACGAGTGGAATTACAAAAACGATCAAAATCCGCGCTACCACGCGCGCGCCGTCGCACTGCGATTCGCGGAAATCACCGGCGCGAAATTAATCCTCGGGAGTGCGACTCCGAGTCTCGAAAGTTTTTTCGCCGCGCAAAACGGACGACTCGAACTCGCCGAATTGCCCGACCGAATCGGCGGCGCAAAATTGCCGGAAGTCAAAATCGTCGATCTCCGGAACGAAATGAAACGCGGCAACTATTCGCCGTTTTCCGAAATTTTGGTCGAGAAAATTCGCGAGCGACTCGCGAAAAAAGAACAAATTATTTTGCTTTTGAATAAACGCGGTTTCGCGTCGTCGGTCGTGTGTCGCGACTGCGGCTTCACGCTCGAATGTGAAAATTGCTCGCTGCCGATGACTTTTCACGCGCGGGTGAACCGCTGTCTTTGCCACGCTTGCGGTGCGACGAAAATTCCTCCAGCGAAATGTCCGGAGTGCGGCTCGGTATCGATCCGTTTCCTCGGCAGCGGCACGCAAAAAATCGAAACCGAACTGCCGAAACTTTTTCCCGGCGCGAAAATTTTGCGGGCTGATCGCGACACGACGACGCTCCGCGGATCGCACCAAAAAATTTACGAGGAATTTCGCAGCGGGCGCGCGGACATTTTGGTCGGAACGCAAATCGTCGCGAAAGGTCTCGATCTCCCGAATGTTTCGCTCGTCGGCGTACTGCTCGCGGATGTCGGACTGCACCTCCCCGACTTCCGCGCCGCGGAAAAAACTTTCGCACTTTTAACGCAAGTCGCCGGTCGCGCGGGTCGCGGCGAAAAAATCGGCGAAGTCGTGATTCAAACTTACTCGCCGGAAAACTCCGCGATCGTCGCCGCGCGGACGCACGACTTCGAGAAATTTTTTGCGAGTGAAATCGCGGAGCGCAAAAATAATTTTTGGCCGCCCTTTGCGAAAGTCGTGAAATTTATTTTTGTCGACGAGTCGGAAAAAGTCTCGAAAAATGCAGCGGAAAAATTCGCGGGAGAATTAAAAAAAATCGGTGAAAAAAATGTGTGGGTTGCGCCAGCGTTAATCGCGAAGTTGCACAACAAATTTCACTTTCATGTGATTTGGCGCGGCGGCGATCCGCGCGAACTTTTAAAAAAAGTAAAACTACCAGAAAGAGTGCGAATCGATGTTGACCCCGTCAATTTGGGGTAGACTTGTTAAATGTAAATAAATCTGTATAATGTTGGCTCCTTTTTTAAAATGCCCACTGAAGAAACGCTTGCCAGCCCGCTAGATATGGACATTCTGATAACTTCTATCGGGCAAATACCAGAAAAAATAGCCGGTTTCCCTGATTATCAAAAGCTGGGTTCCGCACATTACCAGGAAATTCTCGCAGCCTTGGTAGAGGAGACCCCTATAGCTCAGGCTGTTGTAAGAGAAAAAGCTTTGAGTGCTATGAATGGATTTAATAAATTTTTGGGCCAGCCGGAAGATACTGGAGATAGTCAACTCTGCCTTAGCTATCCTGGAATAACGAGTCAATTGAGTTCTCGCGCTCAAGGAGTGTTTCAGAAGCTCCTTGCGGCTGAAAGAAAACAAGTGAATGTAACTGATTTGCGCGTCAAACCAAAAAATGTCAAAGGTGTGATTGGGGAAATTCTCATAGCTATAGAGGAAGCCGGTTATGACTCACAAAACTCATTGTTTCAGCATGGAGGCAAGGGTCAAGCTTATTGGCGTTACTCTCTGTCATTAAAACCTAATCCGGAAGTTGTATCTGCCGACATGACTGTGGATAGTGACGCTAACGAGGCGGTTACCGCAACAAAAGTAGCTGACGGCCCACTTGAAATTAGCTTAGCTGATAGTGAAAATCCCGCCGCTCACTTAATTCACAAGATTAGAACCCGTCTTGGGGATGTTTCAAGGATTGACCCTTCTTTGTTAGGCCCGGGGTCAGCTGAAGCTTTGAAAGCTGCTATAGAAATAGCCCGAAAAAATGGTGAAATTGAGCTAAAGAGATTAGCGAGAAAAGCCATGCATGAACTGCTTCAGCTTGTTGAAGGATCGCCAGCGCTACCTGAAGACCAAGTTATTTTTAGGGATGGAATTTTTTCCTTTAGAGGGAAAGACATAGGGCTTAAACCAAAAGAGGCGGCCATCTTTGAAAAACTTTTAAATGCAGAGAGTCAGCCTGTTTCTAGAGATGCCTTAATCGGGCCAAAACCGGATTATAATACAAAACAAGATCTTGCCAACACTCTCACTAAAATTAGAAAAAAACTTGGACGGGTTGGCATAGACGGAAGCAGATCGCTTAAATGTGTTAATACTAACAGCGGAGCTTTGACAGGAAGTTATGCTTTCAATATCGTTTTGAATAAAATTTAAACACTTAGGATTAGTCCGCTTCTTTGAAAATTGTTAAAATCCGAAAGCTTATTTTTCATGTCTTTTCCCAAAATAGATCCGAAACAATCTTTCCCAAAAATGGAAGAAGAAATCCTGGCGTTTTGGCAAAAGGAGAAAATTTTTGAGAAATCGCTCGAAAAAGACGCGCCTGCTGGCGAATTTAAATTTTTCGACGGCCCGCCTTTCGCGACTGGCCTCCCGCATTACGGCCACATTTTGCAAGGCGTGATCAAAGATTTGATTCCGAGATACAAAACGATGCGCGGTTATAAAGTTCCGCGAGTTTGGGGCTGGGATTGTCACGGTCTCCCGGTCGAGAATTTGATCGAGAAAGAATTGAACTTATCGAGCAAAAAAGACATCGAAGATTTTGGCGTCGCGAAATTCAACGAAAAATGTCGCGAGTCGGTTTTGCGTTTCGCGGGCGAGTGGCAAAAAACTGTCGCGCGAATGGGTCGCTGGATCGACATGGAGCACGCGTACAAAACGATGGATTTGAATTACATGGATTCGGTGTGGTGGGTTTTTGGCGAGCTTTGGAAAAAAGGGCTGATTTATGAGGGTTTGAAGCCGATGCATGTTTGCCCGCGCTGCGCGACGCCGCTTTCGATTTCTGAAGTCGGAATGAATTATCGCGACGTCACCGACCTTTCCGCGACGGCAAAGTTTGAACTTGAAGACGAGCCGGGAACTTTTCTCCTCGCTTGGACGACGACACCGTGGACCTTGCCGGGAAATGTGGCGCTGGCGGTGAGTCCGAAAATAGAATATTTAAAAATAAAGGTTGATATTTTCCAATTTAAAAATGGCGATAAAACTTTCCAAGACAACCAAAGTTTCGACCCTAAAAAAGAACCACCTGAAAAACCTATAAAAACCGGTGAGGAAACTTATATTGCTTCTCGAAAGTTTTTTGATAATGATTGGGCACAACACGGAAGATTCGAGACTTACTATGGGACGAAAAACTTTACTGTAATTGAAGGCAAAAAACTTATTGGCAAAACTTACAAACCACTCTTCCCTTATTTTGCTGACCAGAAATCGAAAGGCGCGTTTCGAATTGTTGGGGCGGATTTCGTGACGACCGAGGAAGGCACCGGCATCGTCCACATCGCGCCGGCATTCGGCGAGGACGATTACAATCTCGCAAAAAAAGAAAATTTGCCGATCGTGAAAAATGTTTCGCTCGACGGAAAATTTTTGGAATCAGCGCGAGATTTCGCCGGACTCGAAGTGAAGCCGACGAAAAATCCGCGCGAAACCGACGAAAAAATCGTGAAATTTCTCGGCGACAAAATTTTCGCGACACAAAATTACAAACACTCGTATCCGTTTTGTTGGCGCTGCGAATCCCCGCTTTTGAATTACGCGACCTCGAGTTGGTTCGTCGCAGTCGAAAAAATCAAAAAAGGTTTGCTCGCGGGCAACGAAAAAATAAATTGGATTCCCGAGCACATCAAAAATGGCCGCTTCGGCAAATGGCTCGAAGGCGCGCGCGATTGGGCGATTTCGCGGAATCGATTTTGGGGCGCGCCGCTCCCGATTTGGCGCTGCGAAAAATGCGACGAATTGAAATGCCTTTCGTCGAAAGCCGAACTCGAAAAACTTTCCGGCGAAAAAGTCGCTGATCTCCACAAACATTTCGTCGACGAAATCGAAATCGATTGCGAAAAATGCAAAGGCAAAATGCAAAGAATTCCGGAAGTGCTCGATTGCTGGTTCGAGTCCGGTTCGATGCCCTTCGCGCAATTCAGTGAAAAAGCGAAAGCGAAAATCCCGGCGGATTTCATCGCGGAGGCGCAAGATCAAACGCGCGGCTGGTTTTACACTTTGCATGTCCTCGGCACAGCTTTGAAAAATGCGCCTGTGTTCGCGAACTGCGTTTGCTCGGGATTAATTTTGGCTGAGGACGGCGCGAAAATGTCGAAGTCGAAAAATAATTTCCCGCCACCGCAGAAAATTTTCGACAATTACGGCGCGGACGCGATGCGACTTTATTTGATGAATTCGCCGGTCGTGCACGCCGCGGATTTGCGTTTCAGCGAAAAAGGCGTTGAGGAAATTTTGCGCGGAATTCTTTTGCCGCTGTGGAACACTTTTTATTTTTTCACGACTTACGCGAATGCCGACGGCTGGTCGCCCGCGGAATTGCCGAAAAAATTGGAGAATCCGCTTGACCGCTGGATTCTCTCCGAGTTGAATATTTTGGTGCGTGAGATGACCGAGCATCTCGAAAAATACGAAATTCAAAAAGCGGTCGCGCCGCTCGCGGATTTTCTCGACGGACTGACGAATTGGTATGTCCGCCGCAGCCGAAGACGATTTTGGAAAAGTGAATCAGATCAAGACAAGGCCGAGGCTTATGCGACCTTGTTTGAGGTTTTGAAAACTGTCGCGAAATTGCTCGCGCCGATCACGCCATTTTTGGCGGAAAAAATTTGGCAAAATTTGACCGGCGGCGAGTCGGTGCATCTCGAAAATTGGCCGGAGGTCGACAAATCGAAGATTGATGAAAATCTGTCGGAAGAGGTCAACACTACTCGCAAGATTATTTCACTCGGTTTGAAGATTCGCGCGAATGAAAAAATCAAAGTCCGCCAACCGCTCGCCAAGGCTACTGTTGCGCTTCCTATGGAAACTAATCTAGAAAATTTAAAGAAGCAAAAAGAAGTAATTTTGGAAGAACTAAACATTAAGAAACTAGAGCTGAAAATTGGAAGTGTGGGCGAATTTGCCAAAATGACCGTAACTATAGATCCTCGTCTGGTTGGACCAAAGTTCCCCAATAAAATTCAGGAAATTATTCAGGATGCAAAGAGGGCAAGGTTTATTCCTGAAGATGGTCAAATAAAAATTTGCGGAGAGATATTATCCGAAGAAGAATTTTCTATTAAATGGATCGGTAAGCCAGGCTTATCTGTCGAATCAGACGACGGTATCGCCGTCTTACTCGACACTACGATCACGCCCGAGCTCGAGCTCGAGGGTCGCGCGCGCGATTTGGTTCGAATAATTCAGGATTTGCGAAAACAAGCCGACTTCGAAGTCAGCGATCGCATCGAATTGCAGCTCGAAAACGCGGATGACATTCTCGCGAAATTCGCGGAATACATCGCGACCGAAACACTCGCCGAAAAAGTTTCGAACAAAGTCGATTCCCCAGCGGCAGAAGGAATTTTGGAAAAAATCAAAGTCGGCGTGAAAAAAATTAGCTAATTTTGTTTCATGTTCCGTGTTTCATGCTCTTTGAATATAAATTTGCTAAAATCAATCCACTAAAATCCTGCTCATGATTCGTCGCATTGTTCTTTCGATCATCGCCAATTCGGTCGGACTTTATGTCGTCGACTATCTGCTCACCGATCTGTGTTTCGTCGGCAAAGCCGTCGAAGTCTGCCCCGCCAAACCGGAATTCAATTGGCTCGTTTTTTTGATCGCGGGCATCGCGCTCGGTTTGTTGAATCTGTTTGTGAAACCGTTGCTCAAAATCATCGCCCTGCCGATCAATATTCTCACAGCCGGACTTTTTATGTTTGTGATCAATGGCCTCGTTTTTGGTCTGCTCGTTTGGATTTTGAATACGCTTGATCTCGAGACATTGCGCGTTTTGGTGACCGGCTCAAATACTTGGTTGACTTATCTGTACGCTGCGATTATCCTCGGGCTCTTCAATATCGTCACTCACTGGCTCGTCCGCAAATAATTTTTATTTCCAATGCAAAATATTGTTTTTTACTCCCAAATCGTCTCGGCGATTCTGCTCGTCATCACGATCTTGTCGCAAAATAAATCAGCTGGCTTGTCAGCGACTTTCGGCGGCAGCGGCGGCGGCTTCTCGAGCAAACGCGGCGTTGATCGGATTTTGTCGAATGCGACTATTTTTTTCGCGCTAGTTTTCTTCGGCTCGGCGCTCGCTGCGCTCTTTGTTTAAAAACTGCCAATCGTGGGAATTTTGAAGCTTTTTAATTCGTGCACTCTGACCGAAAAGATTTTGGTTGGTGTTTTGAGTTTGGCGATTTTGATTTCCGCTTTCCAGATCGGCAACGCCTTTTATCTCAAGAACAGCGAACCAACTCCGACTGACGGCGGGACTTTCGTCGAAGGTGTCGTCGGCGAATTCAATTTTTTGAATCCGGTGCTTGCACAGACGAATCTCGACCGCGATCTCACCAGTTTGATTTTTTGCGGACTGACGCGTTTCGATCCGGTGGAAAATGCCGTCGTCGACGCGATCGCCGATCACGAACTTTCGGCTGACCAACGCACTTACACTTTTCACATCCGCGAGGGTGTGAGATGGCAGGACGGCGTGCCGGTCACCGCCGACGATGTGATTTTCACTTTCAAAGATGTCATCCAAAGTCCCGACTTCCCGAATCCCGCGGTCGCGAGCGATTTCGCTGGAGTCGAAATCACGAAAATCGATGACATGACTGTCGCGATGACTTTGCAAAAAAAATACGCTTTTTTCATTTACAACACGACAGTCGGACTTTTGCCGAAACATATTTTGAAAGACTTGAAACCATCCGAGCTGCTCGGCAGTGATTTCAATCTCAATCCGGTCGGCTGCGGTCCGTACTCGGTCGACTCGATCGGCGCGAACGCGATTCGCCTCTCGGCGTTCGATGATTTTTATCGCGGACGACCATATATCGACTCGGTTATTTTTCGAATCTTTCCGAATGAAAACGAGCTGTTGAAAAATTTAGACGGAATTTTGGGAACGAAAGATTTGAGCGAAAAATCAGTCAAAAGCTTGGCTAACGACGCGCGCCTCGCTTTGCACGATTTCACTTTGCCGCAATACGTCGGTTTGTTTTTCAACACCGAGCGACCGATTTTGAGCGACAAAAAATTGCGACTCGGACTACAGCTCGCGACAAACAAAGAGGATGTCGCAAAAGCGCAGGGCGGCCGGGTGAAAATTATTGACACACCTCTGCTCGAGATCGCGTCGGCCGATTGGAAATACGAATTCGATGCGGCACGCGCGGACGGTGCGCTATTCGACGCGGGTTGGCACTATCGCGACGGCGATACAACGACGGGGGCAACTCCGAGCGCACCCCCCGCTTCCGCGGGGGCAGGCTCGAACGAAATTATCATGGAAGCGACAAACAAAACTTCGCCGCAATTTATTTTGCAACCGAGCAGCGAAGATTATTTCGCGACGGATAAGAACGAATTTTTTCTCGGCGGCGCAGCTCCGGCTGGCTCGACGAAAATTATCGTAAATGGCTACCAGCTTTCGCTTTTTTCGCCGGAGAAAGGCAGCTGGACTTACAAAGCTTCGACTTCGCTCGGCACTTTGAAAGACGGTGAAAACGAGTTCATCGTCGGAAATCAAAACGGCGAATTCGATCGCATCAAGATTTTTTATTCGCCCGACGCAGCGACGCGCGACGCATGGCTGGCCGGACAAAAAACTTCCGATCAATCGAATGAAGTGGCAACCGAGGCGCCGAAAACTGAACCGGTCGAGACGAAACCCACCGAGACGAATTCGAATAATTTGCGCCTGCGTTACAAAGACGATCAACCGCTCGCGCTGAAACTTTTGATTTCTGAAGATCAGCCGGAATTTTTGAAAGTCGCGGAAGAGATCGCGCGGCAGTGGCGCGAGCGCGGGGTGAAACTCACGATTGAGCGTTTACCATCAGATGAATTTTTGAAACGGTTGAACAAACGCGACTACGACATAATCCTCTTCGGACAGAATCTCGGCTACAATCTCGACGCGTATTCTTTTTGGCATTCGAGCGAAGCGGGCGAGGGCGGCAGTAATCTTTCAAATCTCCGCTCCAGCTCAGTGAATGCGTGGCTCGAACAAGTCCGTTCAAGTTTTGATTCGAGTGAGCGCAGAAAAAGATTGGCGAATCTGCGCGAAGTTTTGAGTGAGGAAGTGCCAGCGGTGATGCTGTATACGCCGACCTATTCCTACGCGATTGACAAAAAAATCAAAGGCTTCAATCTCGGACACATCGCGCTGAAGCGCGACCGGCTCGCGAATTTGCCGAGCTGGTATCTGCGCGAAGGTCGCGAAGCCAGCGGCAATTTCGGGATTTGGAATTTCGTGAAATGGTTTTTCACTGACGCCTTCAAACTGTAAATGAAAATTCTCGCGCTCGATTTTGGCGAAAAGAGAATCGGGATTGCGGTCGGCGATTCGGAAATCGGCGTCGCGAATGCCCGAGCGTTTTTGGTGAATGACGGCGATGCGCTCGAAAATTTGCGCGAACTCGCCGAACGCGAGCGCGTCGAGAAAATCTTGCTAGGTCTGCCGCTCGGTTTGAATGGTGAGACCGAACAAACCAAATCTGCGCGCGCTTTCGCGAAAAAATTGGACGCGAAAATCGCGGTGCCGATCGAATTCATCGACGAAAGATTTACGAGTAAAATCGCGGCGGCAAATTTGCGGAGCGCGGGCGAAAATTCCCGCGCGCAAAAAACTTTGGTCGACTCAGAATCCGCGCGAGTTCTTTTGCAGGAACATTTCGACAAAAATTCTTAGTCCTTACTTCTTACTCCTTAATCCTTGTTGTGAATACCGCCCAAAAAGTTTTATCGAATACTTTCCTCCAAGCTTTTGGTCGGCTCGCGACCGCGGGCGTCGCGATCGTAATTTTGAAATTAATTTCGAGCTACCTCGGCGCGACCGGCTACGGCGCGTACACGACGGTTTACGATTTTCTCGCTTTTTTTGCGATCGTCGCCGACTTCGGCGTTTTCCAAATCACGGTCAAAGAAATTTCGAGTCATCCCGAGCGCCGCGCGGAAATTTTTGGGAATGTTTTGGCTTTGCGACTTTGTCTCACGACCGGCGCGATGCTCGCCGCGGTCGCCGCGGCTTTTTTGATTCCGAAATACAGCGGCACACCGATCCCAGTCGGAGTCGCGATCGCGAGCACGACGACTTTTTTGACAATCATGTTCGGGACTTTTTCCTCACTGCTGCAGATCGATCTGAAAATGGGTTGGAGCGTGCTCGGGCTGATTGCGTCGAAATTCATCGCGCTCGGCTGGATGGTCGCCACGATTTTCCAATATTTTCCCGGGAATCCAGAAGCCGGATTTTTCCAACTTTTGGTAGCTGGAGTGGTTGGCGGGATTTTCCAGCTGGCAATTGTGATTTTCGCGACGCGCCGAGATTCGTTTCGGCTGCGTTTTGATTTCCCGCTCTGGAAAGATATTTTGGTGAAAACTCTGCCGTACGGCGGCGCAGTCCTGCTCGCGACAATTTATGTCCGCGAAGATGTCGTCCTTTTGTCGCTAATGCGCAGCCAAAAAGAAGTCGGCCTTTATGGTGTCGCGGCGCGGATTCTCGAGAATCTCGCGGTCGTTTCGATTTTCTTTTTGAATTCGGCTTTGCCCGCGATCACGCGGCTTTTTCGCACAAATCGGGAAAAATTGAAGCAGCTTTTGCAATACGCTTTCGATTTTTTGGCAATCGTGAGCATCCCGATCGCGGTCGGGGTAATCACGCTCGCCTACCCGATCATCGCGCTGGTCAGCTCGCCCGAGTTTTTGTCGAATTTCAGCCAAGGTTTTTATGGCTCAGATGTCGCCCTGCAAATTCTCATGGTCGCGATGCTGATCGCCTATATCGGCAATCTTTTCGGCTTCACGCTGCTCGCGGGCAATCAGCAAATTAAGCTTTTTTATGTGAATGCGACGGCTGTCGTTTTCAATCTTGTCGGCAATCTTTTGACGATTCCGACTTGGGGTTTTCGCGGCGCGGCAGTGATGACGATTTTGAGTGAAGTTTTGGTTTGCAGCTGCAACTACTATTTTTTGCGGAAAATGACCGACAATGTTTCTTTCAAATTGAAAACTGCAGCAAAAGGCCTGATCGCGGGCGCGGCGATGGCTGGAGCGCTACTCTGGCTCGAACCGTATTTCTTCGGCCTCTTCGGCGGGAATAAAGGGCTGCTCTTTTTAATCCCGGTTGGGGGGCTGGTTTATGGAATTGTCTTGCTCTCGACACGCGCAATTACCCCGGAAATGTGGGCGCTGGTTCGTCGAAAGAACTAGTTTTCTTTGAAATTTGAATTGGCGTTTTAGTAAAACGCCAGTGGGTTCTTTTTGACGCCGTTGTCAATAACTTCGAAATGGAGATGGATGCCGGTTTTGCCGTAAACGCGGCCGGTATTGCCCATCGTGCCGATCGTCGAACCTTGTTTAACCGAATCGCCGACTTTGACGCCAAGCTCGGAAAGATGCGCGTAAAGCGTTTGGTAACCGTCGCCGTGATCGACGACGATCACGCAACCGTAGCCGCCATTCCAGCCGCATTGCGACTTCACGACTGTCCCGTCCGCCGCAGCGTGAATCGCCGGTTTGGCGCGGTCAGCGATGTCGACGGCCCAGTGTCCGCTGTGGAAATACTGGGAATAACTACCGTTGGTAGGTTTGATCATCCAAGTGCCATCTTTATCGTCCGCCCCGTTCGCGATAATAATCGCTCCGTCGACTTTGGGCGCACGATAACTGGCGTAAGTCCCCGGCGCGGAAGCAATGTACGTACCAGTCTTGGCTGGCGCGACAATCGCCTTTTTGCCATCCGGAATGATAACTTTCTCCCCGGCTATGAGCTTCGCGTCCTTATCGAGCCTGTTTTGTTGTGCAATTTTCTCTACATCAACGCTGTATTTCTTGGCCAAACTTGCAATCGTATCGCCCGATTTGACTTCGTGAGTCACGCCTGTGACCGGGAGAATCGAAAGCACAGTACCCGGTTTGAGCTGGTGCGGATTAGTAATGTTGTTTTCCCAAACAATCGTGTCCATCGAGACACCGAAGCGGCGGGCAATCGTAGACAGCACGTCACCTTGCTCAACAGTGTAAGCGATCGGATCTTTCAGTCCGGAATTGCCAGTTTCAGCGCTTTGTCCGGCATTTTTGATAAGAAATCCGTCCTCGGTCACCGCAAGCGAATCCAACGCAAAAGTCGGAGCATCGATCGCCAGCAGATCTCCGCCGCCGTAACCCGGATCGACCAATTCGGCGGAAGCGCCGCTCGGCAATACAACCGGCGCGAGCAGGACCAAAACAGCCAATGTCGCAATCTGGACAGCCAGCCGCCGGCGCGGCGAGCCGGGACGCTGTTGCTGCTGTTTCAGTTTTTGAATTCTTTCTCGACGAGCCGCGAGACTAACTTTTGAAAACATGATGTTGTGGTAAGGAGACCTGAGCTACCCAATATTTTGTTAAGCACCTTTCAAATTCGAGAATGATTTTAGTCACGAGTTTTGAGTTTTTGCCAACCTTTTGGCTTGACTTTTTTAGGCAATATTTCGCAATTTCGAGCAAGGATTTTGGACTTTTTTGGCCAAAATGCAAGTTTGCTTTTTCGTTTCAATCAAATTAAAAAGGGCGACATGAAACTCAAAGCGGTACTTTTCGATTTCGATGGGACACTGGTCGAGTCGATTGACTTGCTGGTCAGCATTTTTAAAGCTGTTTTGCGCGAACAGCAATTGCCGATTCCGCCGGATCAGAACCTGAAAAAACTGATTGGCCGACCCTTGCCTGAGATTTTTGGACAAATCGCTCCCGGAATCGACCGTGAAAAAGCCGAAAAGCGTTTTCGCGAAATCGAGCTAAATCACAATAATGCCGGGGAAATAAAGCTGGTGCGAGAGGCGCGCGCGACGCTCGAATTTTTGCAAAATCACAATCTCCGGCTCGGAATCGTCTCGACGAAAAGGGTCGACGTAGTTGAAAAATTGGCGCGCGAGCTAGGGATTTGGCGATTTTTCGAGACCGTGGTTGGCCGCGATCTCGTCGCGAACCCGAAACCGCATCCCGAGCCGATCTTTTTTGCCTGCGAAAAGCTGGAAGTCAGCCCCCGCGAAATCCTTTTTGTGGGCGATTCGCTGCTCGATTTGTACGCCGCGAAAAATGCCGGCGCGCCTTTTGTCGGTGTACTCACCGGAGTTTGCGATCGTGTCGAATTTGCCGAAAATCGCGCTGATTATGTCTTTTCACACATCGGAGCGCTCGTGAATCTCGTCCGGGAAATTAATGGCAATTAATCCTCGGATTTCTTTTTGCGGCCGTTCTTTTTCGGCTTTTCCTCACCAATCGTGAAATCCTCGTCGAGATCGACAGAATTGGCTGCTTTTTTCGATTCGGAAATGATTTTTTCCTCGGCTTCGACCTCGGCCTGAATCCGTGGGACGACATTGTCGATCGCACCCCATTCCGACTCGCCAACTGCTGGGACCAATAAAACGACCTCGTCTCCAGGCTCGGCACGGTAAAAAGTAACCGACGCGAGCAAAACTTTGTAAGCTTTGCCGGCCGCGATGACTTTGAATTGGCCGTCTTCTGAGGTCAAAGGTCCAACTACACGTTTGCGCTCGATCGGTCCGATTTGTTTGTAAGTAAAACCGCCATCCGGCGCGACTGTCAATTTCATCACATCGCCCGGGACGAGTTTCGATTTCGATGCGTAATTCGCCGGAACTGGATATTCGCGTTTGTCAGGGCCGATCATCGATTTGCCATCAAAAACACCTTCGATAATTTTGCCGCCTTCGTCGAAAGAGGAACTCAGTTTGCTCGCTGCGCGGGACAAATTCGAACGAATCTGAGCTCCACCCGAGTCGCCTGTGAATTCGCCGAGCAATTGCTTCGCGCCACGAAGACTCGCCTCAGCTGAGTCGATCATCTCTTTGATAAGGGCAATTTTTGAGAGGTTGCTCATTTTTTTTGAGTTTAATTTTTGGATTCTGTTTTGGTCATTTTAGCAAAAATCAGGGAGGAAATCAAACTTATCATTACGCGAGCGCGCAGATCAAACGCGCCTGAAACCGAATTAATCCTTCTTTTTCTGGATTTTTGGCGACCTGCTGATCGACCAGCCCGCGAACGTTCGTCCGCACTATTTGCATTCCGAGTGCGTCAGCCATTTTTTGCTGCAAATCGAGCACTTCTTGCGGATTGTTGAATCCCGTTTTTCAAAATTAGAAGGCGGGATTTTATTCGGAGAACATCTGAAAAACAAATCTTTTTTGCTAAAATCCCCCGGTGAGTAAATTTGTCATTCACGGCGGTCGGACACTCGACGGCGTCGTGCGCGTTTCCGGCTCGAAAAATGCGGCGCTTCCGCTGCTCGCGGCGACACTTTTGACCGCGGAAAAATGCGTACTGCGGAATATTCCCGATGTCGCGGATGTCCGACTCATGCTCGAAATTTTGGAAATTTTGGGCGCGAAATATTCGTTCGAAAAAAATGTCGTCGAAATCGAAACAGTCAAACTCAAAACGACGAAAATCCCGGCGGAATTCGCTGGTCGAATGCGCGCCTCGATTTTGCTGCTCGGTCCGCTCATCGCTCGCGCGGGACGAGCCGAAATCGCTTTCCCGGGCGGCTGCGTGATCGGCAAGCGCTCGGTACACGCGCACGCGTACGCGCTAGAAAAAATGGGTGCGAAAAATAAATCGACCGAAAATATTTTGAAATTTGAAGCGCCAAAAGGCATCCAGCCCGCGGCGTTCAATTTGCCAGAAATGTCGGTCACCGCGACGGAAAATGCGCTGATGGTGGCGGCACTTTCGCCCGACGAAACGAAAATTCGGATGGCGGCGTACGAGCCGCATGTCGTCGATTTGTGCCAATTTTTGCAAAAACTCGGCGTAAAAATCAGCGGCGTCGGTTCGCACACTTTGAAAATTTCCGGCGCGAAAAAGCTCAACGGCGCTGTGCACACGACGACTCCGGATTATCTCGAAGCCGGGACTTTCGCGCTCGCCGGACTTTTGACGAATGGCAAAATTCGGATCGAAAATATCGTGCCGAAACAACTCGATTGTTTCTTTCAAAAATTGGAAGAGATCGGCGCGAAATTTTTTGTCGGACCGGATTTTTTGGAGATTTCGCCGACGAAGAAATTCAACTCAACTGAAATAAAAACAGCTGTTTTCCCGGGATTTCCGACTGATTTGCAAGCGCCGTTCGGTGTACTGCTCACGCAGGCACAAGGTAAATCGCGGATTTTCGAGACGCTGTTCGAAGGTCGCTTGCAGTATCTTTTTGAGCTGGAAAAAATGGGCGCGCGCGTCGAGGTTTTCAATCCACATCAAGCCGTTGTTTTCGGCGGCGTGAAGCTGAAATCCGCGAATGTCGCGAGCTGCGATCTCCGCGCAGGTGCGGCGATGGTGCTCGCGGCGCTAAGTGCGAAAGGTGTTTCGGAGATTTCGAATATCGAGTACATCGACCGCGGCTACGAGAATTTTGATTTGAAGCTCCGAAACCTCGGCGCAGAGATTGAGCGAGCTGAATAAATAAAATGTTCTAGCTGGATTGACAATTTTGATTAATTAATCAAAATGAGAACCTTTAATTTAAATTAAAATGCCTGACGCAGAACCGACTAATAATGGCCGACCTTCTTTAACCAAAATTTTTGCTGAAGTGACGGAGAACATTGTCGTTCCTGGGGGTTTTGACCGCACAGGAACTGGCAGATCGAGTAAAAGCATTGGATATCCAGGCACGCAACAATAGAGGCGAGCAGGTTACCAATGAAGAATTAACATTCATGAGAGATGCTCTCAAAACAACCGGAGAAAAGATCATGGCCGCCTGGGGTGTTCCACCGATCTCTTCTGGAAAAGAAGCGCCTAATGAGTAGTAGTAAAATCGCGGCGTGAAAATCCTCGTCGCGATCTCGGGCGGTGTTGATTCGGCAGTTGCGGCGGCGCTTTTGCAAAAACAAAAGCATCAATTGATCGCGGTGCATCTCGATCTTTTTGGCCGAACGCATGAAGTCGAAGCGGCGCGCGCGGTCGCGGCGAAACTCGGAATCCCCTTTTATGTTTTGAATTTTCGCCAAGATTTCGAACGGAAAGTGATTCGCAATTTTTTGGCCAATTACGCGCAAAATCGCACGCCGAATCCGTGTTCGATTTGCAATCGCGAAATCAAATTCGGAAAGCTTTTGCAAAAAATGCGCGAACTCGGCTGTGCGAAACTCGCGACCGGACACTTCGCGCAAATCAAAAACGGCAAACTCGTCCGTGGCAGCGACGCGGAAAAAGATCAGTCGTATTTTTTGTCCCGCGTTCCGGCCGAAAGATTCGGGAAAATTCTTCTGCCGCTCGGTGGAATGACGAAAGCCGCAGTCAAAAAAATCGCTGAAAAAATAGGCTTTGCGCCACTCGCGGCAAAAAAATCGTCCGCCGGAATTTGTTTTTTACGTGGAATCGACCTGGAAAAATTTTTGCTGGAGAATCTACCGAAAAAGATTTTCAAGAAAGGTTTGATCCGAAATTCGGATGGCAAAATTGTTGGTGAACATCGCGGCTTACCCTTTTTCACGATCGGCCAAAGACGCGGCGTCGAGCTCGGCGGAATGCCGCGCCCGCATTTCGTCGTCGGCTTCGATCGCCGGAAAAATGAAATCGTCGTCAGCGAAGATGCGGAATTATTCGCGCGAAAAGTCCGCGTGAAAAATTTGAATTGGCTCGGGGCGCCGCCGAAAAACGGCGCGCAAATTCTCGCGCAAATCCGCTATCGGCATCCGGCCGAGCCGGGAAAAATTTTTTTGGGCAAAATGCGGACAACTTTTGAATTCGCCGAACCAGTCCGCGCGATCACGCCCGGACAAACGATTGCCTTTTTTCGCAAAAACATTTGCCTCGGCGGGGGTGAGATTTGCTAAAATTATGAACACAAAATTAGTTCTATTTGAAGAAACTAATTCCCAAATTGCGATCGACCCGCAAAAAGAAAGTCCGGAGTTTTCTGCCTTTTTTCGCGATCTTTGGTTTGTTTTTACTTTTAGAGGCCGGTTATTTTGTTTTGCAAAATCGGCTCGCCGACCGCCTGCCTTTCGGGATCCGCATCGCGGACGCGGAATATTCGCTCGTCCCAGCCCAAACGGCAATCGCCGAATTGGAAGCTCGCGCCAAAAACTATGCTCTACGGCCAATCCAGTTCGAAGTGGCTGGTAAAATCGCCGCCATCGCACCAGCCGAGTTTGATCTGAATTTTGAAATTGCGAAAAAAATCGGCGTGCTAAAAAGCCAAGTTTTGAATTTGGGCAAAACAACTCTACCAACTGATCTGAACGAGAAAAGGTTGAAGCGTATTTTATTGACTCATTTCCCCGAGCTGGAGTTCGGAGCGACCAACGCCAAAGTTTATCTGGATGAGAAAGGCGAACTACAAATCGCACCGGAAAAACCCGGGCGCAAAACTGATTTCGCGGCGCTAGCTGAATTGATCAAAAGAAACGCCGGCGAATTTACGAATGAAAAAATCGTAATCGCAAGCGAGGAGACCGAGCCGACTATCCTGGCGAAGGATCTGGAACCGTTTCGTGTCGAGCTGGCCAAAATCATCGCGAAGCCCCTCATCCTGCAAAAAACGTCTTACGAACGCTTCGAAATAAATCTAGCCGACCGGATTGCTTGGTTTGGTTTCGAGGACGGCAAAGTTATTTTGAAAAAAGACGCCGTCAATCGTTTTGTCGAGCAGGAATTGAATCCCCTGCTAGCCGAGCTGCCGCATGATGTCTCGATTGGCCGTAACCTAGACGGAGCAATCGTTTTCGATGGCGTCGCGAAAAATGGTCGGTCGGTCGATAGCGAAGCGCTCTTCACGCGAATCTCCCAGGCTTTTCAAAAAGATAACCGCCTGGTCGAGTTGCCTTTTCAGATTTTGCCCGCGCCGATCAAGATCACTGAAGATCTGCAAAACCTCGGCATTCGCGAGCTGGTCGGCGAAGCGGTGACCAATTATGCCGGCTCGCCTGCCAACCGCCAATACAATATCCGCGTCGCAGCAGCAAAATTGAACGGTAGAATTATCCCGCCGGATGAGAAATTTTCTTTTGTGAAAAATCTCGGAACGATCACACTGGCAAGCGGTTATCGGCAAGAGCTCATTATCAAAAACGGCGATATCATCCCCGAAGTCGGCGGCGGTGTTTGCCAGGTTTCGACAACATTTTTTCGCACTGCGCTGGCTACAGGCCTGCCGATCACACGTCAACGACCGCATTCTTTCAAAGTCCTCTACTACGATCCGCCCGGCTTAGACGCGACCATCTACCCCGGCTCAGCCGATTTGGAATTTTTGAATGATACTGGTGCGCCACTCTTGGTCCAGACTGCCGTCGAAGGAACGACTTTGCGAGTCAATTTTTTTGGCACGAGTGATGGACGCGCCGTGAAAATGGCCGGACCGTTTTATCCCAATGGCGACCCAGTCACTAATTTGCGCCTCGCCGGGCTGAAAATGTTTTGGACACGCGAAATCGACAAAAAAGACGGTAACGTGATCTCGGAAAAATACAATGCGAGCTATCGCATCATGCCCTTGCATTAAAAAAGCCTCCCAAAATGGAAGGCTTTTTATTGGTAGGAAAAGCGATTTAGTTGAGAGCGTCCTTGGTCGCTTTGTTTGGGCGATACTTGAGGACAGTCTGCTTTGGCTTGGCTTTGAAAGTCATCTGCTCTCCGGTGAAAGGGTTGACACCTTTGCGCGCCGGACGGGCTGGTTTTACTTTTTTCGAGAAGATACCGAAGGTGGTCGCAACTTTGTCGTTTTTGACCAGCGCTTTGGCCAGCGCTTCGAGCGCAACTTTGGCTTCTTTTTTGGAGATGCCTGCCGCGTCGGCGATGGTGGCCACAGTTTGGGCCTGAGTGAGAGCTTTAGCCATGAAAATTGGGGGTTAAATTGCGGGAA
>JAZDNQ010000042.1:0-22360 GCA_043799575.1 Patescibacteria group bacterium | reverse complement strand
GAATCGGACTCGTCGCGACGACCGGCGAAAAATTGACCGCGTTCGGACGGGGAGAAGGGCTGCAAGTTTTTGCCTTAATTTTGCTGAAAAAATGAAAGTCCGCGCTTTCGCGAAGATCAATCTCGGACTAAAAATTCTCGGGAAACGCGCCGACGGATTTCACGAAATCGATACGATTTTTGCGCGGATCGGACTAGCCGACGAGCTCGAATTTCGCGCGCGCGGCGATTCAAAAATTATTTTAAAAACGGAAAACGCGACGATTCCGACTCGCGAAAATCTCGTTTTTCGCGCGGCGTGGATTTTGCAAAAATTCGTGCCAGGAAATCCGGGCGTCGAGATTTCGCTGCGCAAAAAAATTCCGCTCGGCGCGGGACTCGGCGGCGGGAGCGCGGACGCCGCGGCGGTTTTGCGGAATTTGCCGCGAATTTGGGGCGCGCGAATTCCGCGCGAAAAATTGAAAAAAATCGCGGCGGAGCTCGGCTCGGACGTCCCGTTTTTCCTCGAAAAATCGGCGTGTCGCGCGCGCGGGCGCGGGGAAATTCTCGAGCCGATCGTGCTCCCGAAAAAATTTCCGCGGGAGATAATCGTCGTCGTTCCGCCGGTGAAAATCGCGACGGCGTGGGCGTACGGAAGGATTAAAGACAAAGGATTAAGAAGTAAAGATAAAAAAATCCCCCCGTTCCGCCTTGGCGGAACGACCCCCTTTGCGAAAGGGGGTTTGATTCCTCCCTTTTGTAAAGGGAGGTGCCCCGAGCGAAGCGAGGGGCGGAGGGATTTTAAAAATGATTTTGAACGCGTTGTTTTTCGGGAATATCCGCAAATTCGAAAAATCAAAACTGCGCTCGAAAAAGCGGGCGCGATGCTCGCGAGTTTGTCGGGGAGTGGATCAGCCGTTTTCGGATTATTCCACGAAAAACCGAAATGCGAATTGATTCAACAATTCGAAAAAGTCGGACGAGTTTTCGTCGGGAAAATCCGTGCGTGATTATTTGCCGCAGCCGCAGCCACCGCAGCCCGGACCAAATCCGCAACCGCCGCAACTTCCACAGCTTCCGCAGCCAGGACCGAAAGAGCAGCATCCGCCGCCGCATCCGTCACCAAGAGTTTTTTTCATGGGAAAAAAGTTAAATCTGGGAAGATTTTAGCAGAAAATTTCAACACGAAAAAGAAGGTGAGGGGACTTCGGTGAATCTTGCGATTCCCGAAGCCCCCTCGATCTCGTCTGGCTAGCGGCGTTCAGATGGCGCCTGAACCACGACGGTGGTGTTTCCGCCGCCGCCGTTGTTGTTGGCGGCCGAGCGGCCGCCGAAGAAGGAGAAAATCATCCCGGCCGCGAGTGCGGCCGAGGTCCAGATCAGACCTTCGGTGATGAAGGCCATGAGCTCTGGGTGACCACCCAGCCAGACGCGGAGAGCGATGCCCCCCGCGATCAAGAGGACGGTGATAGCCATGGGCACGAAGGCCCGTAGCAGTAGCATCGCCGTGCCGGTCGCGAGTGCGACCAGCAAGCCGGCCGCGGAAATCGGCTGGGGCACGAAACCCACAGCCATCACCACGCCAGCCACGGCGGCGAGGATGAAAAATGACCAGCCGCGGAGCAACCCAAGCGGGCTGACTCCGAGGCGACCAGCGAGACCAAGGAGAGTCCCGCCGAAAAGGACGGTGGCCAGCGGCAGTAGACCGCCACTAGCGAGAAATCCGGCCAGGATAGCCGGGATGAGTTGGGCTAGCAGGACGCCGCCCAGCTCGTTGAGGGAATGTCCGGCCCCGGCCCGCTTCACATCGTCATTGATGGCGACGAGGCGGGACAAGCCCGCCTCAAGATCACCAGCCGCGAGTGCGACGGCGACCTTCTTCAAATCTTCCTGGCTGGACTTGGTCCAGTCAGGAAGCTCACCCACCGAGGTGGACGAGCCGACCTGGGCCAGGCCGGCGGCCAGGATGGTGGTCGCTGGGTGGAACCCGGCAACAGGCGAAATAATTTGGGCGCAGCGGTCGCGCCCGACGGTGACCAAAAGGGCGACCGAGGCGGCCGCCAGGATCATGATCAGGACCAGGATGGCCCATGCCGACTTTCTCATGGTTTCCCCCTTGCCAGTCGAACTCTTCGGTTCGCCAGCTTTTAAAATAAAAACGCTTTTCTCAAACTGCCAATCTCACCGCGAAATTTTCGCGACAAAACTGGCAGTCCGAGATTTTTAGTTTTTTTAGCCAAACGAGGAGCTTGTCCGACGACTGAATCGACCCCGAATCGAAATTGAGATCAATCACGAATCGGCGGACAACTCCTCATTTTTTCGCGACGTTAAGGAACGAAGTGACGCAATCCGCCGTAGCTGATGAAGCGTAGGCTGGACAAAGAACGGAGTGCGCGGTTTGGTGCCGGAAAAAGGAAAAAATTCTAAGACAAAAAAACTAATTTGTCAATGGTAAATTAGTTCGAAAATCTTATGTTTTAAGGTGTTCCTGCTGGTGTCGCGCTCGGGCCTCCCGGTGTCGCGGGAGGAGTTACCGCCGGAGCAGGTGCTGCTGGTGTCGGAGCAGGAGCTGCAGCTGCAGGTGCAGGTGCAGGTGCAGGTGCAGGTGCAGGTGCAGGTGGTGTGACACTTATAGTCGGTCCTCCACTATGTCCGCCAGCACCTCCAAGATTAAGATTCACTGTTCCCACAAGCGGTGCCGGAGGAGGTGCGGCCGGCGTAGGAGCTGGAGCCGGAGCTGGCGCAACTGGTGGTAAGGGTATATTGAGCTCATTTTTCAAAAGCTCGTGATTTGGCAGGTCAGACAGATTGAGTTGTTTGACTTGTTTTGTCGTGTGACCACGCGGTAGATAGGTCAATTCAAAACGTGATGCTGCCAGTGAGCCATTCGGACTAAAACGAATTTTGAGGCTGCACTCCGCGCTGTTGCGCAAAAGATCATAATCGACACTCTGGATATTGGCATGCAGACCAGTGCGCTCGACCGTGAAATTATTGAAAGTGATACTCATGTCGCGCTCATCGACTGTGACCGATTGAGCATTGACATCGACATTCCACCAACCGAAACGAGTGTACAGCCAATCGCGCGCTTTTGGTCGGAGATCTTCAAGCGCTTTTTTTGGCGGCTTGCCAGAGAAATAAGCCGCCTCTTCGGTCGGATTGGCGACTAGATCATTGAATTGTTCAATACCCTTGCCTTTTTCCGCCCACTCTGTGAGAAATTGCTTAAATTCTGCTTCTTCCCAGCGAGCCTTTCTTTTCAGAGCTAAGCCCATCGCCCAAATCACGCGTTCGGAAGCATTGAAGACATCTCCGATCTGTCGGCCGCTGAATCTCAAAAAGCGTCCGCCTTTATCTTTGCCCTGATCGTAAATCCAGTCGGCGCACCAAATCACCATCCTGGGTCCGGCTGCGCCCAGTGTTTCCAGATTGTTGACCCCCCAGCTGGCGAGTTTTGGTTTGACGACAGTATTCCAGCGATTTGTGGCCTCGGCCGCAGTATACTTCAGGGCGCCTTTACCAATCTTATAAACGCCCTTGCCGGTTTCTTTGACGACTTCTGTACCCCAGACCAAAGTATAACCAGCCACATCGGCTGCGGCATTTCCGGCAGCCCTGCCAGCCGCTCCAGCTAAGTTGCCAGCATCGCGTAAAGTACCGAACTGCCAAGTATTTGTGGTCGTGTCATACCAATACGGCAAGAATGGCGTATCGAGGACGGGCAGACCGCTGACATATCTGATCGAAAGAATATCAAGCTTGCGTTTGACTTTTTTGCCAGTTTCGAAAACACCCAAAACGGCGCCCGAGCCGACATCGTAAACGAACTCGACTGTTTCTGCGCCGAATTTAGCCACAAAGGTCAGACTTTGATCGGTAATATTTTTGATGTAACCTTGCCGATCAATCATAAATCTAGACCATTCTGTTCCGGCGAAAGTCTTGAGACGGCCAATATAGGATTGCAATTTTGCTTTCAAAATTGGCGAATGTGTATTGTAAAGTTCCAATAGTTCGGTTTTGAGTGCTCCATCCACATTTTGGTCGAACCAGTTCACATCCACCCCGATTTGCTCAGCAAGCCATTGAACATTCTTGCCAAAATATTCGGCGGACAGGATCGGATGAATTGGAGCCTGGATCAGTGCTTTGGCTGTTTCGATAAAGCGCAAAAGCAGACCTTCGTGATTTTGGAAATGCGTTCGAAATTCTTTCGGGTCGCGAGCGTTATTTTCCTCTCGAAGGAGAGCGCTCGCGAGTGACGGTCCAGCTCCGGAAAATTTGTGATATTCGACAAAAAGTTTCGCGCCCATCATGCGCTCGCTGGCGCTTTGTGGTTCGCGACCAGTCGCAAAACGAAAATATCTCGCGCCGTATTCATTGAAAACAGTATGCGCGACAACGAAAGCATCGCGATTGGTTACTGATTTTGTTGCTTTGGCCTTTCCATTTGTGAGCTCGCGAATATCAATAACTTGTTTTTTGGGATTGGTTTCTTGGCGTTTTTCGACATACATATCGAAAGTCTGTCCGAGATCGGCGACTCCGAGCATTAGCATCGCTTGCACGCTCTGAGCATCGCGCAGGCCCATTTTTTTTAATACTTCTTTCATTCCTGTAGTTTCGACTTCGTCGAGCGGGCTAGTGAGACGCAATTTTTCAAATAAATTGAAACGATTATTGGTCCCTTCTGAAACAACATGGGTAATTCCCAAAACGCCAGCTAAATTATCCAAGATAACTCCGAGAGTGCTCCTTTCTTTTCTATAGTTTTCGTCAGTTGCCATTTTGTAGTCCACATAGAGCATACGGACGGCTGCCACTACTCCTAGGATCAGGAAAACTTTTTCCATACCCTCAGCATCCGAAAATTTATCAGTAATGTTTTCAAAAAACTTTTTAGTCTCGGCTACAGCCCCGCCTTTTCGTATATCATCCAAAGCTTTGGTGGTTTCCAATCTTTGTGCTTGTCGATTGTTGAGATGATCCTGCCAAATCTCTAACCGAGTGCGCTTGTCTTCAAGACTGACCGCTTTGGAACCAAAGACCATCTCTTCTATACTCGGCCGAGTCGCTTTTTCGCTCGCGGTTCGCTTGTCAGAATTTTCTTTGAGTGGGCCAGCATCACCAAAAAGAGCTTTGTAGACTTTTTCGATTCTTTGGTCGACAGTTTCGCCTTTGTCGGGGTTGAACCAAAGATATGGATTCTTGAGCCAAGCTTCTGTGTTTGGTAAACCATCAAGGTGTTTTTGAATATCATCATCGAAGCGCAGATCGGCCGTGCTGCGCCCCTGACGTTCGCGATTGATAAAAGCGTCGCGAAGTGAACGAATTCTCAATGCACGCGCGGCATCGTCCGGCGCGGCCGAACCAAAAAAATAAATTTCGGTTGGTTGTACTGGCCCGGTGCTGGCGCTGGGTTGTAGTTGCGCACCTGCTCCTTCAAAAAGATATCTATAAAGTTCCGCCGGATTTTTGCCAACTGAAAATTTTTCCCATTTTTGCTCGGCGGTCTCGCCTTTTTGTTTCTTTAGAAAATTAAATACCTCATCATCGTGTCGAGAGACAGGTGCGATTGGTTGTTGCTGTCGATCAGCGCTTTCCTGCGGAAGTTTTTGGGCTTGCGCGCGTTCAGCGGCTGTGAGACCACCACTACGCCAAATTAAACGAGATTCAGAAAAAATTTGCATTTTTATTTAGCTGCTTTTTTCGCCTTTAAATCAGCGCGATATTTTTTGTAGGGTCGGATTTTCCACCATTTATTTTCACCGGATCTCTGTTTGAGGATTGTGCTGCGCAGGATTGGGACAATTCCCAAAGTTGCGGGATAGGTCGCGAAATAAGCCAGACGGCGTGTCCAGCGACCAGTCTCAAGTGCTGCGCGACCAGTCACACGCAGTGGTTTTTTCAAAATCTTGTTCCAAATGAAACTCGATGGTCGTACGAGTCCATTGCGAATTAAAAACTGTAAACCCCTACGCCCGTAATGCATAATTAAGTGGGCCGCCCAAGGTAAGACTGTGTATTTTTCCCAGTTCGCTGGTTGAAAATCGTCCGGGACTCGCTGGCTCTCGTCGAGCTTAGTTGTATTTTTGATTCGACTCCAAAGGGAAGGACCTTTTTCTTTTTGCTCTTTGCGTTTTGCTTTTTGTTCTGCGGCATATTTTGCGTGATCTGAATAATCGGGTGCTGGAATGGCTGGCGGAACATAGTCTCCCATAGCCATTATTTCTTTTGGTACATCCGGAGTAATGATTTTCGGTTTTTTAGTTTTTAAGAATCCGGCTTTTTCGACTTTTACTCCGCCGCGGTGTTTGCTGGCTTTTTCGATTCCCTTTAGATGCTTTTTGCCTCCACCTTTCCAAAAACCTAAAGCCTCCCGAATATCAGGCGCGCGTTGGATGTGGATATTTTTCAAAATTTCAAAACCTTCTTGAATTAAATTTTGGACTACGCTCAATCCTCGAACTTCGCCGTTGTTGTAGCTTGTGATATCCTCTGCCGAGATTTTTGCCGCTGCCCACGCACAAATTGCCTCGGCGAATTCGTTTGTGTCTGTAGTGCCACTGAGCGTATGACCAGGATGCATTGTTTGTAAAATTTGTAGTCCGATTCTGCGAACATCATCTCTCTTCGCTCCGGTGAGCCATTTGCCCCTTACCAAATCATTGATTGCAGTCTCAGTATTTTTTTGATCCTCGGTGAGGCTCAGCCTGTTATAACGACCAATAAATTCGCTTACGATTCTGCGACGATCAGCACCTTCTTGTGCCTTTGTGGCGATTGATTCCGCGGAGGTATGAGTTGTTTTGAGGAGATTATCTACGATGCGCCGAACACCTCCTCTGATATGTGGTCCTCTCAAAATACTCAAAAATTTGTCGCGTCTCTGATTCCAAAGCTGGTCAATTATATTTTGTGAAATATCAGCGCCAGTTAGTGTTGTTGGATCTACCCCGAGTACTTGTCCTAGCTTTGTGCGAATAGTGCAACCTGTTGCTGGATCTGCCAACAAACGATCGAGCTGATCGAACGCTTTTCTTTTGTCGCTATCAGGCTTGCCTAATGTTTTTTCAATTCGATCATGAGCTTTAGCGCGAAAGTCTGTTTCAGACATAAAAATTAGCCTTTTTTCGCAGAAAAAGCCCAAATCCGGTCGCTCGAACTGAGATACAATTATGCCCATTTATTTTTGTCTTTTTTTAGTTTTAAATCGTGCCATTTTACCAAAAAACCGCCGAAATTTCAAGGGAATTTCGGCTTAAAATCGGGAAAAACCAGTTTGGGCTATTCGGCTGCCGGAGCGGGACGACACACTGTTTTATTCCTGGGCGGGTTTGTAAATAATCTTGATCGTAACCGAGCTTTTTTCGCCAGTTTCGCTCACCGCCACGATTTCGTACTCATTTTCGCCTTCTTTGAGGTTACTGAATTTCGGGTCGGCGCGATAATTCCAACTGGTCGAGCCAGCGGTGAACTTCGAAAGAGGATACTCATTGACCAAAACCTGCTTCGTGCCAGCGGGGACAGTCCCGATGAAAGTGACTGGAGCTTCGGTTACTGTAGCGCCGTTGGCTGGTTGACTTACTGTCGGAGCGGAGAAAGTACTCGAGCCGACTGTCGGGACACCGTCAGTCGCGCCCGGTTCGGTTTTGACCTCGGCTGCCTTTTTGTCTTCATCAGTCAGTCCGGCCGGGTTGAAAACGATTTGGAATTTCGCGACCGGAGTTTTATTACCGTCGGCGTCGTAGCCGACGACCGAATAATTATTCACGCCGACTTTGAGATTCCCAAAATCGCGCGACGCGTTGTACGACCATTCGCCTGAGCCGGACACGAATTTCGACAAGGCAAAAGCGTCTTCGTTTTCAAAAGCGACTTCGACTTTCGCGATTTTCGGTGAAACTTTGCCCGCGACTTTTACCGGTTCGGCGACTGCCGTGATGCTGCCGCCACCAGTCGTGACGAGCGGTGCGGGCAAAACATCGCGCTCAGCATCGGTTGTGGTCTTGTCAGAATCCGTCGTATTTTCAGCTGTTTCCGTGTTTTTGTCATCGGTCGTGCTCGGCGCAGTTTCGATCGCTTGACCACTCTTCGCCGCGAGATAAATCGGCGAATTCAAAATTTCATTCGGCGTGGCTTTGACGATTTCGATCTCGCCGCCGATGCGCAGCAGATTCACGCGGCGTTCCGAAATCTCGACAGTTTGATTTGCTTCGACCACAAAATTTTTCAGCTCGGGAGTTTTTTTGTTTTGCGGATCGAGTACCGTCGCGACGAATCCACCGTCGATCGAGCTTGCCAAATTTTCATCATCGTTCACTTGCAGCAAAAAGTGGCCGTCCGCTTCGTGAATTTTCAAAAGCTCGGTCGAGATCGTGAAATCAACCTTGCTCGTGCCGACCGTGACTGCGGCTGCGCCGCGCGCGAGTGCGAGTGCAACCGTTTTTTTCGTAATCGCATTTTGCAAATCGTCGATCGCGATTTCACTCGAATTCGCTAAAGTGATCGCGCTGCCGTCGTCGAAAGTCAAAACTGCGCTGCCATCCGACCCGGTGCGGACACTTTCGCCTGGCTCGAGATCGGCCGCCTCGCTTGTGATTTTCCATGCGCCGGATGCGGGCAAATAAACTTCGACTTCACCAGCGATCTGATCGAGTTTCGCTTTGCCGGAAAGTGTCAGCGAACTTTCGCCTTCGCCGCCCCACAGTCCCCAAAGCTGCAGCAAAAGTGCCGCGATTACGCCGAGTGCAACGATTATGAGGAAGGGCAAGAGATAATCTCTGGATCGGCGGCGCGGAGGGATGGGGCGAGGCATCACGAGGGGATTAAAAAAGCAGATTTAAATTTAGCAAAAACTGGTCTGGCTCACAAATTTATTTACTTTCGAACTTCCGAATTGCCTTCAGAACAGGACTGCTTTCACCGAGCAGTGTGAACGAAATAATTTCACTGCGTTGAATTTCTTTCGGCGGATTGAAGCGATCACTGTGGCTCACGAGCTGTTTCAAATTATTATCATGAAAATGGTAAACATGATCCAAAATGATTTTGTTTTCATCTTCGTTCGCAATCTGACCGTACCAAGTATCACCGTCAGTTAGTTCGACTGCGAAATAATCCGGTTGACCGAAAAATTTGCCGCCGAAACAAAACAGCAAACAGCCGACGATGGTCAAAACTAAGGAAGTTGAGAGTAACCAGATTGCGGTTTTGCGGGAGTGCGCTTGCGCCAGCATGATTGGTTTTAGTCGGACGCATTTTAATCAAATCCCGGTCATACTACAAAAAACCCCGCGAGGCGGGGCTTTTTGTTTTGTTTTGTTTTTTGACCAATTGGTTTTTGTTTTGGCCTTCCCACTTATTTTTTGAAGCGGAAAAATATTTAATTTTTGTTTTTGTACTTTGTGATCGCGCGCAGAATTGCGCCGTTCGGATCGAGATTCTCGGTCGCGAGGATGTGCGCGCGGTTGAGCGTGAGTGAATCATCGCCCCGTTTGACGAGCGTTTTTTTTGACTCGTCGAGGAAATAAAAGACATCGTTGAGCGTCACGAAATCATCATTCGCAGTCGTTACTTTGCCGAAATAAGTTTCGCCGTTGTCGAGGTGGACAGCCTGATAAGTCGAGGTGTCGATTGAGCCGACGACAGAACTTTGGAGATGATCGCCGGTCGCGTAAAACACTCCGCCACAAGCGATGGCGGCGACGATGGCGATTGTGGCGATGATGACGCCTTTGTGGGTAGTGAGAGGCATTTCTTCGGGATTAAATTAAAGAAGAAATCATGTTATCTTAGCCGAAAAACGATTTCAAGTCAAACATGATTCATTGACTTAACTCACATTTAATTTCATAAAAAAATGGTAAAATAGCCGCATGTCTCAAACTTTGGTGGAAAAAATTATCGCGAAAAACTTAGTTTCGGGCGAGCCGCGCGAAGGCGAATTCGTGCAAATCAAAATTGATCGTTTGCTGTGTCATGAAGTTACGACGCCACCAGCGCTGGAAATGTTGGAAAAACGCGGTATTTCGAAAGTTTTCGATCCGGCGAAAATCGTCGTCACGCCCGATCATTTCGTCCCGGCGAAAGATGAAAAGTCGGCGACTTTGGCGAAAAAATTGGATGAGTGGGTACGAAAAGTCGGCATCAAAAATTATTACCCGATCGGAAAACACGGCGTTTGTCACACGATTTTCCTTGAGCAGGGACACATCGGTCCAGGAATGGTTGCGATCGCGGGGGATTCACACACTTGCACGCACGGTGTCGTCGGTGCGCTCGCTTTCGGTGTCGGGACGACGGATGTCGCGGCGGCGATTGCGACGGGTCAAGTTTGGCTGGAAGTGCCGAAAACAATTCGCGTGAATTTGATCGGCAAATTGCAGCCCGGAGTTTTTGCGAAAGACGCGATGTTGGAAGTCATTCGACAGCTCGGTGTTGCGGGCGCGACCGATCGGATTATCGAATTCGGCGGGGAAGTGATTGACAATCTGGAAGTCGAAGATCGTGTCGTGTTTTCGAATATGGCGGTCGAGGCGGGCGCGACTTGTGGGATGATCAATCCGGATCAAAAAACGATTGATTATGTCACGGCGCGCGGGCTGAAAGATTTCGAAGTTTTGCGATCTGACGAAGATGCGAATTATGAAAAGACTATCGAAATAGATGTTTCCGCGCTTGAGCCGATGGTCGCGTTTCCGCATTTGCCGTCGAACGCGAAGCCGATTTCGGCGGCGAAAAAAGAAAAAATTAAAATCGATCAAGCATATCTCGGCAGCTGCACGAACGGCCGAATTCAAGATTTGCGCGAAGCGGCGGAAGTTTTGAAAAATAAAAGAATTGCCGACGGAGTGCGGATGATTGTCGTTCCGGCGACGACGCAGATTTGGAATCAAGCCGAAGCGGAAGGTTTGTTCAAAATTTTCACTGCGGCGGGCGCGACGATCTCGACGCCGACTTGCGGCGCGTGTCTCGGTGGGCACATGGGTTGTCTCGCTGCGGGCGAGCGCGCGATCGCGTCGACGAATCGCAATTTCGTCGGGCGAATGGGTTCGAAAAATTCCGAAGTTTATCTGGCCAGTCCAAGAATCGTCGCCACGAGTGCTATTGCGGGATTTATTTCAGATTAATTTGCTTTCTCTGTTTTCTAGGCTAAAATCCTGCCTTTTTATTTTTTATTATGAGCAGTTTGAAATCGAGACAGATTGGTTTGAATTGGGTCCCGACCGAGACAGTTCGATTTTCGCCCGAGTTGGATCAGCCATCTCAGGCAGAAGTTATTCCTGAAGCCGAGCGCTATAAGCAATTTGTTAATCAATTGGATCAGGCTGCTGCCAATCGTTTACGCGATGCAACTCGACGCGAGGAGTTGTTGCGAGCTTTGGTTGAAGAAAATGCCGCGCGCCGTGGACAACAAGTCGAGGCTAAAACAGGGGTTCCCGAATTTACGAAAATTATAATTCGCGGTTTTGGCTGGATCGGTTTTGATGGTCAAAATTTATTTAAGGGAGAACGAAATCCCATATTCATTCAAGGCGATAATCCAGGAAGTCAGATCATTCTTGATCGGATTATCGCCCTGCTCCAAAAGGGAACTTTACGATTACAAAGCTTGGAAAAAGTTTTTGGTCGAGGACGAAATAGATTGAATATTATTTTTAGTCAAACTGAATGGCCAGACAGAATAACAATTAATTTTCGTATCAACGATGCTGATGAGTGGTTGAAGCAGCTTAAAAGTCTAAAACACTAGTCTCCCTCTTTCCATTCTCCCAATTTCACTTTCAATTTCTCGGTTTTGCCATCGCGCAAAATCGTGAATTCGACCTCATCATTCGGCGTGTAATTATTCAAAACATCAGCCAAAGGATTTTTGTCATCGATTTTGATTCCATTTACTTCGAGGATGATATCGCCGCCTCGGAGTCCCGCTGCAGCCGCCGGAGTGTCCGCGATCACGGCCGGGAGATCATTTTCACCTTTTAACCACGCGCCCGAGTCGCTGCCGAGTTTCATTTCTTTGTTCAATTCCGGCGTGATGAGTTGATAGCGCACGCCGAGATACGGTTTCACGATTTTGCCGTATTTTTCGATCTGTCCGAGCATTTTGTCGATTTTGGTTTGATCGAGCGGAATCGCGAAGCCGATGCCCTGGCCGCTCGCGATCGCGGTATTGATTCCGAGCACTTTGCCTTCCAGATTCACCAGCGGACCGCCGGAGTTGCCCGGATTGATCGCGGCGTCGGTTTGCAAAAGTTGGCTGAGATTTTCGGCTGAACCGAAATTATCTCCGGCAGTGATCGAGCGACCACTCGCTGAGATGATTCCGAGTGTGACAGTATTGTCGAATTGCCCGAGCGCGTTACCGATCGCGACGACGAATTGCCCGACTTTCACCGCGTCAGCATTCGCGACGAACTCCACTGGTGTGAATTTTTTGTCGCCCGGTTCTTTGATTTTCAAG
Organism: Patescibacteria group bacterium; assembly: GCA_043799575.1. Taxonomy (GTDB): domain Bacteria; phylum Patescibacteriota; class Gracilibacteria; order JAHISY01; family JAHISY01; genus JAHISY01. Next base: position 9,910 of record JAZDNQ010000042.1, on the reverse strand, counting down.
ACCGCAAAATCGCTGGTCGGATCGCGCGTCACGACTTCCGCGGGGAATTTCGTGCCGTCGGCAAAGATCACAGTATAGTCAGCTTCGGTGTCAGCGACGACGTGCTTATTGGTTAGGATCATCCCGTTTTTCGAAATCACGAAACCTGTGCCTGCGCCGATCTGCTGTTTCTGTTTAGTCTCGGGCTCGGTGTTGTTGTCCGGATTTTGCTGCGGTTCGACCTGGGGTTGGCCCTGGCCAAAAAGTTGGTTGAAAAGCGGATCATTGAAATTAAAAAAGAAGCTGCGTGGATCTTGCGAGAAAGCCGTCAATTCTTTTTCGGCAACGACTGAAACGACACTTTCTCGATATTTTTCCGCGATCGCGCTAACCGCATTTTCCGGCAAAACTTCTTGAATTGTTTTCGTCGGCTGAGTCGGGGGAGTGGCTGGCGCGCTCGGAGTGAATTGTCCAAAAACAAAAGCGCCGAAAATTCCGGCTAGAAAAGCGCCGAGCAAGAAAAGCGGGATTTCGATTTTGCGTGATGTTGGCATATTCGATGGGTTAAAGTGCATCCAAAATTTTAGAACTTCGATTGCTCGAGTCAAGACCAATTGCGATTTTTTTGCCTTGAATTAAAGCTTTTCACTAATACGCATTTCCACAGAAAAGTTTTTCATGAATTTAGTTTTCCCGCGAATTGCTTTTTTGCTAAAATCAACCAAACCTAAAAAATGCTCAAGCTCCCCAAAAAGATCGCGACCATCGGTTCGCATTCCGCTTTGCAAATCTTGAAAGGGGCGAAAGATGAAGGCTTCGAGACGATTTGTGTTTGCGAAAAAAAACGCGTCAAACCGTACAAAATGTTTCCGGTCGCGGACGAGATTATCGAGATCGACAGTTTTCGCGATTTTCCGAAAATTGAAAAAAAATTAATCGAACAAAATGCGATCGTGATTCCGCACGGTTCATTCGTCGAGTATCTCGGGCCGGACAAAATTAAAAATTTGAAAGTCGCGCATTTCGGCAACAAAAAAATTCTCGAATGGGAAAGCGATCGTGAAAAACAGCGCAAATGGTTGACCGCGGCGAAAATCAAAATGCCGGGAATTTTTAAATCGCCCGAGGAAATCGATCGGCCGGTGATCGCGAAATTTCACGGTGCGCGTGGCGGACGCGGATATTTCCTCGCGAACTCGGCGCAGGATTTTTACGAGAAAATCCAAAAACATCCAGACGAAAAATTCACTATTCAAGAGTACGTCGTCGGCGTGCCGATTTATGTCCATTATTTTTATTCGAGAATTACAGGCGAATTGGAGATTCTTGGTTTCGACAAACGCTATGAATCGAACGCGGACTCGATCGGGCGCGTCGCGGCGGGTGATCAGATCACGACGAATTTGCAAACGAGTTACACGATTGTCGGGAATATTCCGCTCGTCGTCCGCGAGTCGCTTTTACCGTATTTCATCAAAATCGGCGAGCGCGTGATCGAAGAATCGCAGAAACTGGAAGCGCCCGGTTTATTCGGGCCGTTTTGTCTCGAGGGAATCGTGACGCAGGATTTGATTCTCACCGTTTTCGAAATTTCCGCTCGCATCGTCGCCGGGACGAATCCGTACATTCACGGCTCGCCGTACACTTTCCTCAAATACAACGAGCCGATGTCGACGGGTCGGCGGATCGCGCGCGAAATCAAAATCGCGCTGGAGCAAAATCAGCTCGAAAAAGTTTTAGGCTAATTCAGTTTAATTCAGCAGCCAATCTCTGTTCGCCGTTTGGCAGCCCTTTGACTATCCATCCGTGCAGTTCGTTTCGCAAGATATTCAATTCGTATTCCTTGATTAGGATGAGAAGAGCAAGTATATGTTGTCGACTGAATTTAAATTGACGAGGGGTTTTTCGAATTTCAACCAATAAAATCTCTCTTTGCGGTTCTCGTAAACCAAAAAAAGACTTCAAAACATCGTGAGGCGTTTTACTGGCTGATTCGATTCCATAAACTTCAAATAGAATAGTGCTCAGAAGCTGACAGACTTCTTGTTTAATTTGTAGCTCTTCTGCAATGATATCTGACGCTGGCTCCATTCGTGACCTTGGCTCTGCATTGCCCATTTAAAAAATTTATAAAAGGTGCTAAATTTAATAAAATAAAACATTTTGTCAAATGGATTCCCAAAAACTTCTCGCCGGATACGATCTGAATAATCTCGCGATCGCCTCGCTCGGCGGACATTCGGCACTCGAAGTTTCACTCGGTGCGAAAAAACAAGGTTTGCGCTCGGTCGTCGTCGCGAAAAAAGGTCGTGAGAAAACTTATTCCGAGTTTTTGAAATTCGATCCGAAAACTGAAACTGGCGTCGTCGATGAGGTGATCGAGGTTGACGAATTCAGCGATATTCTCAAACCCGCGATTCAAAAACAGCTGCGCGAACTTAATGTCTTGTTTGTGCATTCGCGGTATTTTTGGGTCTATTTCGATGATTTCGCGAAAGTAGAAAAAGAATTCAATGTGCCGATTCTCGGAACGCGCGAACTTTTGCGACTGGAAGAAAGGGATGAAAAACCGAATCAATACGATGTTTTGAATTCGGCTGGAATTAGGATTCCAAAAATCTTCACTAAACCGGAAGATATTGATCGGCTGACGCTCACGAAGATTCCAAATGCGACCCGGACTTACGAGCGAGAGAATTTTTTCGCGAGCACTGGACACGATTGGCATCACGAAATTGATGAAAAATTAAAAGCTGGAAAAATTTCGAAAGACGGGATTAAGAAAGCCGTGATCGAAGAATTCATTCTCGGTGCGCCGATCAATTTCAATTTTTTCTATTCACCACTTTCAGATCGACTTGAACTGCTCGGGACGGATACGCGTCGCCAGACGAATCTCGACGGTTGGTTGCGTCTACCCGCGAGCGAACAACTGAAATTAAAAATTGCGCCGAGTCACATCGAGACTGGACACATCGCCGCGACGGTGAAAGAAAGCTTGCTCGAAAAAGCGTTTGAAGCTGGTTCGCGCTTCGTCGCAACTTGCAAAAAATTCAACAAAAAAGGCATCGTCGGGCCTTTCGCGCTGCAGGGTGCGATCGAGACCGACGGCAAAAAAGAAGAGCTTGTCGTTTTCGATGTTTCGTTCCGGATGCCCGGCTCGCCGGGAATCGCCGCGACTCCGTACTCGTCGTATTTATTCGGCCGACCGGTGTCGATGGGCGAGCGGATCGCGATGGAAGTGAACGCGGCGCGGATGTCGGGGAAACTTTCCGAGATCGTTTCCTAAAATTCGCGCGCGGTAGGCGGCAAAAATTTCGCGCCGAGTTTTGCGTAAATTTCTTTTTCCGTTTTGCCGGCGAGCATTTCCGAATTTTGAAAAAGTCCGTATTCGTTCAATTTCCAGCCTTTTTTAATTGCTATTTTGCGCAGAAAAATATTGTGATTTTTATTGCCGGTGAAATACAAAAGCGCCGCGCCGAAACTTTTCGCTGGGACAATTCGCAAATCAATTTGCATTCCGTTCGCGAGCAAAATCGACGATTTCGTCGTCCCGCGCCCGAGGATTTTTTGCGCGTCGTCGAGCTGCGCGAAAAAATCGATCGCCCTTTTTGGGTTTTTCGCAGTCACCAATAAATCGACGTCGCCGATCGTCGGTCGCCGTCGGCGGAGACTGCCCGCAATTTCGATCTTTTCAATCGTTCCCGATTTTTTCATTTTCGCGACAATTTTCCGCGCGATTTTCGCAGCCTCGCCGAAAGGTCGCCGCTCGGTTTTGTGCCCGCGAATGAATTCGATTCCGTCCCAAATATTCGCGACGGAGCGCGCGCGGACGCCGGGCAATTTTTCGAGCGCGCCGGATTTCGCCGCTTTTTCGAGCTCGCGCAAATTTTTGATTTTCAATTTGTCCCAAAATTTGCGCGCGGTGTTCGGGCCGAGTCCGGGAATTTTCAAAATTTCCAAAAAGCCGCGCGGCCATTTTTTGTGCCGTTCGACGAGAAATTTTATTCGTCCGGTTTTCGCGAATTCCAAAATTTTCGCGACTAGATCCGTGCCGAGTCCGGGCAGCGCGTCGAGCTCGTCCGCGGAAAATTCACTCGCCGGACGTGGCAAATTTTCAACGACTGTCGCGCCGGCGCGATACGCCCGCACGCGAAAAACATTCGCGTCTTCGAGCTCAAGCAAATCGGCGATCTCGCGAAATGCGGTCGCGAGTTCCGCGTTTTTCATTCGACGAGTTCGTAAATTCGTTCGATTTTTTCCGCTTGCCCGTTCGCGTCGGTCTCGACGAAAACGCCCGACACGACGATCGGTCGACCTTCGGCCATTTCGAGTTTCGCGGGAAGTTGCGTGAGGAATCTTTTCAGCGCGGCTTCCGGTTTCGCGCCGATCGCGGAATTCAGCACGCCACAAAATCCGGCGTCGGAAATGTATGCCGTTCCGCGCGGCAAAATTCTTTCATCCGCGGTTTGGACGTGTGTGTGCGTGCCGACGAGCGCCGAGATTTTTCCGTCGACAAAATGCCCGAGCATCGTTTTTTCGCTCGTCGCTTCGGCGTGAAAATCGATAAAAATATTTTTGATTTTGAGTTTCCGCGCTGTTGCGATCAATTTTTCCGCGGCGAAAAATGGGTTGTCGAGTGGATCGCCCATGAAAATTCGGCCCATCAAATTCCCGACGAAAAGTTTTTTCTTCGCTTTCTCCAAAACGAAAAAACCTTTTCCGGGGACACCGTCGGGATAATTCGCGGGGCGCGCGAGCGGGAAGGCATTTTTCGCGAAAAGTTCTTCGTAGCCGGCTGCGTCGAAAATGTGGTTGCCGCTCGTGAATCCGTCGATGCCGGCTTCCGCGAGCTCGGCGAGCTGTTTCTCGGTCGGGCCGCGACCGTGCGCGAGATTTTCCGCGTTCGCGAGGACGAAGTCCGGCGCGAATTTTTTTAATAATTTCGGCAAAGCCTCGCGCAATCCGATGCGTCCGTTTTTACCGTACACATCTCCAAAAAACAGAATTTTCATGCGAGAATTTTAGCAGATGAATTTCCGCCAAAATTTCGGCAACGACGGGGAAGTGCTCGCGCGCAAATTTCTCGCATATCGCGGACTCGCGATTCTCGCGACAAATTTTCACGCAAGAGAAGGCGAAGTTGATTTGATTTGTCGAGACGGCGAGATGATTGTTTTTGTAGAGGTGAAAGCGCGCAAATCAGCGAAGTTCGGTTCGGCAGTCGAATCAGTCTCCGATGCAAAAATCGAAAAAATCGTTCAGGCCGGACAGAAGTTTTTGCTCGAAAATAATTTGGAAAACGCGGATTGGCGCGTGGATTTGATCACGCTTGAGTCTGGGAAGTTACGCTGGATGAAAGGGCTGTAGCTTTTAGAAGTTCAGTAATATCGCCAGAAATTATTTCTTGAGCTTTTCCTTCTCGTACTGCTTGTGGTAGCAGACTGCAGGAAAACGCACTTTGATCACCGTATACGCAAGAGCAAAGCATTTTCAATCCTCCCTCATCTTGCATTTTGCAGCTCGGGTCTAATGCTGCAGCCACAACTAATCTGCCACCATGTCTGAACATTGTTTTGGATTCTAGATTATTCGCGGCACCAAGTTGTTGCTGTGGACACTCCATATTATCTATTTTTTAAAATTTGATTGAGTTGTGATACTAAAATAAATTTAATCAAATGAAAACCCCCTCGTCGAATCTTGCAATCCGGCGAGGGGGTAGCCGCTGGAGATCAGTTTCCGGTCCCAAATTAGTTTCAAATTTGGAGCGAAAAACTTTTGACTTCGAGCGGGATGAAAGTTGCCAAACTTTCACATTCCAACTTTTCTTCGGTAGATTTTTGAGGAGCTACCTCTCCGTTTCGACAAAATGAATTTGTCGTAAACCTCTCTCGAAAATTCGAGAAAAGAGTGCCTTTCGGCGGGATCGCTCGGCAGTGATCCGCGATCGAAAAGTAGGAAGTGAACCCGGCAGTTTATCTCGGATTCCGCCAGAAATCAGGTTAAAAATTTTGGCGGGACTCGGGATGAACCCGAAAGCCAAAACAAACTAAATTTGGCCGGGCTCGCTTCCTACCCGAAAGGTTTTTTGCTGAGATGTGAAGAGTTCGTATTTGTTTTAGTTTTGAACTGTGTATATTTTACCAAAAAAGTTTAAAATTGTCAATCAAACAAAACATAGGAAAAAGCCGCCGGGAGCGTGCAAAAGCAGCTTTTCCCCGGCGGCTGCAAGCCGCCATGTTATTTCTTTTCATATCTCCTTTGTGCTGCGTCTGCGGCAGCGCCTAGAGCAAATGCGACTACCATCAATATTACGCAGACCGTCCATCCTGGTAGTCCAGTTATACTGGACAACCAGCATATGAAAAAAAATATCCCCAACACTATCTCCATTTTTTTTCTCCTTATCGAGGCGGCTTCAAGAATAAGAAAGCCGCCCAATTAAAAAATTAACGGGTTTCAAAAATTCCTGAAAGACCTCGATAAAACGTTACTTCAAAGGGCAAATTTTTTATTTGAGTTGACATTTTAAGTTCTTCTTTTCTAATTGCAAATTTCACGACTCATTTTTTCTGATCTAAAATCCTTCCAATGATTGGCAAACTTTTTCTCATCGTCGGACCGAGCGGCGTCGGCAAAGGCACTTTGATCAACGAGCTGCGCGCGCGCCATCCCGAATTTTATTTTCCGATTTCGGTCACGACTCGCCCGATTCGCAAAAACGAAAAAGCGGGGGAGCAGTATTTTTTCGTTTCAGATGACGAGTTCGCCGAGTTGAAACAGGAAAATAAATTTCTCGAAACCGCGCTCGTCCACGCGACCGAGAAATACGGGACGCTACGCGAGCCGATCGAGGAAGCGATTCACGCTGGACAGACCGTGATTCGCGAAGTCGATATTCAAGGTTTGCGCTCGATTCAAAACGCGCTCGACCAAAAACATTTAGTCTCGATTTTTCTCGCTCCGCCGAGCTTCGAAATCTTGACCAAACGGATTCACAAAAGACAGCCGAATATGTCCGCCGAAGAATTAAATCGACGACTCGCTTCCGCGAAAAAAGAACTCGCGCACAAAAATTTGGCTGATTTTGAAGTGATTTCCGAAGAAGGCGCAATCGACAAAATGGTCGCCGCGGTTGAAAAAATTATTGCCGACGCGACCAAAAATTAATGCAAAATCACCTCGCGACTCGAGAGGTATTTTCGCGTTGCGATGAGACTCGCGAACGTCCCGACCGCGATTGCGGCGAGAATTTCCCAAGCCAAAATCAAACCGAAGTGCGCGCCGAAATTTTGAATCGTGGTCGCGAGCATTTCGCCGAAACTGCCGAAACCGCCGCCCGAAAAAGTCGTTGCATCGAATTTCGTAATCGCGAGAAAGAAAATTCCCGCGCCGACGAGACTCGCCGCAGAACCAAAAAAGATTCCCTCAAAAATAAACGGCAGGCGAATGAAATGTCGCGTCGCGCCGACAAGTCGCATGATTCCGATTTCGAGACCGCGCGTGAAAATTGCGAGTCGTAGCACTGCGACGATGATCAAAATTCCGAGCGCCGAGAAAATCAAAACCGCGAGCAGACTGACCCGTGAAAGCGTTTGGTCGAGCGCGATAATTTTGTCCGCAGCCGTGATCGCGAGCGCGCCCGTCGCCGGTGAATCGAGATTGAAAAGCGGACCGTAGCGATTCGCGCCAAGCCATTTGATGATTTCTTCGTGCAGTTCGGCGTCCGCCGAAATTACGAGCGTCGCAGGCAGGGGAGACTCCTTCGTATTCGCGCGCAGCCATGTCGCGAGCTGCCGATTCGTCTGTCCAAAATTTTCAACAAAATTCGCAAATGCGTCGTCGCTCGAAACAAATTTGATCGCGCGAATCGCGGGAAATTGTTTTTGCAATTCCGACTCGATCGCGCCGACCTGAAAATCCTCGACCGGTTTGACGAAATTCAAAGCCAAATCGAGCCGCGAATTCACGACAGTCAGCGCTGTTTTTTGAAATTCATTCGCGAGCAAAATCGCGTTAAATAGCATGAAAAGCAGCGTAATCACGCTAACCGCGACAATGCTCGTCAGACCATTGCGCCAAATATTTTGGCCGGTCATCCGCAAAATGCGCAGAAACAAAATCATTTTTTTGGGATCAGGGAGGATTTATATTTTTCTGGGTGAAAAGATTTTAGCCGAATTATTTTCGGTGCGAGTCCGATTTTTTTTAATTTTACTTTCAATTCGCCAATCTCAAAAGTTCGCTGGTCGAAACCGAGCGCGATCACGTCCGGCGCGATTTTACGAACTGGTTCGAGAAAATTTCTCCGGTCGCCGAGCTGTGCGCGAAAAATTTCGGGGCGGCGAGCGACTACTGCGAGTCGCGAACGTTCCGTGAAATGCGGGCGGCGATTTTTAATTTTTGCGACATTCGCATCTCGTGCGACCACCGCAAAAACTTTCCCGAATTTCTCGGCCTGCGCGAAAAAATTCGCGTGTCCCGGATGCAGTCCGTCGAAAGTTCCGAAAACTAAAACTTTTTGCACACCGCAATTTTAGCAGTTAAAATCCGCCAGAAATGCAAATTACTCGCGATCTCGTTTTGAAAATTGCGAAGCTTGCCAGGATCAAGCTTGATGATTCGCAGGCTGAAAAATTCACAACTCAGCTCGGCGCGATCGTTGGTTTCGTCGAAACATTAAATTCGGTCGACACCGCTGGTGTCGCGGAGACAAATCAAGTCAACGGGATGGAAAATGTTTTGCGCGAGGACGAAATTCAAGAATTCGACAAGATGGGGGATTTGATTAAATGTTCAAATCATCCGATCGAGCACGGACAAATTAAAATTAAAAAGAGTATTTAGGTTTTAGGGGATAGGGTCTAGGGTTGAGAAAAATTTTAAAATTATGGATTTAACCTCATTAAATCTCGTTGAAACTCGCAAAGTTCTCGCCGCAAAAAAAGCGAGTGAAAAAGAAATTGTCGCGGCATATTCGAAAAGAATCGCCGAAATCGACCCGAAAATCGACAGTTTTTTATTCGTCGCAGAAAATCCGAAATCGGAAAATTCGGCAGGGGAGCTCGGCGGGATTCCGATCGCGCACAAAGATGTTTTCGATACGATTGGGATGTCGACGACCGCTGCGTCCAAAATTCTCGAAAATTACATTCCGCCCTTCGACGCGACTTCGGTCGCGAAATTGAAAAAAGCCGGGGCGGTTAATCTCGGCAAAGTGAACACCGACGAATTCACGATGGGTGCGTCGACCGAAACTTCGGCGTTCAAAAAAACTAAAAATCCGTGGGATTTGTCGCGCGTGCCGGGTGGAAGTTCGGGCGGAAGTGCCGCCGCTGTCGCCGCGGATTTGTGCGTCTTCGCGACCGCGACCGACACTGGCGGATCGATTCGCCAGCCGAGTTCGTTTTGCGGAGTCACAGGATTGAAACCAACGTACGGAAGGATTTCGCGCTACGGTGTGATTTCGATGGCTTCGAGTTTGGATACGATTGGCGTGATCACGAAATCAGTTGAGGACGCGGCGATTGCGCTTGAAATTCTTGCGGGACAAGATCCGCGCGATGCGACGACTGGCTCGGCGCAAGTCGAAAAATATTCACAAAACCTGCGCACTGATTTAAAAGGCTTAAAAATAGGTATTCCGCGAGAATATTTCGTCGAAGGCCTCGATGCGGGCGTCGAAAAAGTGATTCGCGACGCGATTGAAAATTTGAAAAAACTCGGCGCGGAAATAATTGAAATTTCTCTCCCGCACACCGAGTTCGCCGTCCCGACTTATTACGTCGTCGCGAGTTCCGAGATTTCTGCGAATATGGCGCGCTTCGACGGGATTCGCTACGGCCCGACGATTAAAAACGAAGAAGCCAAAGATTTGGTCGAGATGTATTTCGAAAATCGCACGCGCGGTTTTGGCGACGAAGTGAAG
>JAZDNQ010000038.1:0-2644 GCA_043799575.1 Patescibacteria group bacterium | reverse complement strand
GATTAAACTTTTTATAATTTTTCATCCAACCCCCACCCCAAAATGGCAAGAACTAATCCCCTTTCAACATCTGGGCACTTACTCAAAATATCTTCAACCCATCGACAAAGAATCCCGCGACTCCGAGCGCATACTCAAAGCGGTGATGAAGTCGGACTTCCCGGCAGTGTGGAAGAAGATGTGGGGTGGGAAGTGGAATTTACTTTCCGGCTATTTTAAATCCTTTTTTAGTAATTGTTTCTTGAAGATGTACTAAATAATCATTATTAGCACTTACCTCTATTAAAGGAGAAATTTCTTGCCCTGCTTTTGAAAAATTAAGCACGCTTAATTTTAATTTCGATTCTTTTGTTTTAGGTAACATAACAAATCCTCCAGTCTTTATACCCCAAAACATTGGCGCTTTTATTAACCACTCTAAATAGTCGTTATTCCCTGACAAAAGAAGCTGTGCATCTCTCAATTTCATTATCTTTTTATAATCAAGATTATATTTTTTTAATTCATTTATGCTTTCCTCAAAAACAATAAATCGATCGCCTGTTGCTATTGATACAGCGTCTTGAAAATCGGCTGCCTCTTCTGCAGATAAATTTCTCAAGACCTCCAACGTGCGTAATGAAAAACTTTTTGGCTTTTTTATTTCACCTGCCAAAATCTTCGCCCACACGAGCTGCATTTCTTCATTACCAATATCCTGCGCAAAATCAAAAAACCTTGTCGCCCAATCTTCATCTACTGGATCATCAGAAACATTCTGTCCTTTTAGTTCGTCTTGAGATAAATCAATAACTGCTTCTATGCTTTGCTGTTTTTTTAAAGATTGTGCTCTTTCTCTTGTTTGCGCACGTAACATTATGGCTGGCAATTGAGATTCTGCTTCTGCCTGTTCAATAATTTTTTTCATCTCAACTTCTATTTTTGCATTACCCATCCTTCTGATTTTTTTTGCATCAGCTTCAAAAAAATGATTGACCATAAAACCACAACCTTTTTGAATCGTGTCTATTAATTTTTCTAATGGCTTGCCGTCAATTTTTATTAAATTAAAGTCAGACATGTTTAAGAATTATTTTTTCTTCCTCTCTTTCTTCTCGGAACGGGCATGCCCGTTCCCTACTTTTTTCGTTTCTTTTTCTTCTTTCTCCCCCGCACTCCACCGCGAAATCTTGTCCTCGACGACCGCCCGCGGTTTCGCGTATCTTTCGCGGGAAAATTTGATCACTTTTTCCCGCCGACCTTCCTCGAATCCACTCTCGATCGGCGGCAAAGTCGCAGCGGAAAACGGCTGGCTCGGCATTCCGTCGATCAATAATTTCGAATACAAATTGTATTTCGGTAACTGTACGAGATCATTCGGCAAAGCGATTTCCGAAAATTGATTCGAAATATATTCCGCGTCGTCGAAACCGACCTGAAAGGCGAGCAGCGACCCGACATTTCCAAAAACCGCATCGCTCACCTCCTCCGGCATTTGCGCGATATATTGATTCGCCATCGTCAAATTCAGCCGATATTTCCGCGCCTCGGAGAGAATCGTCGCGAATGCGTCCGTCGCGAAATTTTGAAATTCGTCGACATAAAGATAAAAATCCACCCGATCTTTTTCGGGAATATTCGAGCGGCTCATCGCGTCGAGCTGAAACTTGGTGATAATCATCGAGCCGAGCAAAGTCGAGTTGTCCTCCCCGATTCGCCCTTTCGAGAGATTGCAAACAAAAATCTTTTTCCGATCCATCGCGAAGCGGAGATCGATCATCGACTTCGGCTGCCCGACGATATTCCGAATAATCGAGCTTGAAAGAAATTGCCCGACTTTATTCTGAATTGGCGAAATCGCCTCCGTCCGCTGTCTTTCCTGCATCGCCTCGAATTCGTCTTTCCAAAACTTTTTCACGATCGGGTCGGAAATTTGCGCGACGATTTGCTTCCGAAATTTCGCGTCGACGAGCATTCTGGGAATCCCGAGCATCGTCATTCCCGGACTTTCGAGCAGCGACAAAATCGTGTTGCGCAAAATGTGCTCGAGCCGCGGACCCCAACTTTCGGCATAAAGTTTTTTGAAAATGCCGACGAGTCCCGATGCGACGACCGAATTCATCCCGGGATCGATATTTTCGAGCATGTTGAAAGCAACCGGAAAATCGCGATCGGCGGGGTCGAAAACGATCACGTCGTTCGTCCGATTTGACGGAATATTGTCGAGAATCGTATCGGCGAGATCGCCGTGCGGGTCGACGACCGCGACACCTTTCCCCTCTCGAATATCCGAAATAATCATATTTTCGAGCAGCGTCGACTTCCCCATTCCGGTTTTTCCAATGATATAAACGTGGCGGCGGCGATCTTCTTGCCGAATCCCGAATAATTTGTCTGCGCCGCGATAATTTGTTTTGCCCAAAGTCGTGATTTCTTTTTCGCGATTCGGGTCGGGCAAATCGAACGGCGGCTCGAGCTTTTTCGAATTGACCCAAAAAATGTTGGGCGTTTTGACCTCGATATTTGGCAAATGAAAAATCGTGGCCAACTCCTCGGTATTCAAAACAAAAAAATCGTCGAGCGCTCGTTCGCGGAAATTGCGCAAAATATTTTTGCCGCCGACTTCCGCGATTTTGAAACCATTCAAATGCGGCTGATTGAATTG
>JAZDNQ010000053.1:0-7671 GCA_043799575.1 Patescibacteria group bacterium | reverse complement strand
CTGCCGCGATTCTTGAGGCGCGCAATCCCGGCGGAGTTTTCGCGGTCGTGTACGCCGACCATCTCATTCGTGCGGAAAAAACTTTTGTCGCGACGAATTCGCAGTTCACGCAAGTCGTAAAGAAACAGGCACCAGCGATTTCCACGCGGAATATTATTTCTGAGCCGGCGTTTCGCGACACAGCGACTTGTCTCGGATTTGCTGCCGCGATTCTTGAGGCGCGCAATCCCGGCGGAGTTTTCGCGGTCGTGTACGCCGACCATCTCATTCGTGCGGAAAAAACTTTTGTCGCGAAAATCCGCGCCGCCGCCGAAATTGCTCAGTCCGGTACGATCGCGATCGTCGAAGTCGAGTCCGAGTTTCCCGCGACACAGTTCGGTTGGGTTGAAGTCGCGAAAAAATTGCCGAACGTTCGCGGGCAAAAAATTTTCGAACTGAAAAAATTTGTCGAAAAACCGGACTTAGCTCGAGCCAAAAAATTTCACGCGTCGCAAAAATATTTTTGGAACACGGGACTTTTTGTTTGGCGCTCCGATTTTTTGCTTTCTAAATTTCAGGCGTTTTTGCCCGATACTTTCGCGCGATTGCAAAAAATGGCGCAGGCTAATTTCGCTGCAAAAATCGTGCAAAAAGAATATTCGGCCTGTCAAAAAATCTCAGTTGACTTCGCGAGTCTCGAAAAAGTTGATCCGCGGGAGATCGCGATTCTCCCGGCCAAATTGGGCTGGAGTGATGTCGGCACGTGGGAAAGTTTGAAAAACGAACTTTCCAAAGACTCCGAAAACCTCGTCGAAAACGATTGTGTCGCGGTCGACGCGACTGGAAACTTCGTCAAAATTGCTTCCAAAAAATTAGTTGCGCTCGTCGGCGTCCAAAACTTAATCGTCGTCGAAACCGACGATGCGCTTTTGATTTGCGAAAAAAACAAGAGTGGCGAGATAAAGAAAGTTGTTCAAATGCTCGAAAATGGAGTTGCCGCTCGTCGCAAACTAATCTAAAATCCGCGCGCTCATTGCACATTTTGCATTGAAAATTAATCATTAAATCATGGGCTCTAGCTCCAAATTTCACGGCCTGACTGGCATTTCTTATCGCCGCATCAAATCGAACACTGCGAAAAACGCGCGCAAAGTTAAGCTGAACGAGAAGAAAAAAGCTGCGAATGCAGCCATTTCCGCAGCTTTGAAAAACACTCCCGAAATAAATTAATGTTCGAGTTGTTAAAGTTGTTCAAATGTGCCTCCCGCCGAGATTCGACATCAACATTTTGAACAATTGGAACGAGTGAGTACAACGAACGATTGAACATTTGGAACAATTTTATGAAAACTTTCCAACTTACCGTTTTATCGGCCGAGCGCCAACTTTATTCCGGCGAGGCGAAAGCTTTGACCGCGATGACGGAGATGGGCGAGGTGACTGTGATGGCGAATCACATCCCACTGGTCGCGAATTTGCAGGCCGGGGAATTGACGATCCAAAAAGAGGGCAGTCCTGATTATCTTTTTGCTGCGGGTGGTGTCCTCGAATTCACTCCGGAAAATGAATGCCGCGTGCTGGCTGATGCCGCGGAGCATATTCACGAGATCGACGAAAAACGGGCCGAGGAGGCTCGCGAGCGCGCTCGCAAAGCGATCGAGCAGGCGGAGTCTGAGCCGCAGGTTGCCGAGGCTCAGGCGGCTTTGATGCGTGCGATTGCCCGACTCCGTATCGCCGAAAAGAATCGCAAACTGCGCGGTCGACATTGATCAATAATTCAATAAGCAATAAGTAAATAATCCAATTGATGCATTGGATTATTTGATGAGTGAATTACTCGATCGTGTGCCAATTTTCACCGAGGATGAGCGTCACATCGAAGCCGCGTTTTCGCAGTTCCACCGGTCCGAACTCGATTTCTCCGCCGGTGAAATTCCGCAAAAGTTCGGCCGTCTCGCGCGCCGATTCATCGTAAATATAAATCACGGTTTGGGGGACTTTTTCGCCGCCCGGATAATTATTGATCCGCGCCGTATTCAGTCCGTAGCGATTGATCGCGTACGCCGCTTTTTCCGCGATCGCGCCTTTGCCGCTGGCGTTCAAAACCTCGATCGGGAGTTGATCGATCGCCGCGCGCGGATGTCCAAAAAGAATATTCGTGATTTCGTGAATGCGACTGAAATCATTCCCGAGCGGTAAAAGAACTGCTGCTCCGCCGTAATCTTCGCGATTCGGCGCGTACAGCAGTCCGCCAGTGAAAGTCGGCTCGTTATTCAAAACAATCGTTGCGATATTTTTTTTGTCGAGCTGATCTGCGATTTTGCCCAGCTGCAAAATTTCCCGAAAGCGCATGTTCGTCTGGACGCGCTCTTGAAAAATATTCCAAATATCTTTCAATTTGCTCGGGCTGGTCAAAATGTCTGCCTCGAAAGCTTTTTCGCGGAGCGCTGCGACGATTTTTTGCTGACGTGCCGCGCGATCAAAATCGCTCGTTGTCTTGCGACTGCGGGCGTAGCGCAATGCAGTTTTTCCGTCCAAAATCTGCACTCCGGCAGACAATTTGAAAGGACAATATTGAATCAAGTCGTCGCACGGATAGTACGGATCGTCGATCGATTCATCGACTATGACTTTCACGCCGCCGAGCGCGTCGACCAAATCTTCAAACGCCGTGAAGTCGACTTTCGCGTAATAATGAATCGGGACGTTCGCGATCGTGCTGGCCATTTTTGCGACGGCATCGAGCGCTTCATCTTGATCTTCAAAAAGCGCCATCTCGTGCTCATAAATTTTATTGATGCGCATACCCTCGCCGTCGCTCGCCTCGACCCAAAGATCGCGCGGAATCGAAAGCATCGACAGCGTATTGTAGTCGTGATTGTAGCTCGCGACAATAATCGAATCGGTCAGGTCGCCTCCGCCGCCGTCGTGATTTTCACCGCCCGTTCCGAGCAAAAGAAAATTCGTCCGATTCTCCGCATCAGTGTGCAGATCGCTCGCAAAGAAGAAAATTAAATCCGTAAAACTGCCACCACTCACGATGGCATAAAGTCCGCTCAAAATCTGGAAAACAATGTAAATCCCGACGATGACGAGACCCCAGCGGATGGCAGCAGAAAATTTTCTAAACATTGAGCGGGGAGTTTAATTTCAAATTAGATTTTGAGCAATTTTTCGGCGCGTTGGCAGTCGAGCTCGAGAAAAGTGATCGTCCAAGCTGCTTGGGTAAAAACATGCAGCACGCCGCCGAGATACGCCGCGATGCAGAGCACGATCAGTCCGGCGATGGTTGCCAAAATAATCCCGAAAGCGAGGACAACTTTGCTTACGAAAAAATTCGCGACGAAAGCGACGAAGGCTGGAATCAAAAAAACTAAAATCACATTGATAATTACCCGGATCGAAATCAAAAGCATCAGCAGCCACATCAAAAAAGTTTGCCCGAAATTCGAAATCACAAGTTTCGCGCTGCCAGAGATCGCGCCGATGATCCCGCGATGTTCCAAGATAATAAAATTTTGTGAATAGATAAACAGGAAGCCCAAAACAAACGAAACGAAAAAGAGTACGGCAAGCAAAATCACGAGCCAAGTTGGTACGCCGAGATGGCGGATACTGAGTGACACGACAGTCATGAATTCAAAAAAACTGAACGCGCCGACCAACGCACCGTATTCGAACATTGTGAAAAAATGATGCATTCCGATCGTGACGCCGTCGCGCACCTCGACATCTTCGCGACCTTTGTGAAAAGCGGCGGTGAGGCCGATGAGTCCGCCTTCTGTGACTGGTGGAATCAAAAAATAACCGATCGCAGTGATGACCGCTGCGACGACGAGGACTGCGATCATTCCGGGATGATCTTTGAAAAAATCAAGGGTCAGTACGCCGATTTTTCCGAAGTCGAAATGCTTATTCCCAAAAAAAGGGGAGACTTCGAAAGCCAAAAACTGATAGGTGATGTAGCCGAGTCCGACGAGCATCGTAAAAAAAGTCGGCACAACGCCGTACCAAATCAGACCCTTTTTCGAATTCGTCAGCTGCCAGGCCAGCCGAATGACTTCACTACTTTTCATTTCGCGCATTTTAATTTTGCCGTTCCGCGAAAGCAAAAAGTGAGAGTTGAGCTGCACGGATTTTTTTGGCAGAATCATTTTTGCATAAAAAAGTTGTTCAAATGAAAAAACTCTTTCTCGCGTTTATTTCGCTTTTGTTTCTTGCGGCCTGTCAAAGTTTCGACGTAGCGACAGTCGACTTTGCGATTCCGGCGCATTCTGATCACGCCGATTTCGTCTCGCCAGTGGTCAAAACTGAGGAATTCAACGCATTCTTTTTCAAATTTACGCTCGACGGCGAAGCGACCGCGACCGCGCAGGGCTGGTTTCGCGACGTTGCCGGATCAGGGCAATTGACGCAGCGCAGTCTCGATCTCGAATGCGAAAATTCCTTGTGTTCTGGTTTCGCGGTCACACCACTTTCCAAAGCGTGGAAATTCGAAGTCGATCTTGCTGGACAGCCGGGTGCGCGCGCTCACAATTTCTCGATCGAAACGAAAAATTTGGCTGTCCAAAAACCGTGGTTCGACAATTTAATTCCGACAGCAAAAGCGCAAATGGAGCAGCTCGGCATTATTTCGCGCGAAGAGTGGGGCGCGGATGCAAGTTTGCTCAAAAAATTCAACGACGACGAGGCGACGACTTCGAGTTCGACGGTCGCTACGAAATGTGCGGAGTGGCAGCAAAATAATCCGGACGAATTCCGCGACGACGGCCGTAAAATTTCGACCAATGACTACGGTGAGGCGCTGCAGTGGCCGCGGACTTATTCACCTGAAATCAAAAAAATTATCGTGCATCACTCCGCCGAGTCTGGTGAAAAAGATTTGAACGGCGATGGGAAATTCACAAAAGACGATGCGGAGATCATCGTGCAGGCGATTTACTATTACCACGCACGTACACGCGGCTGGGGTGACATCGGCTACAATTTTCTCGTCGATCCGCTCGGCAATATTTACGAAGGACGCAGCGGCGGGGATTACGTCATCGGTGGACACACTTACTGTGCGAATACCGATACGATCGGCGTCGCGTTCATCGGTAATTTTCAAAATGAAATTCCGTCGACGGACGCGCTCGAATCTGGCGCGCGACTACTCGGCGAACTTTCGAATTTTTACGATTTGCCGCTCGACCAGTATTCCGATTTTCACGGCAAAAATACGCGTAATTTAGTTGGCCATCGTGATTATGGTGCGACAGCTTGCCCCGGTCAAAAACTTTACGATTATCTCCCGAAGCTCGCGGCGGATGCGATGACTTACGCTCTCGGCAACAAAATTTCTGATGCAGATTACGATTTCAGCCTGCTCGAAAAAGATTCGCCGCTCAATCTGATGCCGTTCGAATCAGGAGCTGCGACTTTCCGGCTGCGCAATTCCGGGCAAAAACCGTGGCCCGCTGGGACGAAAGTCGTCGTCGCGAAAGCCGAGATTCTCCGCAACAAAAACGGCGTCTCGATCGCGGGTGGTTCGGAATTCGCCGTCGCACTCGATTCGCAAGTGAGCTCGGGCGGGACAGCTTCGCTCAAGATTCCACTCGCCGCATCCGCGACCCCGGGTCGTTATCGTTTCGGCCTCGCGCTCAAAATCGGCGATGAAGAGTTGCGCAAATTTTATCTCGTCGTGAATGTGCTTGAACCGCAAAAACTCGATTATTCTTTGGTTGACGCGACTTGGCCGCCGCAGCCTTTCGCACCTGGGACGACTGCGGACGCTTTTGTGCGCTTACAAAATAAATCGGATTTCACCTGGAAAGCAGGCGGACCTAGCCGGATGGTTTTGCAAACTTCCGACGGTTCGATTTCGCCTTTTACCAATTCTGCGATTGTCGGATATCTCGAAGCGGACACTGTGCCGGGTGCGATCGGTAGTTTCAAAATGAGTTTGACTGCGCCGAAAAAAGCCGAGCGTTATTATCTCGAATTCAAACCGGCGGCGCGCGGCGGTTTGGTTTTGCCGGATTATGGAATGCAATTTCACATTTCGGTCCGCGAGCCGCGTTTCTCGGGCGATTTGGTCTCGAAATCTTCCGGCACGGCGCTGCGCTTCGAGCCGGGCGAGACGAAAAATCTCTCAATCGAATTCCGCAATACTTCGCAGATTGACTGGAATCCGGATTATTTCGAGCTGAAAATTCTCAAAAACGAAGGCGTGAAAGTCGACAATTCCCAGCTAAAATTACCGAGCAAAGTTGCCAAAAACGCGGTCGTGAAAATCGAATTTCCGATCACCGCGTCGAATAAAGCCGGGAAATATTTGTTCACGCTGCAACCGCGCTGGGTCTCCGGAAAAATCAAAGAAATGGCGCCGGTCGATTTTTCGATCGAGGTCAGTCCGCCGCGCTTGATGGGCGAAGTCGTCAGCCAAACGCAAAACCTGAATTTGGCCCAGGGTGAAACGGCCGAGATTGCAATTAAACTAAAAAATACGGGCAATGTGGTTTGGAATTCGCGCGATGTGCTTTTGCAGACTTTGCCCGCCGAGCCGAGCAAACTCGCGACCAAAACTTGGGTCAGTTCGACGCAGCCCGCGAAATTGGTCGAAACTTCGGTCGCGGCCGGGGAGACCGGGACATTCCGTTTCACGATTCAAAAAAGTTCGGATGCAGCTTTCGAAAGTTTGCGCGTCGTGCCGATGCTGCGCGGACTCGGGCGCATTCGCGGCAAAGAAATCACGCTCGAAATTCGTTCGGCACAGATTGAAGGTTTAGAAAGTTTAGAAGGTTCGGAAGGTTCAAAAAGTTCAGAAGATTCGGAAATTCAAAACTCGGAACCTGCAACTCAAAATTCCAGTGAGCCGAATATTCGCATCAAGCTTGGTTTCGAGTCGCCGAAAATTTCGATTGGCGGTGGATCGTTCGCGATTCAGCAATTCGGCAAAACGCTTTTTCAGGGGAGTTTCGCGGATTTCTCGACGGCGAAATTGCAAGATGGAGAATTTGTCAGGGTTGTCCCAGATCAAGGGACGATTCTCGAAATTCCGAATTTTTCGCAGCCGAACTGGAATGGGAAAGTGAATTACAACAAATACCGCGGCATTCTCGAGGTGCGTCGAATGGGCGATACTTTGGTCGTAATCAATGAATTGCCGCTCGAAACTTACCTGCACGGTATCGCCGAAGCGTCGCCGACTGATCCGAACGAAAAGAAAAAATTGATGGCGGTGCTCGCGCGGTCGTACGCGCTGTATTACATCGATCCGGCGCATCGCAAATTTCCCGGCAAAGCGTGGGATGGCGACGATTCGCCTGCACGCTTCCAACAATATTTTGGCTACAATTATGAGATCGCGGGTGGCTTCACCGAATTTGTTGAAATGACCAAAGGCGAGGTCGTGACTTATGATGGCCATGTCGTCAAAACACCTTATTTCACGAGTTCCGGTGGCGTGACGAAAACTTCGACCGAGGCAGGTTGGGGGACAGCCGATTTTCAATTTACGAAAGCAGTTGAAGATCCGTGGAGCTGCGGTGGGACGCTCGCGGATGCGGGGATTCGCTGTCCGGAAAATGCGAAAGGTCACGGTGTCGGTGTCTCAGGCAAAGGCGCGGCGGGACTCGCGAAAGAAGGCAAAACTTACAAAGAAATCGCAGACTACTTTTTCAATAATATTAAGGTGGAAAAGGTCTACTG
>JAZDNQ010000006.1:0-36040 GCA_043799575.1 Patescibacteria group bacterium | reverse complement strand
CATCACGATCACGGAAGTCGTATTTAGATTTTTAAACTGATCGGCGATTTGCTGCTGCGAACCGAGACCGATGCCGACCACGACGATAACCGTCGACACGCCAAAGATGATGCCGAGCATCGAAAGACCGCTGCGCACTTTATTCGCGAGCAAAGCTTCGAACGCCATTTTGAAAATCTCGAATTTCATTTGTGCAATTTGTAATCGTGGCTCACGATTTTTCCGTCTTTGAGAAAGACAATTCGGTCGGCGTATTTCGCGGCTTCAGCGGTGTGCGTCACCATCAAGACTGTTTTGCCGCGCTTTTTAAATTCGCAAAAAATCTCCATGATCTCCTCGCCGGATCGCGAGTCGAGTGCACCAGTTGGCTCATCCGCGAGAATAATTTCCGGGTCGTTCATCAAACTGCGCGCGATCGCGACGCGTTGCTGCTGTCCACCGGAAAGTTCCGGCGGTCGGTGGTTCGCGCGATCGGCCAGCCCGACTGATTTCAAAAGTTCGGTTGCGCGGCGTTCGCGTTCTTCGCGCGGCATCCCGGAATAAATCGCGGGCAGTGCAACGTTATTCAGCGCGGTCATCCGCGAAAGCAAATTGAACGACTGAAACACAAAACCCATTTTGCGATTGCGCACGAAAGCGAGCGCGAAGTCTTCACGGATCACGCCGATATCGCGCCCTTCGAGGAAATATTTGCCGCTTGAGAGCGGGTGTAGGCAGCCGATAATATTCAGCAGCGTCGATTTCCCGCCGCCGGACTCGCCCATCAGCGCGACAAATTCGCCGCGTTTGATTTCGAAGTCGATGCCTTTCAAAACCGGAATCTCCTCACCATTCGCGAGAAAATAAGATTTATGGACGCGTTCGAATTTGATCAAAGTTTCGGCCATTTCAATTTGCCATACGGATCGACGCTCCGCCGCCGCTAGCGCCAGAGCGAGTGCCGCCGCCCGGGAAATTCCCGGTGCTCAAACCTTTCGATTCCAAAAAGGCTTTGCGCTCGTCGTCGCTCATATTTTTCAGCGCGGCGCGCTCTTCATCAGTGAAAATTTCGCTGCCAGCTTTTTGACTTGAATCGGTGCTCGCATTCACGGTCGTTGTCGCGGTGTTATTCGGATTGGAAATAATCTTGTCGCCATCACTCAATCCAGATTTGATTTCGACGAGCGAGCCGTCGTTGAAGCCCGTCTCTACTTCGCGTGATTCGCCGCTTTCCAGCATCACATAGCTCTTGTCATTTTTCGTCACGACTGCGCTGACTGGGACAGCGAGCACATCGTCGGCTTCGCCAATGACGAAATCGACGTAAGCAGTCATGCCTTCGCGGATCGGCACATCGCTCCAATTTTTCAAAATAATCCGCACCGGATAAGTCACGATTCCGCCATCAGTTTTGGAAGTTAGCGAAACAAAACTCACTTCGCCTTCGACTTCCTTACCCTCAATCGCATCGAAAGTCGCAACCACTTTTTGACCTTTTTTGATCTGATTAATCTCGACTTCCTCGATATTCACCTCGATGAAAAAAGTGTCTTTATTCAAAATCGTCGCAAAAGTTTCGTTTTGATCTTTGATAATCAGGTCGCCGACTTGATCGTTGACCTGGACAATCTCGCCGTCGATCGGTGCAGTGAGCGTCGCCTCCGCGATTTGGTTTTTAATTTTCTGAACATTGATTTGCGCGGAATTAATTTGCGCCCGGAGCGTAGCGAGCTCGACCGCCGTCGCTGGTTCGGTCAATTTCAGATAATTCAGCTCGGCGACATCGACAGAGTTTTGCGCGCTCGACTCGCTGCGGGTTGCGCTTGCCTTCACCTCCGCGAGATTCGTCTCTGCGTCGGCGATATCTTCTTTGAGCGAATCCAGCTTGTCGCTCTTCGATAAATTTTGTGAATTAATCGTCTGTTTCGACGAAATCAAAGTTTGCTCGTCCGAGCTCATTTTGGATTGATAACTTGAAGCCGAAGATTCGTAGCTCGCAATTTCACTCTCGGTAATTGTCGTCGACGCAGTCGTATTTTCAAAAGCATCGTAGAGCAAATCAAAAGCGTCAGCGAGCTCGCTCGTGAGCGAGATCGTCGCATTGATTTTTGCGATAACCTCGGATTTTTCCGAGCTGGCCGACGCAGTCGCAAAATCAATCAGCAAACCGTTGTAGTCGGCTTTGCCTGCTTGGAAGCTATTTTCCGCCCCACGCAGCTTCGACGAGTCGAGCGAACTCAGCTGCAGATAATAATCGTTTTCGTCGTTGAGCATTTTGTCTGCTGCATCGAGACTGTTTTTCACATCGATCAAAACGGAGTCGACTTTGAGCAGTGCATTTTCGTAAGCTTGCGCGATTGCTTCGAGGGTCGCGTCCGTCTCGGCTGTACCACTCGTGAGCGACGCCAAATCTTTTTTCAAATTAGCTAATTTCGTCTCGGCTTGCTGGATCGAAAAAGCATTATCCTCCTTAGTCTTCTCGAGATTGGCTTTCGCCGAATCGACAGATTTTTGCTGAATCGCAATCTCGGTCTCGGTTGCGCCATCGACTGTGTTTTGATAATTCGCGTAGGCCGTATTCAAAGAATTTTGCGCGCTTTTGAGATCGAGATTGAGATCGCTCGTGTCGATCGTGGCGAGTTTGTCGCCAGCATGGACATAATCGCCTTCTTTCACATAGACCGCGGTGATCTGCTCGCCAGTCGTCGAAAAGGAAACTTCGACGCCGTCTTCTGCGACGACATTGCCGCTCGAGCTGACTTTCGTTTCGAGATTTTGTTTTTTGACTTGGTAAATTTCCGGCTGGTAAGTGTTCGTCGCGCCATCGGAACCGCCGAAAAAATAGCCGAGCGCGAAGGGCGCGGCGGCGACTACGAGCGCTATGCCGATAAATTTTTTCGTCAAAAAACGCCGCCAATTTTTTCCCTGTTTGCGGCGCTCGAGAATTTCATCGAGGGAGTCTTTATTCGGATGCTGCATTTTTATCTGTAAAAATTAGGTTAATAAACTCGGCGACATTTTGGTCGACGATCTTACCATCGAGCCAGATCGCGACGAAATCACCTTCATGGATCGCGACTGGAGAAATATTTTCGCCGCCTTCACTCGAGATTTGCTCAGTCTTGGCGAGCTTGCGTACACCTTCGAGATTGCTCGGCGGTGGCGAACGACGTGTAATCTCGATACCAGCCGGGATTTCGACAGTTACGTTTTCACCCGTGAAGGCGTTCAGCCGCTCTTCGAATTTTTTAACTTTTTCTTCCGTGGAAAGTTTCTGCCATTCTGCCGGATCTATTCTCTCTTCTGTTTTTGGCTGTTCGAGTTTCGCGATCATGATCTGATTACCGACGACTGATTCGATTTTGCCGACAATCTCAGGTGGTCGCTGCGGTCGAGCATTGTGCTCAATGCGCGGCAATTCGCTCAATCTGCCCGGACCGTGCCGACCAGTCAAAATCCCTGCGGCGAGGCCGAATATCGCGATTACCGCCAGCCAGATCAAGATTTTATTGAGGTGGTGTTTTTGCAAGTCAGTATTTTAAAATTTACTAGTATCTTAGAATAAATTACGCAAACGGTTCTATTTTTCTTTCAGTGCGTGAAAGAAAAAGTCGACGGTCCGCGTATAATTAACCTAGTGCCACCATCAAAAGCTGTCCTGGATGATGTCGAGCTGGTCGAACGCGCTCTCGTCGATCCAGATGCGTATGCTGCGATTGTCGAAAGATATGAAGCGCCGCTGTTGCGCTATCTCTTGCGCATCTCGAATATCTCGCGCGCGGACGGGGAGGACTTGCTTCAGAATGTATTTCTAAAGGCTTACCAAAATCTGCGCGGTTTCGATCCCGACCTGAAGTTCTCGAGCTGGATTTACCGCATCGCGCACAATGAAGCAGTCTCGGCATGGCGAAAAAAAAGTGCGCGCGCGGACGAGCTCAATCTCGAGACGGCTGAGGCAGCTCAACTTTTGAAATCGACTTTGGATATTCCGACCGAGGCCGACCAAAAAATTCTTGTCAAATTTGTCCGCTCGATTCTAGCGAAAATTCCCGACAAATATCGCGAAGTTTTGATTCTCCGTTTTCTCGAAGACAAAGATTATTCCGAGATTTCCGACATTCTGCGCAAGCCAATGGGCAGTGTCGCGACACTTGTCTCCCGCGCAAAAGCCGCTTTCGAGCTTGCAGCGCGCGAAGCCGATCTCCAAAAGTTTATTTAATTTTTTTCGATGCAAAAGCTGTCCAAAAAAATTCTCGCCGAAATCAAGAAGCAGCATCTCGCCCCGCGGGAGCGCTGGGTTTTTCTCGCGAAAAATTATGGCATTTGGGCGCTCGCGTTTTTAGCAATTTTTCTCGCGGTTGCTTTCGTCAGCAGTTTGGCCAGCGAGGTGCAGGAAGCGGAATGGGAATTGCTGCCGCATTTTCCGGGTGGTCCGAGTAATTTTCTTTGGCACACAGTTCCGATTTTTTGGTTGGTTGCGTTGCTCGCGGCGGGTGCGTTCGCGTATTTTTTCCTGCGCCACACGAAAAGCGGCTACCGTTTCGGACTACTCACCGTGCTTGGCGTGATCGGTGCAGTCAGTTTGCTCGGGGGCTTCGCACTGCTCGCTACGCCGCTGCCGCCGCAATTCGTCGCGTTTCGTTTGCACAATTTCCCGCCGCCGTTCGAGGAAGCCGAATGGCAAAATCCTGCGGAGGGTTTTCTACTCGGGCAGATCGTCCAGCTCGGCGACAAAGTTTTCCTGCTCAATGACAGTGATCAGACTGTTTGGGAAGTTGATTACAGTGAGGCGCAGATTCCGCCGAGATTAGAATTGCAGGTCGGGATGCAGGTGCGTGCGATCGGTGCACAGACTGGCGACAAAGAATTTGCCGCTGATTTCATTTTCCCCAAGATGCCGCATGCGCTGTTGCACCGGGAAATGATGGATGAAATGCGTGCTGAAAGAAATTCAAACGACTAGGCGTATTAGGGGTTGAAAGCGCTTTTCCAATCAAAAATTTAACCCCAATAATATGAAAAACAAGACTTTACTCGCGGGACTGACCGCGCTCACCCTTTCTGCGATTGTGCTCCCTTCGGTCTACGCCTTTGGCGGGTTTGGTCACGGAGATTTCGATCCGACCAAAATGCAGGCAGTTGAAACAGCAATCGAAAACAAAGATTTCGCAGCTTTCCAAAC
Organism: Patescibacteria group bacterium; assembly: GCA_043799575.1. Taxonomy (GTDB): domain Bacteria; phylum Patescibacteriota; class Gracilibacteria; order JAHISY01; family JAHISY01; genus JAHISY01. Next base: position 30,879 of record JAZDNQ010000006.1, on the reverse strand, counting down.
TGCGACGGGGAATACCAAAATGACTGAAGACCAATTCAACACAATGGCGACGAAGCGCGCCGCAGCGGAGGCTGATCGCACCGCGATCGAGACTGCGATTACAAACGGCGATTACGCGACTTGGAAAAGTTTAGTCGCAGCGAAAAATGCTGATGCGCCGATTCTCACCAAAATCACAGCCGACAATTTTGCCAAGCTCAAAGATTTACAAGGTTTGAAAAATCAGGCTGAAGCGATTGAAAAAGAACTCGGCATCGGCGGTCCCGGCTTCGATGGCGGACTCGGTTGCCCGGGATTCGAAGGTGGTGAACGCGGTCATGGCCAAGGCGGCCACGGTATGTTCGGCGCTGGCGCTGGCCAGGATCAAGAAGACGGCGAATAAATTATTCTGACAACGATAGATTTTGAGGGTGGGAAAAGCCTCCGGAAACGGGGGCTTTTTATTTGTCTAGAAATTTTTAAAGGTAGTGACAGGTTTAAAACCTGTCACTACTGGAATGTTGGTAAGTATCCCTTGACAGCAAGTAAATGAGAGACTAAACTTGGGTCAGTTTCTAACTCATTTACCATGAAATACACGATCAAGGACTTCAACCGAGAGTTCCCAAACGAGGACACTTGCTTGGACTACATCTTTACCAAAAGGTTCGGTTTGAAGATGGTTTGTCCGCACTGCGCTAAATACGGTAAGTTTCACCGCGTTTCGGGACGCAAGATGTATTCCTGTGCTTGGTGCGGACATCAGATCGCTCCTTTGGCTGATACTATTTTCCACAAATCATCGACTCCTCTTACTTTGTGGTTTTACGCTCTCTTTTTGGTCAGTCAGAGCAAAAATGGCGTGAGTGCGAAAGAGTTAGAGCGACAGCTTGGCGTTACCTACAAGACAGCTTGGAGAATGGCTAAACAAATCAGAAAGTTAATGAGCCAAGAAGGGAACGATACTTTAAAGGGAGTCGTGGAAGCGGACGAGACTTACATCGGCGGCAGAATGAAAAGGAGTCAAGGCGGCAAGAATGACAACAAAACGCCAGTCTTTGGAATGGTGGAACGCAAGGGTCAGATTCGAGCGCAAGCTGTTGGGAATGCAAAAGCTTCGACTTTGCTACCAATTATGCGTAAAAGTGTCCGGCTTGGAACTTGTGTGGTTACGGACGAGTGGAAAGCTTACAACAAAGTCAAAAGAGAGTTTCGGCACTTCGTGATTAAACATAAAGGCGGCGAGTATGTTCGAGGCGATATTTACACGAACACGATCGAGGGCTTTTGGAGTCAGTTAAAACGCTCGATAAATGGCACTTACCACGCGATCAGTCCTAAGTATTTGCAGACTTATGTGAACGAGTTTGCTTACCGCTACAACCTGCGCTTTTCGGAGCAGCACCCCTTTTCGCACCTTTTGGGGAACTTGGTAAAGGTTGCGCCGCGCGGTTAAGGAGTGAGAAGAAGCGGGATTTATTGGTCTTTTGCATTTTCTGTTTGTTGGCGATTATCAAAGCTAAAACCGTCCTTGCTTATAGTAAAGCTCGCTCCACTTTTAATAGCGATACACAATAAAATAATTGTGATTACTAACAACACGCCATATATCCAAAAGGTCGGCTTATTGTAGAATTTTTCGTTATCCTCAATCTTTTTTAATCTTTTATCAACGCTTTCTGTAAATTTTCCGTATTTTTCAGCTCTTTTTTCTATACTGCTGATTAAATCATTGTCTTTTTGTAATGTCGTTTTAATTAACTCAAATAATTCTTGTTCGGTTGTTTTTTTATCACCTGTCATAATCAGAACATTTTAGATAAAGCTTTATCCAAAGCTTCAAATTTTCTATGCCTTGATTGAACAAACGCCAAAATTGCCTCAGTCATACTATTGAAGGTTTGAGTACTTGATTCCCTTGTATATTTAACTGACGGTATATCTTGATAAAAAGCTATCTGCTGATAGTGATATTCGGGAGCGATAATGTTGTAATCTTTTGGCATTATTATTTAGCCATTGCAGAAAGTTTTTTTACTATGTCTTTGGCGTGTTCCTTTTCTATAATAATCCTCTCTATTAAAACAGCTTGGTTGGCAACGCTTACATCTCTTGAGAAGAAGCTAACTACAATATTTCCACTTTTTAGCTGTGCAAAATTTGCACTCGTGCAAAGTTTTGGTACGGCTCTATCCGGTGATGGCAAAAAAACATTCATTGCTGTGCCTGATTGATCTTTTGGTATTTTTTCACCAGACTCACTTTTTGCTTTGCTTGGTTTTGCCATGAGAAGTTGATTAAGTGATTGCATTTTACCATTGGTTTAAAAAAATTGTTAAAATTTAGATTGTTCTTTGACATAGAGACATAGGTAAGTCGGTGGCACTTAAAAGTTGGTTTAGTCAGTTAGCAAAAGCTCTCCTCGAAAGGGTAGAAAAATTCTATCTTTTCGGGGGAGTCAGCTTTTCAGCTGGCTTTACCCTCTTTTAACCCCCCTTCCGATGAAAGAGGCTACAAGAAGAGACCCCCGAACCAGCGATGGTTTGGTGGAAATCTTCTGCCGCTCCATCATGAAGAATGGGAAAAGAATTTATCCGAAATCGGCTAAGTTCTTCCATTTCTTCGTGAAACCTAAGAAGTAGCGGCTTCTAATCCTATGTCTCTATGTTAAGGAACAAATTATGTTAAGATTTTTATCCTTTTAACCCCTTCTATTATGGCTGAAATAAACGACGCTGTGTTCCAGCAGGCTGTTAATATGAACGGAACAATTGAATCAGGTGGAGACATGAATGAATCCAAGAAAGCGCAAATGACTGAAAGAGCTGAATTCATAGCAGAACTCTATGGAACTATGTCTTTGGGGAAATAGATAATTCCACAAAGCCTGATTCCCATGTATCAGAAAGTAGAACTTTCTGCGCTTTTCGCTTGCTCAAAATTCCAGTTTTTTTGAGTTCTATTAGCTGTTCAAGTGTGATTTTTAGGTTAGCCATAATAAATTATTTAAATAAAATTTTTTACACGCCAAAAACCTCTAAAAAAATTAGGTTTTTCCGTGATGGGGTAGTTATTGCTTGTCATAAAGGGAGAGTTACCGGAATGTTCTTGCCTAATCAAATTGTTTGACATTTCAGATTTGGTCGATTACAATACCAAACCATTTTATTAATTAATTGTAAATATATGTCCGAAATATCTCCCGATTCACAGGAAAATCCGTGCGTTAGTCGAAGGCGCTTTTTAAAGTTGGCGTTGGGAGGGGGGGTTTTAGCTACCGCGGCTTATTTTGGTCTTGGCAGTATTGCGCAAGTTAAACCAAAAAAAGATGAGAAATTAGAAGAGAAAGAAGAGGTAAGAGGTGAGTTGATTATTTCAGGAGATCTCTGGGATATAGAGTCTGGCAATGTGATAAAACTGGATTCTCAAATTATTGTCGAAGGTCGAGATGATGGTTCGGGTTTTGTATCAGAAACAATATCTGAAAAGGGCAGACTCTTTATGCGTCAGAATGATAGACGCTTCTTGGTAGTTTTTATCAGAGATGAACAAGATATGAAGATTGGTATTATCGGTTTGCGCGAAATTTCCAAAGAGCCAGATGGGAAGGTTTTGGCGACGGAATTTGGTTTGAATCAGAGCGAAGCTCAAAAAATACTTTCTCCTGCGGTGGTCGAAAACATCAAAATCGCTATTTGCGGTTGTAGGCCGCGTCGTCCCAAAAATGAGTTGGCTATCTGAGTAGCAACGCGATTAATCATATTGCTGTATTTTTTACAGTTTAATATCATGCCAATTCTTCCGCGCGTTTTTGCGCGGCCTTCACGGCCTTTTCCACGATTTTATTCAATCCAGCTTGGCCAAAAACGGTGAGCGCCGCAGCCGTCGTCCCGCCTTTGCTCGTCACATTTTCTCGTAGTTTCGCGAAAGGAATTTCGCAGCAGTCAGCCAACTTAGCTGACCCAAAAAAAGTTTCGCCGACGAAAGCCGCCGCATTTTTGCCGAGTCCAAGTTTTTTTGCCGCCAGTTCGAGCGCCTCCGCGAAGGCGAAAAAATACGCCGGGCCGCTGCCGGAGATCGCAGTCACTGTGTCGAGCATTTTTTCGTTTTTGAATTCCGCCTGTTCGCCGAAGCTCTCCAAAATGCGGCGCACCAAAATTTTTTCGTCGCGCGTGACTCGCGAGCTCGCGTGCCAGCCCGAGATGCCAGCGCCGACTTGCGCTGGTGTGTTCGGCATCACGCGCACGATTTTTGCCGAGCTGGTCAGCTGTTTGATTTTCGCCACTCTCGTCCCGGCGAGAATCGAAATCACGAGCTTGTCTGTTTTGAAATTTTCGCAGAGTGCGGCGATACCTTGCGGTTTGATTGCGAGCAAAAAAATGTCCGCCTCCGGAATTTTTGCCGCCGTTTTGATTCCAAATTTTCTTTTCAGTCCGGCGAGTTTGTGGCCAGCGAGATCGATGGCTGTGATTTCGCTCGGGCGAAAAACTTTTTCGCGGACGAGCGATTCGACGATGGCCGAGCCCATCACGCCTGCGCCGATGACTGCGATTTTCATAGGGTTTAGGTTTTAGGGGATAGAGGATAGAGATTCTCAATATTTTTTAGCGAGAATTTCTCGAATAATTTTAGGGATAATTTTTGCTAATACTTGCGGTATTGTGCTCTCTGATTTTAACGCAATTTTTTCGCCAGCTATGCCGAGCAAAAATGCCGCGATTCCAGCGGCTTCAAACGGTGCGACATTTCTCGCGAGCAAACCGCCGACGAGTCCTGACAAAACATCGCCCGAGCCGCCGACGGTGAGGATTGCATTCCCCGAGTCGTTCCACCTTTTTCGTTTCCCAAAAATAATTTCGTCGACGCGACCTTTTTTCAGAATCACCGCGTTCAGATTTTTCCGTAATCTTTTCAGTTCGCCGGCATGGGGAGTGAGCACGACTTTTTGCGACGCGAATTTTCGCAGCTCAGGGAGCAGTGCGTCCGCGTCGAGCACGAGCGGCCCGCGCCATTTTTCTGCCAAAAATTTCACCGCCGCGCGCGTTCGGTCGTCCCGCCCGAGTCCCGGACCGACGACGAGCGTCGCGTTTTTCTCCGCCGCGAATTTCGCGATTTCCCGCGCGGATTCGACAGTCAAAAAATTCGGTTCGCCGGAAAATTCGTGCACCAAAAAATTCGGCGCAAATTTCCGCGCTGCCGCGAAATTCACTTTCGGCACGAAAATTTCAACCAGGTCGACTCCGGCGGCGATCGCACCAAATGTTGCAAAAATAGGTGCGCCGACGAATTCCCGACTGCCGCCGACGATCACGACGCGGCCATTTTCACCTTTGTGCGAGTTCGCGTTTCGCTGTGGAAAAAATTTCCACACGTCGCCCGGACCGAAATGCGTTTCGGCAATTTTTGGAATTCCGATCGGGACCCGTTCGACTCGTCCGCCGTGGCGGACTCGCTCAGGGCAGGCTAGTTTTGTCTTGATTGAGTGAAATGCAATGGTGAGTTCCGGTTTCAAATTTCCGGTTGGGACATCGAGCGAAATAATTTTCGATTTCGAATTTTTCATTTTCGCGATGACGCTCGCGATTTCTCCGCGCAGTTTTCCGTGCGCGCCGACTCCCAAAATTGCATCGACCAAAATCGGCGCGTCGATTTTGGTCGATGCGCGAACCTGCCTGCCGGCAGGCAGGAATTTTCGGACAACATTTCGCGGCAGTTTCTCGAAATAAAATTTGGCATCCGGATTTTTCACCGCGCTTGCGAGGATAACTTCGACCGGAATTCGCTTTCGCAAAAGTTCCGCCGCGACGACGAAGCCATCGCCACCATTGCCACCGCTTCCGCAAAAAATTTGCACTTTCGCCGGTTTCCCAAATTTCCGCGCAATCAATTTAGCCGCTTGTTTTCCAGCATTTTCCATCAAGACGCGCGTCGGTACTCCGCGGTACGCGGCATTGCGATCGAGGACGGCGCTGCTCAGTTGCAAGGTCATTTTGTGCTAAACTCCTCGGGAATTTTCTCAAAAATGCTGAAAAAAATCTTCCTTCTTTTTGCCTCTTTTTTTCTGCTCGCGCCGCTGGCGCTCGCAGTCGAAAAAACGCCGGTCAATGTTTTTGTCCGTGAAAATTGTAGCCACTGCGAGGCCGAAGAAAAATTTTTCACTGAGCTCACGAAAACGCGCGACGATTTCGCCGTTTCCTACCACGACATCGGCGACGCGACGCACCGCGAACATTTCGGCCAATTAACTACTCTCGAAAATATTCCGAAAGTCACGCCGATTACTTTGGTCGGCAATACTATCGTCCAAGGTTTCGGTTCGGCCGACTCGACTGGCGCACGAATTATCGAAATTCTCGACGCTTCCAAAGGCAAACAAACACTCGACTTCGAGCAATTTATCGCGGCGGGCGGGAGCGGCAAAGTCGAGACTGTCGAAGGCGGGACTTGCGATGATACCGGTGAAGTTTGCGAAGTTCCGACCGAAAAATTAATCGTCGACGTGCCCTTCGTCGGCGCAGTCGATGTCACCAAATATTCGCTCCCGACTTTGTCTGTGATTCTCGGATTCGTCGACGGTTTCAATCCCTGCGCAATGTGGGTTTTGGTGACATTTTTGATCGTACTACTCCAGCTTGGTGATCGCCGCAAAATGTTTCAAGTCGCTGGACTTTTCATTCTCGCGGAGGCGATCATGTATTACCTGATTCTCAATGTCTGGTTCAAGACTTGGGATTTCGTCGGATTCGATAAATACGTCACACCGATCGTCGGTATCGTCTCGATCGGTGGTGCGATCTTCTTTCTTTACGAGGGAATTTTTACCGACGGTACTTGTCAGGTCACCAATCTCGAACAACGCGCCAAGATTCATTCCAAGATCAAGAATTTGGTCATGCAGCCGCTGACCTGGATCACTGCGGTTGGAGTTTTGTTGCTCGCGTTCAGCGTCAATATCATCGAGTTCGCTTGCTCGATCGGCATCCCGCAGGCCTTCACCAAAATCATCCAAATCAACAATCTTTCTTTTCTCAAAGAGCAAGGTTTGATGGCGATTTACATTTTCTTTTATATGATCGACGATTTAATTGTTTTCGCGATCGCGCTCGCTGGCATCGACAAATTGGGCGTGACCCACAAATATTCCCGCATTTCGAATATTATTGGTGGAATTTTAATGTTGATTCTCGGTGGACTTTTGATCTTCGCGCCGAATTTTTTGAAATTTAGCTAAAAGAACCTAAAATGTAGTCGCACTCACCTGAAATGTTGCACCGAAAAAATTTCGCCAAAAAATTCGTAGCATCGAGCGGAATTATCTTTTCCGCTTTTTTGGTTTTGGCCGCGATTGCTTTGGCTGCTTTTACGACATGGTCTCCGGGGACAGCTCCTTCTGCCGATCCGGCGGATGGCAATGTCAGTTCAATTTGGCAAATCGGTACATCAAACGCTGCTTACTACAGCTCCGGCAGTGTCGGCATCGGGACGACAAGTCCACAGGTCAGTCTAGATGTGAACGGGGCGGTGCGAATTGGTCGATATTCGACTGCCAATCGACCAGGCTGCGATGCCAACAAGCAAGGTGCATTTATATTCGATACCACTGTATTGAAACCGTACATCTGTAACGGCACGACATGGAAACCACTCGACTCGGATTATGATGAGGATGGCATTGTCGACTGGAATGACCAAGACGACACAAATGCTGCTTTGAAAAATGCTAATTTGGTTCCTGAAAACATCAAAGAAGGCGTGAATATTTTTGGTGTGACAGGAAGCTATGTCGGCCCTGCTATTTCTGGAATCAATAAGCTGTATACGACCCCGGGAGTTTATTATTTCACACAGGGGGTAGATTGTTCTGCTGGTATCTACACTGTTTTCGTTGAGTTGTGGGGTGCGGGTGGCGGTGGTGGTGGAGCTTTTTTGACACAAGGAGATGGTCCTTCAAATGTCGGCGGTGGTGGTGGAGGCGGTGGCGGATATGTTTCCAAATCGATCACGCTAACACGCGGTCAGAGACTGACTTTACAAGTTGGTGCGGGCGCATCCGGAGGTACCGGTTGGAGTGTTGGCGGTACAGGTGCTTCTTCGACACTTATTTTTGGCGGTACGACTCTGACTGCTGGTGGCGGCACGGGTGGTGGTGGCGCGAATTCCGGTGCTGGCGGGATCGGCGGTACTGGTGCGGGCGGAGATTTAAATATTCGTGGTAATAATGGTTCTTCCCAAGTGAGTGGTGCTGGTGGTGCAGGTGGTGCGGCTTTGCCGGTCGTGGGCATCTCTGCTGGCAAGGGTGGTAACGGCGCTTCTGACAATAATCACTGTGGTTGGGATTGCTACAGTGCGGTTTATTATTTATCTGGCTCAAGTGGTGCTAACGGTATGATTAAAGTTAGTTGGTGAATCTTATATTTCGACGGTGCTGAAGTCTTTTGCGATCGTCTATTGTTGTAAGTGTCGCGATGTTTCGTGTTTGTAGAAAAGGTCGCCTTGAGTCTAAAATTCAGCCGCACTCAATTCAATGAATCGTAAAATTTTTTTTACCAAGAAATTTTTCAGACAGAGCGGAATCTTCTTTTTGGGATTTTTGCTTTTTTCTACCCCAGCCTTTGCTTGGTCCAATCTCGGTGGCGGTGATCACGGAGGAGCGGACTGGATTATTCCTGTGAATACCGAAGTTGCGGGAATACACACCAATGTCGGGACATTCAAAATTAATTCGGGAATCACCGCGACGGTCAAAAAATATGACGGCACAAATTACGGCTCATTCGAAGTGAATGCCAACGATGTCGATATTGTCGGTACGATTGATGCTACTGGTGCGGGTTATGGCGGTGGTGGTGGCGGTGGTGGTGGCGGTGGGGCTGGAACACGACGGACTGCCCCGGAAAATGGTGGGCTAGGAGGATTAGGTTCATCAGGAGGGGCCGAGGGTGCTGATGGGGATCCAGGTCTTTGGGGTGAATGGAGTCCGGGAAATGGTGGACTTGGTGGACTGGGAGGTGGTGTCTCTGGCGGTCTCAGTGGTGCTGGTGGTTTAAATTCGTATTTTTCCATTGGAGACTCAAGAGGTTATGGTATGCCTGGCGGTCTCGGTGGAGCTGGCGGATATTTTGGCATTGGGATAAATAGCGATGCTACGACTGATGAATCTGTCTTGGTCGGATCTGGCGGTGGTGGCGGTGGTGGTGGTGGATCAAGTCGTGGTGATGATGACGATAATTACTTCTGTACTGGGGACTCTGGCGGCGGCGGAGGAGCTGGAAATCGTGGTGGCGGACTTGTGAAATTAATCACTCAGGGTAGCCTGTCGCTCTCTGGCTCAATTAATACAAAAGGTCTGACAAGCTTGACTGGTAATGGTGGAGTCGGTGCATACGATGGCAACGCCTCTCCCAATCGTGGTGGTACTGGTGGTGATGCGACAGTGGCTGGTACGAGCCAGCCTGGTGCCGGGGGGACACGGAAATATTGCCGCGCTGGCTACGTTACCTATTCTGGTATCGGTGGTCTCGGTGGTGCTGGTTCCGGCGGTGGAGTGCTCCTGAAAGGCAGAGTAGTCAGTGTCTCCGGGACGGTCGATACGCGCGGTGGGGGAAATGTAACCACCAATGGCGGCACGCTCAAAGTTTTTTCCTGCAGTGAACCGACTTACACTGGTACCAAAAGTTATCTCGGACGGTATTTTGCGCAGCAACGGACAGATTGTTTTCTAGATATCGGTCTGCGAATTTACGATGGCGGTTCGATTATCAAAATCGCGGCTGAGCCGGGAGTCGCGATTTCGCCATTACACGTTTTCAAAAACGGTACAGTTTACGGAATTATGCTGGTCGCGATCAGTGATCCGAACGCTTCCAAGATTCGCATTCAAACCGCGAGCGGCGTGAAAGCGTTGAGAACGTTTTGAAATATTTTCGCGAAAAGTAAACCGATTCCAATTTTGATTTTACTTTTCCGAAATCTTCCCCTAGAATCCCCGAGCTGTTTTTCAGGTTGTGATTGTGTCGTGAGTGAAGATTGCTAATTTTCCTCACTTCATTTTTTATGGCTACCACCAAAAAAGCTCCCAAAAAAGAGAGCAAAAAGTCGGCTGGACGCAAGAAGCTCGTTCTCGAGTCGACTGTCAAAACCAAGCCTTACAAGCTGCCGACGGTTTTGCCGAATGCGCAGACTGCGCGTCCGAAGAATCCGCGTCGCTTTCTCGATCCGAAAAAAGTGCATGTCCCGCTGCCGAATCTCGTCGAGACACAATTAAAAAGCTACAACTGGTTTCTCGAAGAAGGCCTGCAAGAATTATTCGACGAAATCACTCCGATTCAAGATTCTTCCGGCAAAAAACTCGAGCTGCACATTTTGAAGCACTCGATTGAAGCGCCGAAACTGACTCCGGACGAAGCTAAAGAAAAAAGCGGAACTTACGAAGGCACTTTGAAGATTCAAGTGCGCCTCGTCAATAAAGTGACTGGTGAAATCAAAGAGCAAGAAGTTTTCTTTGGTGGCATTCCGTTGATGACAGACAAAGCGACATTCATTGTTAATGGCATTGAGCGTGTTGTAGTGTCGCAGCTCGTCCGTTCGCCGGGAGTTTTCTTCTCGCCGAATCCCGCTGTCCCGTATTTTCACGCGGCGAAAATTATTCCGAAACGCGGCGCGTGGCTTGAATTGGAAACCGACAAGCGCGGCATTATTTCCGTCAAAATTGACCGCAAGCGCAAAATCCCGGTCACTGCTTTGATTCGTGCTTTCACCGGCTGGGACGACGAAAAAATTCTCAAAGAATTTGCCGACGTCGATTCCGCCGAAGGTAAATTGCCGTTCATCGCGACGACGCTCGAAAAAGACCCGGCCGAGACAGTCGACGAAGCAGCTCAATTGATTTACCAAAAAATTCGTCCGGGCGATCTCGCGACCCCGAGCAACGCGAAAGCTTTGATCGACCAATTATTTTTCGATTACCGCCGCTACGATATGGGTCCGGTCGGCCGCTACAAATTAAATAAAAGATTTAACCTCAAAACTCCGGCGGACAAAGCGCACCGCACTTTCCAAGTCGACGATTTGATTCTCATCATCAAACATTTGATTCGACTCAATAACGGTATCGGAGCGAGCGACGACATCGACCATTTGTCGAATCGCCGCATTCGCGCGGTCGGTGAACTCGTCCAAAATAAATTCCGCGTCGGTCTGCTCCGCGTCGATAGAATTGTGCGCGATCGTATGACTGTCATGGATCTCGAGACTGCCGCGCCGCAACAATTGATCAATGCGCGCCCGATCACAGCTTCACTCCGCGAATTTTATGCCAGCTCGCAGCTCTCGCAATTCATGGATCAAACGAATCCGCTTGCCGAATTGGCCCACAAAAGAAGATTGTCCGCGATGGGTCCAGGCGGTTTGTCTCGAGAACGCGCCGGCTTCGATGTCCGCGACGTGCACACTTCGCATTATGGTCGCATTTGTCCGGTCGCGACACCAGAAGGTCCGAACATTGGTTTAGTGGTTCATCTCGCAGCCTACGCGCGCATCAACGAATTCGGTTTCATCGAGACGCCGTATTACAAAATCGCGCAGGACGCTCCGCTCAAAGTCGAAGAATTGACTTTGCGTTTGGCGAAATCCGACATCAAAGACGGCAATCGTATTCTCACCAAAGAAGGTGAGCCGATCACGAAAGAAGCCGCGAAAAAATTAATTGAACTAGCGAAAAAAGATGGTCTCGAGCGCGCGCCAGTGCGTGGCTACATCACGAAAGAGTTCGAATATTACGATGCCGACGAAGAAGAAAAATTCAAAGTCGCGCAAGCGAACTCCAAAGTCGACGCAAATGGAAACTTCTTAAAAACCCGTATTTCCGCACGTGAAGGTAGCGAACCAGTTTTGGCGCATGTGAACGATTTGACCCACATCGACGTCGTTCCACAACAAATTTTCTCCGTCACGACTTCGCTTATTCCCTTCCTCGAGCACGACGACAACACCCGCGCCTCAATGGGTTCGAACATGCAACGCCAGGCGGTCAACTTGCTCAAACCGCAAGCTCCCTTAGTTGGCACCGGAGCCGAAGCGATCGTCGCGCAAAATTCCGATCAAGTCGTGATCGCCGAAGAAGAAGGCGAAGTCGTCTCGGTCGACGCGTCCAAAGTTGAAGTCGTTTATAAAACTGGCAAAAAGAAAGCGTACCCAATCACGAATTATTCACGGTCGAATCAGGGGACTTGTATCACGCAGCGCCCGGTCGTCACTCTCGGCCAAAAATTAAAACGCGGCGATATCCTCGTCGAAGGTGCCGCGACCGACGAAGGCGAGCTTTCACTCGGTCAAAATTTGCTCGTCGCGTACATGAGCTGGGGCGGGTACAATTTCGAAGACGCGGTGATTATTTCCGAAAGAGTAGCGCGCACGAATCGCTATGATTCAATTCATATCGAGGATTACGTCGTCGATGTTCGCGAGACGAAGCTCGGAATGGAAGAAGTCACCCGTGATATTCCGAATGTTTCGGAAGAAAGATTGAAACACCTCGATGAGGATGGCATTATTCAGACTGGAAGCTATGTTTCCGAGGGCGATATTCTCGTCGGCAAAATCACGCCGAAAGGCGAGACCGAACTCACCGCGGAAGAACGTTTGCTACGTGCGATTTTCGGTGAAAAAGCCCGCGACATGAAAGACACTTCGCTGCGGATGCCGGGCGGGACGGGCGGCAAAGTCATCGATGTCAAAGTTTTCACGCGTGACGACGGAGTCGAGCTTCCGATCGGTGTCGTGCGCCAAATTCACGTGCATGTCGCGCAGCGTCGCCAACTCCAAGTCGGAGACAAGATGGCTGGTCGCCACGGAAATAAAGGTGTCGTTTCGATCGTCGTCCCAGAAGAAAATATGCCTTTCCTGCCGGACGGTACGCCAGTCGATATCGTCCTCAATCCGCTCGGTGTCACGAGTCGTATGAATATCGGTCAGATTCTCGAGACGCATCTCGGCTGGGCGGCGCAAAAATTAAAATGTAAATTTGCAACTCCAGTGCTCGACGGTATTTCGACCGAAGAAATTACTGGATTGATGAAAGAAGCCGGACTGCCGGCGGACGGCAAAGTCCAACTTTACGATGGACTCACTGGCGAACCTTTCGATCGCAAGACGACCGTAGGAATTACGTACATGTTGAAGCTCAACCACTTGGCAGAAGACAAGATTCACGCTCGCTCGGTCGGTCCGTATTCGCTCGTTACGCAGCAGCCGCTCGGGGGAAAAGCCCAACACGGCGGACAGCGTTTCGGAGAAATGGAAGTCTGGGCGCTCGAAGCTTACGGCGCGGCGCATGTTTTGCAGGAAATTCTCACGATCAAATCCGACGATGTTTTCGGTCGTTCCAAAGCGTACGAAGCGATTGTCAAAGGCGAGGAAATTCGTCGCCCGCGCACGCCTGAGTCGTTCAATGTTTTGGTGAAAGAATTGCAGGCGCTTTGTCTCAACGTCGAATTACTCGATCTCAATCCGCTCAGTGAATTGGAGGCGAACGAGATGTTGACTGTCGAAGAAGAAGAGGGTCTTTCAGTTTCAGTTTCCAAAGCGCAGGCCGATGCTGGCGAATATATTCCTGATGAGGAGCAGATTTCCGAGCTCGGAGATTTCTCGGGCGAAGAAAATAACGAGGAAGCTGCGCTCGACGCAGTCGGCGAGTCCGCGATTCGCGAGATGAATGAAAGTCTCGAGTCGGACGACGACGAAGTTTAAAAAAATAAAATTTAAAAATCCTACTTACCAAAAATTACTAACTATCATCTAAATATGCCCAACGACCAAACCCTCGATCGCGACAAATTACAGGCTTTTGATGCGATTTCTGTCGCGATTGCTTCGCCCGAGCAGATTTATGCTTGGAGTTACGGCGAGGTGACCAAGCCCGAGACGATCAATTACCGCACGCAAAAACCAGAGCGCGACGGTCTTTTCTGCGAGCGCATTTTCGGTCCGTCGAAAAACTGGGAATGTTATTGCGGCAAATACAAACGCGTGCGTTATCGCGGCGTCGTCTGCGAAAAATGCGGCGTCGAGGTCACGCGTTCTGTCGTCCGCCGCGAGCGCATGGGACACATCAAATTGGCTGTTCCGGTTACGCACATTTGGTATCTTCGCTCGACTCCGAGCCGCGTCGGTTTGCTGCTCGATTTACCAGTCAAGACTTTGGAACAAGTCGTTTATTTCGCTGCATACATAGTCAAATCCGTCGATGAAGCTGCTCGCGAAAAAGCGTTGGAAGAGCTTGAAGTCGAGTTCAAAAATCAGCAAAAGTCGGCCAAAGAAGAATTCAAAAACAAGATGAACGAGCTGCGTTTGAAGCACAAAACCGCAGCCACGGACAAAGATACCGCCGCGAAAGAAGTCACTGCGCTCGAGGACGAGGCGGCTGGCGCGGTCGAGGAAATTTCCGAGCAGTACCATGTCTCGAAAGAGCAGCTCCAAAATCTCGCTGTCGGTAAAGTCATTTCCGAGTTGAGCTACCGCGATCTCTCGATGAAGTTCGGACATGTCTTCGTCGCGGGCATCGGCGCGGAAGCGATTCGCGAAATCATCGCCGCGATCGATCTCGACAAATTCATCGCCGAGCGCAATGAAGATTTGAAGCGAGCGACTGGTCAGAAATACAAGAAAACGATTAAACGCTTGAAATTGGCCGCTGCGCTGAAACAGGCCGGACTCAAGCCGGAGTGGATGATTCTCACAGTTCTGCCAGTCATACCGCCGGATCTGCGCCCGATGGTGCATCTCGACGGTGGTCGCTTCGCCGCGTCCGATTTGAACGATTTGTACCGCCGCGTCATCAACCGCAACAATCGTTTGAAGCGCTTGATCGAAATCGGCGCGCCGGAAGTCATTCAGAGAAATGAAAAGAGAATGCTTCAAGAAGCCGTCGACACGATGCTGCACAATTCGGCGCGCTCGTCGAAAGCGGTTTTCTCCGTCGGCGACAAACGCAAATTGCGCTCGCTGTCAGATATGCTCAAAGGTAAACAAGGTCGTTTCCGCCAAAACTTGCTCGGCAAACGTACCGATTATTCCGGTCGCTCGGTCATCGTCGTCGGTCCGAAATTGCATTTGACAGAGTGCGGTCTGCCGAAAGAAATGGCGCTCAAACTTTTCAAACCGTTTGTGATTGGCGACCTGATTCGACAGGATTTGGCTTACAATGTTAAATCGGCCGAAAAATTAATCGAGCAAAATCGCCGCGAAGTTTGGGATGCTTTGGAAAAAGTGATTGCCGGCAAAAAAGTTCTGCTCAATCGTGCGCCGACTTTGCACCGACTTGGTATTCAAGCCTTCCAACCAGTTTTGATTGAAGGCAAAGCGATTCAAATTCATCCGCTTGTTTGTCCGGCCTTCAACGCCGACTTCGACGGCGACCAAATGGCGGTTCACCTTCCGTTGTCGACTGCGGCACAAGCCGAGGCTTCCGAGCTGATCGCGGCGACGCAAAATATGTTGAAACCTTCGACTGGCGAGCCGACCAGCGCGCCGACTCAAGACATGGTTTTGGGTTGTTATTATCTGACTCTCGCGCGTGATGGATTGAAAGGCGAAGGCATGATATTTTCCGATATTTCCGAAGCGGTCAATGCTTATCGCATGGGATTTGTGCATCTGCACTCCAAAATCAAAGGTCGACTCGCGCAGGGCGAGGAAATTCACGAGACGACTGTCGGCCGGATGATTCTCAACTCATTCGTGCCGCGCGAGCTCGGCTTCCGCAACGAAGTCATGAACAAAAAGAATTTGAAAAGACTGATCGGTGATGCCGTTCAAAATGCCGGACAAGACAAAGCAGTCCGCCTTTCTGACGATCTCAAACGCGTCGGTTTCAAATTCGCGACCAAAGCTGGTCTCTCGATCTCGATGCACGATGTCGTCGTCCCGGATTCGAAAAACGCGATGGTCGAGGAATCGGACGAAGTCGTCAAAGAGATTAATAACCAATTTTGGAAAGGTTTCATTACCGATGACGAGAGATACAATCACACGATCAAAGTTTGGGCAGCGACCAAACAAAAAATTTCGAAAGAGATTCAAAAAGCGACTCCTGAGGACAATGACATTTTCGCGATGATCGACTCGGGCGCGCGCGGCAACTGGGGACAGGTCACCCAGCTCGCGGGTATGAAAGGTCTCGTTGCGAATCCGGCTGGTAAGACGATTGAATTGCCGGTTAAATCTTCGCTGAAGGAAGGCTTCACAATTCTCGAATACTTCATCGCGACGCACGGAGGACGCAAAGGTAAATCCGATACCGCTTTGAAAACTGCGGAGGCTGGTTATTTGACTCGCCGTCTCGTCGATGCAGTTCAAGATATTATTTGTCGCGAAGCTGACTGTGGCTCCAAAGATTTTGTTGTCCAAAAACGCGCCGAGATCGAAAAGATTGGCGAAAATTTTGCCGAATCATTATTCGGTCGGACGCTCGCCGCGCCGCTCGCACATCCGAAGACAGGCGAATTGCTCGCCGACTCGGGTACCGAGATTGATCGGCCTTTGATGAAGAAGATCGAAGAATTGAAAATTGAAGAAGTTTCGATCCGCTCGATTCTCACCTGCCAGACCGAAAATGGCGTTTGCCAACGCTGCTATGGTCGCGATCTCGGTCGCGATACGACTGTCGAAGTTGGCACCGCAGTTGGAATCATCGCGGCGCAGTCGATCGGTGAGCCGGGTACGCAGCTCACGATGCGCACCTTCCACATGGGTGGTGTCGCGGGCGAAGAAGATATCACGCAGGGTCTCAATCGCGTCGAAGAGTTATTCGAGGCACGCGCGCCGAAAGCCGAAGCCGTCATTTCTGAGGTTTCCGGTCGCGTCAGAGTTCACAAGAGAGACAACAAAACGATTGTCACGATCACTGCGAGCGGGGAGTCGACCGACAAATATTTGCTCGCCGGATTCAAACCGGACACGAAAGAAGGCGACAAAATTAAAGCAAAACAAATCATCGCGCGCGGCATCGGTAATCGTCTCACGATCAAAGCGCAAAACGCTGGTGTCGTCGAGAAAATTACTGCGAAGGAAATTGTCATTTCGCATACCAAGGGTATCGAGCGCGAATACGAAATCCCGCCGCGTGTCGGCGTCGCGGTGCGCACCGGCGATCTCGTCGCGTCTGGTTCGCCGCTCACGATCGGTCATCTCAATCTGCGTAAAATGATGGAATTGACCGATATTAAAACCGTCCAAAATTACATCGTCAAAGAAGTCCAATCGATTTATACCGCGCAGGGTCAATCTATTAATGACAAACATGTCGAGGTGATTGTCCGCCAAATGTTTTCGAAAGTTCGCATCGTTGATACTGGCGATTCCGAATTTTTGCCGGGCGAGGTTACCGATTCAGTCAAGCTCAAAAAGACGAATGCCGCGTTGGTCGCGAATTCGAAAAAACCGGCGACCGCGGAAAATCTTTTGCTCGGCCTGACTCGCGTCTCGCTGCACACAGATTCTTGGCTTTCGGCCGCTTCATTTCAAGAAACGATTCGCGTTTTGGTCGAAGCGTCGACGACCAAGAAACTCGATATTTTGCACGGCCTCAAAGAAAATGTCATCATCGGCAAACTCATTCCGGCTGGCAAAACTTACCAAAAAATGCACCCCGAAGCCCTTGAGCTGTCATGAAACATGTAACCCCAAAGGGGCTCCTTCGGGGCATAAAATATGAAGCAGCGTTGATAAAGTCTTTGCAAAAAACCGAAAAATAATTAAAATCTCATAACTTAAAACTTATTCCTTATTCCTTACTTCTTAATCCTTAATCCTCACATCCGTGCCAACCATCAACCAACTCGTTCGCAAGCCGCGCCGACCGCAGCAAAAGAAATCCAAGTCGCCGGCTTTGCAAGCCATCTCCAATTCGCTGAAATCCACGAAGCGCGAGCTGCCGCTCGGCTGTCCGCAAAAACGCGGCGTTTGTGTTCGCGTTTACACGACTACGCCGAAGAAACCGAACTCGGCTGTTCGAAAAGTCGCTCGTGTGCGTCTGACCAATGGCTACGAAGTGATCGCGTATATTCCAGGTGAAGGACACAATCTCCAAGAGCACTCAGTCGTGATGGTGCGTGGCGGTCGCGTGAAAGATCTCCCGGGTGTGAAATATCACATTGTGCGCGGAGTGCTCGATACGACTGGCGTGGCGAACCGCAAACAATCGCGCTCACTTTACGGTGCGAAACGGCCAAAAGCGGCGAAGAAATAATTTATTTCAGTAGCCTTGTCAAAATAGTGGTTTTAGTTTAAGCTGACCACTATTTTTTTTATGTCCGAGCAAACAGATATATCACCATTTCTTACGGTGGACGAACTTGCATCCTTTCAATTTGAAGGGAATTGGGGAGACCATGTTTTGCGGGCAACTTATGTAAATGGACGCAAAGATCTTCACGCCGTACTGGGTTCAAGTTTTTCTGTGGATGCAGACGCTCTCTTATTAGACCCAGAAGTAGTCCTGGTTGATGTTTTTAGTAGGTATCCGCTGAGTTTTTTAGCGCGTAAAACTAGAGAAGGCGTTTTGCAATTGTCAGATATTTGTCCGCAGAAATCTTGGCCTGTGCGCAAAAGAACTGCCTAATATTTGCATTTCTCCAGATTTACCTTAAAATCTCACAACAATTACTTCCCGATTAAAGGTGAATTAATTAGTAATCTTTAATTTCCAATCATGAAACGTAAAATCGTGAACGGTATTCCGTTCAAAGGTCCGCTCCTTCCGGGATCCGATCCGCTCCAAGAAAAATTCATCAACTGTATCATGCTCCACGGCAAGAAATCGCTCGCCCGCGATATTTTTGCGAAGGTGCTTGAAGAAATCAAAAAAACCGAAAAGAAACCAGAGGAGATTTTCGCGCTCGCGATCGAAAATGCTGCGCCAGCGATGGAGGTCCGTCCAAAACGCGTCGGTGGCGCGGTTTACCAAGTTCCGGTCGAAGTGAATCAAAATCGCCAAAGAATTCTCGCGATGCGCTGGATTCTCGAGGCGGCGCGCGGCGGCAAAGGTAAACCGATTCACCAAAAACTGGCAGCCGTGATTCTCGAAACGGCCAAAGGCGAAGGTCCGGCGGTCAAAAAGAAAGAGGACGCACATCGCATGGCCGCAGCCAACAAGGCTTTCGCGCATTTCGCGAAATACTAAAATTTGAGAGTTTAGATTTGTGAGTTTTGATAGGGTTTTTTTGTTAGAATTCTTTGCGATCCCCACTTTCGTGAGGATAAGATTAACCCACCCCAAAATGGCCAAAAATTCGGACCACGCGAAGCACGCGTTTTTTTACCTAGTTGCTTTTTTCGCGCTTGGTTTCACTGCGACTGCGATCGGACAGGTTGTTTTTCAGCTCATCAACAAATTAATCGTCGAGACGACGGACAGTTATTCTGGGACTTACGCGCAGGATATTTTGCGCTTTGCGATTTCATCCTTATTGATTGCTGGTCCGATTTATTATCTCGCGACGCGCAAAATCAATTCCGCGCTGGCCAAAAAAGAACTCGACCCAGATTCTTCGATTCGCAAATGGCTGACTTACATCGCGATTTTCGTCGCGGCGGCGGTCGGAATCGGGGATCTGATTTTTACGCTCAATTCTTTTCTCAATGGCGAACTCACGCTCAAATTTTTACTCAAAGCAGCGACAATTTTCGTCATCGTCGGCGGTTTCGGTTGGTATTATTTGGTCGACCTGAAAAGGTCGAATTTCTCCCGCGATGCGAAAATCAAAGCTTTTGGTGCGATTTTTATCGCAGTCGCGCTGGCTTGTTTGGTGACTGCTTTTTCGCTCGTCGACTCGCCATGGCGCGCGCGCGAAATTCGGGAGGACAGCGATCGGATCAGCGAGTTGCAGCAAATTTCGTATGCAGCTGGCGATTACTATGCCCAAAATTCCAAGCTGCCGGAAAATCTCGACGCGCTTGTCGCTGATTCCAAAATTCGCGCGGATGTTTTGCGCGATCCGGTTTCGGACGTGGAGTACGAATATCAGATCGTTGATTCCAAAGATTACCAGCTGTGCGCGACTTTCACGCATTCCAACTCGGACGAGCAATATCTCGATCCGGCGTGGGAACACGACGCCGGTCACGCGTGTTTCGCTGTCTCGATTTCCGAAAACGACAAATATCCGACGGTGCAGGCGAAGCCAGTCCGCTGAAATATTTCTACAGTAAAAGGGAGCGATTAGTTCGCTGATTTTTTGAACCAAAAAAATACGCCGACGGCGAGTCCGACGACGATCGTTCCGGCAGCGAAATAATCCAAATATTTACCGATCTGCAGATACGCGTGACCGAAGAAAAATCCGAGCAATAAAAATCCGGCAGCCTGAAAAAGTGTCGTCGCGAGACACAGCAAAAAATAGCGCAAATACGGGATTTTCAGGCTTCCCGCCGCGATCAATCCGGTGAAGCCGATGCCGTGAAAAAGTTTTGCCAAGATAATCGTTTTGTTGTGATGATTCTCAAAAAGTTTTTTTGCGCGCTCGACTTTTTCCGGCTTGATTCGCAAAAATTTGCCCGCCCGTCCGCCAAAAATTTTTCGTCCGAAGCGCCCGAGAAAATAGTAAAAACTGTCGCCAAAAATATCGCCGCCGACGATGATTCCGTACGCCGCGAAAGGATTCAAATCACCCAGCGCGACAAGCATGCCTGCGATTACCGAGACGATCGGACCCTCGATGATCGTCAACGGGACGAGGATCACATACTTATAATTCAGTAGCAGTTCGACAATGTGATCCATGAAACAGCTTATTTTTAGATATTTCGTTCGCTCGCGACTGACGGATCGAAGTTTAACATGTTTTATTTACTCCTCGGATGAATTAAAATACCGCAACTGTGAAAACGAAAAAAAAGCTCAATATTGCGATTGCCTGCGACTCCGTCACAGAGTGTGTCGCGGGCTCATTCGTCTCAGCGCAGCGCTTCGCGCGGATTTTGCACGCCCGGGGACACAAAATTATTTTTCTCTCTTCGCGCTCGCCGCAAAGACGTACGGACGATTTTTTCGAAGGTATGAAAGTCTATCGCTCTGCATCATTTTTGCTGCCGAAAAGCGAAGGACAGCTGTATCTTTCTTTTCCGACGATTAGTAAGCTCAAAAAAATTCTGGTCGAAGAAGAAATCGATATTTTGCATGCGATGATTCCGGTACCAGCGACCGCGCTCGCGATCAAAGCCGCGCAGTCGCTCGGGAAGAAAATCGTGATTCATTCGCACGCGCAGCCGGAAAATATTTTTCTGCATGTCCCGAAAATCCTCGGGCGCGAAGCGCTGAGTCGCATTTTTGCGCGATCGATCAATTGGCTAAATAATCAGGGCGACGCGGTGATTTATCCGACGCAATTCGCCAAAAATTTGTTTCCGGAGGCGCACGCCGACGCGCAAAAATTCGTGATCAGTAATGGCGTCGATCTCGCCAAATTCAAAAAAATTCCGACCAAAAAATTATTCACGAAATTTAAATTGCCGCGCGGTAAGCGCAATATTCTTTTCGTCGGGCGGCTACATCCGGAAAAAAGCGTCGACACTTTGATTCGCGCCGCGCCAGAGATCGTCGCGAAATTTACCGATGCGCATTTCTTGATTGCCGGATTCGGCCACCTTGATGAGAAATTAGCGAAGTTGGCGCGCGATCTTGGCGTCGCCAAAAATATTTCATTTCTCGGCAAAGTTAGCGACGAAGAACTTGTGATGGCTTATTCCGCAGCGCACATTTTTGTCCTGCCTTCGCTCGCCGAGCTAGAGGGGATGGTCGTGCTCGAGGCGATGGCCTGTGGGCAGCCGATCGTGATCGCGAACTCGCGGGCGAGCGCGTCCACTTTTTTTGTCGACAAAAACGGTTTCCTTTTCGAGCCGAAAAATTCCGCAGATTTGGCGAGCAAACTTTCCGCGCTGCTTGCAGACGAAAAACTGCGCGCGAAATTCGCGGCGGCGAGTTTGCGTAAAAGTCGCGAGTACGACATCCAAGAAAGTGCCGCGCGGCTCGAAAAAGTTTACCGCTCAATTTTATCCACAAGATGAAAGCGCAATTTTGGCGAGACACGCTTTATTTTCGCCGCAACGAATGGCGCGCTGATCGTCCGACGCTCGTTTTTGTCCACGGACTTTCGGGCAGTTCGTCGGCGTGGAAGCAGTACGAGGAAAAATTTTCCGACCAATTCAATCTGCTCACTTTCG
Organism: Patescibacteria group bacterium; assembly: GCA_043799575.1. GTDB lineage: Bacteria > Patescibacteriota > Gracilibacteria > JAHISY01 > JAHISY01 > JAHISY01. Next base: position 8,685 of record JAZDNQ010000006.1, on the reverse strand, counting down.
ACCTCCGCGGACACGGTTTTTCGCGCAAATTTCCGCAACAAGAGGATTACACTATTCAGAAATTTGCGGATGATTTGTACGAATTATTTCTCGAGTTGAAAATCGAAAACGCGATTTTGATCAGTCATTCGTTCGGCAATTTTGTCGCACTCGAGTTTCTCGTACAGCATCAAAACCTAGTCAAAAAAGCGATTTTTTTGAGTCCGCGCTACGTCGTTCGGACGGAAGGCGTAGAAAGGATTATCCGTCCGCTCACCGCGCTCGGACGTTTTTTCCCAAAAGCGCGCCCGCACGGACAGATCGATTATTCGCGCTTTCCGAATTCCGGCGACTGGAATTTGCCGCGCATGATCGCGGATACGCATAATACGAGCGTCCGCGTGTTTCTTTTTTGTCTCCGCAATTCCTTCGATTTCGATCGCGAGGATTTTTTGCCCGCGCTCAAAATTCCGACTCTCATTATTCATGGGCGGAAAGATACGATTTTTCCGGTAGAAAATTCTCAAAATATGGCGGCCAAAATTCCGCATGCCAAACTGCAAATTCTTGAAAACACCGACCATATCATCGTGCTGAATAATTTTCCGGAGGTCTCGGCGGCGATCGCAGATTTTGTTACGCACGATTGAATTTCGCGGAAAATTCGGTAAAATCACTCGGCACTTTTCATGAAGCATGAAACATTGAGCATGAAGCATGAAGTCCCAAAGGGGTCCCTTCGGGGCATATAACAATTAATTGATGGAAATTTCTACTTCCACTACCGGAATTTTCCCAAAAATTGGCGGCGCTGCGCCGAGTCTGCGCACGAATTTGCACAAATTTGATCGTGCCGAGATTTCCGAAAAGGAGCTCGAAGACGTGATTCAAAAAAATATCGAGCGCGCGGTCGTCGAGCAAATTCAATCGGGGATTGACCTGCCGACGGACGGACTGATTCGCTGGACGGATCTTTTTTCGCCTTTCGTCAAAGCGTGGGACGGAATGACGCGGCGGGGGATTCACCGCTTTTACGATACGAATACGCTTTATGGTGAGCCGGTCATCGAGTCCGAATTGCAATTCGCGCCCTCGCACGCTGCGGCGGATTTCATTATCGGCCAAAAATTCGGGGCGAAAAAGGCGACGCTGCCGGGTGTGTTCACTTTCGCGGCCGCGATCGTCGACAATTTTTACCACGACGAAAAAAAATTGCGCGCGAAATTGGCTGAACTACTACTCGCCGAGGCGCAAGAATTGGTCAAATCCGGCGCGCAATTGATCGAGATTCACGAGCCGGAGTTGGCATGGAACATGAAGCATGAAACATGGAGCAATGAAATTACCGAGATTTATTCGCAATTCGGAAAATTGGATGCGAAAGTTTTGGTCACTTCGTACTTCCGCAATTTCACGCAATCGACAGCCGAAAGTTTGGCGCAAGCGAATGTTGGCATCGGTTTGGATTTTTCGAAACCGTTGGAAATCAAAAATTTGTCTGCGAAATTAGTCCAAATCGGCGCGGTCGATTCCCGTGAAACGAAGTTGGAAAGTCCGGAAATTCTCGCCGAACGAAAAAGTTCCGCGCTCGCGCAATTCCCGGATTCCGAAATTATTTTCGCGACGAGCTCAAATGTCGAGTATCTGCCGCACGAAATCGCGCTCGCGAAGATTCAACTTTTGCGCAATTTAAAAAATTAATTTATTAAATTTCCACTTTTTTTCTGGATTCCCGCTTTCGCGGGAATGACAAAAAAAGGGGCGGGAATGACAAAATGTAAAAACCTCAAATGAAAATTGATCTAAATTTACCGCTTTTCCCGACGACTTCGGTTGGTTCGTTGCCGAAGCCAAATTATCTCGTCGAAGCGCGCGCCAAGTTTTATCGCGGCGAGCTCGATCGAGCGGAATTGCTGAAACTGGAAGAACGCGCGACGAAAGAATTTATCGAGCTGCAGGAAAAAGTTGGACTGGACATTTTGGTCGACGGCGAAGCCGAACGTGGCGACATGGCGACATTTTTCGCGGAAAAATTAAGCGGTTTCGAGATTTCCGAGCCGGTGCGATCATACGGCAATCGCTACTACAAAAAGCCCAGAATTGTTGGTCCAATCGAAAGAAAAGAGCCGATGACTCTGCATTTCTTCGAGTACGCGCAAAAATTAACTTCCAAACCGGTGAAGGGAATGTTGACTGGTCCGTACACGATGATGGATTGGAGCTTCAACGAACATTATTCTTCGCGCGAAGAAGTCGTCCGCGCTTTTGCGAAAGTTCTCCGTGAGGAGGCGATCGATCTCGCCAAAGCTGGCTGCAAAATTATTCAAGTCGACGAGCCAGCTTTGTCAGTTCGTTCCGATGAAATCGAGCTCGCGGCAGAAGGTTTGCGACTCGTGACCGAAGGTCTCGAAATGTACTCGATCACGCACATTTGTTACGGCGCATTTGAGCATCTCGCTCCGAAAATTAAACTCCTCCCAGTAGATCAAATCGACCTCGAATTCGCCGGGCGCGATTTCGAATTGCTCGAGCAATTAAAAGGTCACGAATTTCCGCAGGATGTCGGGCTCGGAGTTTACGACGTCCACACGCACAAAATTACGCCGCAATTGAAAATTGAAGAATATCTCGAAAAAGCGCTGACGTTTTTCAAACCCGAACAAATTTGGGTCGATCCGGACTGTGGACTGAAGACGCGGACACTCGAAGAATCTGAAAAAGGTTTGGCCGAGATGGTTGCGGCGACGAAAGTTTTCAGAAGTAAGAAGTAAGGATTAAGGATTAAGCCAGTTTTTGCTAAAATTTAGTCAAATAATTTTTCGCTAATGAAGAAGTTTTTGCTTGCGCTCTTGATCGCGCTCACCCCGCTCGTGCTTTTCGGTTGCGGCGATAATTCTGATCCTACCACTCAGGCCGATAATCCCGAGGTCGCTTTCCAAAAAATGCAGGGCGTCGTCCAAAAACTCGGCGCCTCGGTCTATCAGCAGGGGACGCACCGGCTCGAGAAAGACGGGAGTCTGGTCGCGTTGCTCGAAGCGTCGAGTGCGACCATCGATCTCGACAATTTCGTCGGCAAATCCGTCGAAGTCGAAGGCATCGTCTCGCCGACGACCGAGGGCAATCTCAAAATCATGAAAGTCGTCACGATCACGCCGGAGGGTGCGACGACGACCGACACCACGACGCAGTATGAAAAATACACTGACTCGACTTTCGGTTTTTCGACGAAATATCCGACCAATTTAGTCGCGACACAGACGCGGCGCGGCGCGGCTTTTTACGACGGCGACCAAAAAATTATCGAAATCGTGATTCTCGAAAACACCGCGAAACAAGAGCTTTCCGACTGGTTGATCGACAATTACGGCTATACCGCCGACGCGCTCCGGCGTGTCTCAGTCGCGGGACTCGTCGGCTATCAATTCCAAAATGCGACCGGTTCGGTGATTTATCTCAGCAAAGACGATCAGGTTTTCACGCTCGCGTGGTATGACAATTCGACTGAAAACCGCGCACGTAACCGCGAATATTATTTACAAATCGTCCAAAATTTCGCGGTTGACGGTGTTGTCGGCAACGGCTCGAGTGTCGAGCCAACCGGAAAAAATTCAGCAGCCGAGGGCGAGTTTTGCGGCGGGATTGCCGCGATCGGTTGCGAAGCGGGACTCGACTGCCGACTTTCCGGCAGCTATCCCGACGCGGGCGGAATTTGTGTGAAGAGCTCCCAGCAAACGACGACTTCGGTGGCTGTCACTTCCGACCAGATTCCGGCGAATGCCAAATTGGACGAAATCTCGGCAGCCGAATTGCAGCGCGGCTGGTATTACGGCGACCGCGAACAAAAGAAGCCCGGTACGCCTGCGACCTGGATTCTCGTCGACTCCGGGACACGCGCGGCTATGTGGCGTCGACCGGACGCCGCGCCGACTGAGCCGGACATTTCACTGCCGAATGCGACCACGACCAAAAACAATTTGCCGAGTTCGGAGAAAAAAGTTTTTGACTACATCGCCACGAATATTAATTTTCTCGCACCCGAAGCGCCGGTCAAAGGCGACTGGCGGATCGAACAAATCGCTTTCTCCGATCCGAATTTCGCGTATGCGGTTTTCTCGGCTGGCGACCAGACGCGCCGCCTACTTTTCGTTTACACGCTTGCCGATGCTGGAGTTTCGACCGAAATGCAGGCTTATTTCAAACCGGGAACGGAAAAAGATTGGCTCGTGATCGAGGGTGCGGACACCGCTTTCGGCAAAGCGCAAACTATCGTGAATGCGACTGGTGAAATCACCTCCAATATCGCGGAAGGTTATCGACTTTTCTCCGATTACACGAATGGTTTTTCGCTGCAATATCCGAAAGACTGGTACTGGCGCAAAACAAATTCCACGACGCTCGAATTTTCGAATCAGCCTTTTCCGGCCGGGCTCGTACTCATGACTATCAAGATAGTGAGCGGTGCTAATTTCACTTTTGACGCACAGACCACAGAAAGTGGCTCGACCGTGATTTATCGGCCAGTCAACGACAAAAAGAGCTTGCGCTTTTCGATCGACGATCTGGACTACCTTGATGTTTTCAAGATGGCTAGTGATTCAGTCGCTCCGCTCAACTAATTCTTCGGCGCAATCACATTTTTGCCGACCCATTTGCGCAGTACTTCGGGAATTTCAATCGCACCGTTTTCGAGCTGATAATTCTCGAAAATCGCGATTAACATTCGCGTCATCGCGATCGAAGTGCCATTCAGCGTGTGGACAAATTCCGTTCCGGTATCGCCGCGGAAGCGGACATTCGCGCGGCGCGCTTGAAAATCAGTGCAATTTGAGCAGCTCGTGATTTCTCGATATTTTTTCTGTGTCGGCAGCCAAACTTCGAGATCGATTTTTTTCGCCGCTGGCGCGCCGAGATCGCCCGCCGCGATATTCACCGCGCGGTAGGGCAGCTTCAATTCCTGCAAAATTTCTTCCTGCGCCGCGACCAAAAAATCGTGTTCTTCCCAGCTTTTCGCCGGATCGCAAAACGAAAACATTTCGAGTTTGTCAAATTGATGCACACGGAAAATTCCGCCGGTATCTTTGCCGTACGCGCCCGCCTCGCGGCGATAGCAAGTCGACCAGCCGACGTACCTTTTCGGCAATGCGCCATCCAAAATTTCGTCCGAGTGAAACATCGTGAGCGGGACTTCGCTCGTCCCGATCAAAAATAAATCGTCACCCTCCGGATTCGCTTCGGTCGTCGGATTCACTTCGTACACTTCGAAACGATCGGCCGGAAAAAATCCTGTCCCAATCATCGCTTTTTCGCGTACCAAAGTTGGCGTGATCATCGGCGTAAAACCCTTTTTTTGCAGGATTTCCAGCGCGAACTGTGCGAGCGCGAATTCCAAAACGACGGCTTCATTTTTCAAATAATAAAAGCGCGAGCCGCTGACTTTCGCGCCGCGTTTCGTATCAATCAAATCGCAAAGTTCGCCGAGCTCGGCGTGGTCGCGCGGGCGAAATTCGAAATTGCGAATCGTGCCGACCTGTCGCAATTCGACAGAATTTTCCTCGCCTCCGTCCGGTGCGGACTCGTGCGGCGGATTCGGAATCGTGAGCAAAATTTTGTCGAGCGAAGTTTGGACGCGTTCGAGTCTTTCTTCGAGCAGTTTGAGATCGCTCGCGACTTCTTTCATCTCGGCGATCAATTTTGACTTCGTGGCGGGATCAGCTTTGACGATTTTTTGGTTCGCCTCGTTTTGTATCCGGCGCAAATTCTCAACTTTTTGCAGCAGATCGCGGCGCTCGTCATCCAATTCCAAAATCTCGTCGACATCTATTTTTGCGCCTTTTCGCGAGACAGCGTTAAAAAATTCTTGCGGATTTTCGCGGAGAAATTGCAGATTAATCATGAGGATTTAAGATTTAAGATTCTGATTGAAGATTTTTGGCTTAGCCGGTGAGGCTGATTTTAGCATTCATCGCACTTCAAATACTCAGCTAAACGCGTGATCGCGCGATTAACTTTTTTGCGCAACAAATCCAGTGCAATGAGATCATTTTTTTGCGAAAGGGGATTGTGAATCAGTCCGAGATTGTATTCGAATTGCAGGCCGTAAATCTTCACGCTCGGGTCGATGAGTTTCGCGTTTTCCATTACCCATTTCACCGCGTAGCCGCCGTGATAAATCTGATTAATTTCGCCCCCGAGTTCGAGCTCTTCCCAGAGTGTTTTCCGCAAAAAGGTCATCGCACTCGCGGGTAGCGAAATTTCGCCCCGACTTTTCACTCGCGCCGCGCGGTGTTTGCTCCCGAAATTCGAAATCACAATCGCGGGCATGTATTCTCTGCCATCGCCGGCGGGATGATCGGACGCGGTATTGTGATGATCGATGAAAAGAATTTTTTTCGCGCCCTGCGCGATTAATTTGCGCAAACTCTCGAAAATTTCCTCGTAATACGGAAACCAATTTTTTTGTAGTAGCTCGGCCTTTTCAAAATTATTTGGCTCAAGGCCCTCTTTCCAAACCTTATTTTTACCGTGAAAATCGTATTTCCGAAAAGCCGTCTCGGGCGTCGGCAGACGATTCAAGTCTCCGAGTGCGCGGTGCGTTTTGGCGACGTGCACCGACCAGGCGCGCGGATGTCGTGCAGTGAGCTGCGTAAACGGATCGGAAAAATGCCAAATCTGCCGCTCGTTCAAGAGCATTCGTTTGCGCCATTTTTGCGGCACAGTCGAGCAGGCGTGCGGAGCGGAAATAATCAGGGCGAGTTTTTTGGCCACGTCGAAATTATAAAAGAAGTTGCGTGATTTACCTACAAAACTCGAACTTCTATTTGAAGTTTGGTGGAGCTGAGGGGATTCGAACCCCTGACCTCTTGCATGCCATGCAAGCGCTCTAACCAGCTGAGCTACAGCCCCAAATTAAAAATTTAAGCCGGGGGATTTTAAATTTACTTGTTAATTTTCGCAAACTTTTGACTTTAAAACTGTCTCAAAAATCGCAAATCATTTTCGAAGACCAATCGCAAATCTTTGATTTCGTGGCGGAGCATCACCATCCGATCAAGTCCGAATCCGAAAGCGAAACCCGACCATTTTTTCGAATCCACGCCGACATTTTCGAGCACATTCGGATGGACGAGGCCGCAGCCGACGATCTCGATCCAACCGGTTTTTTTGCAAACGGGACAGCCTTTGCCGCCGCAAATCGAACACGACATGTCCATTTCGAGTCCCGGTTCGACGAAAGGAAAATAGCTCGTCCGGAAGCGGAATTTCGCGTTCGGATCGATCAATTGTCGCACCGCTTCCTCCATCACCGCTTTCATATTCGCGAGCGAAATATTTTCATCGACAACGAGTCCTTCAAGTTGGTGAAACATCGGTGAGTGCGATGCGTCGAAATCATCTTTGCGAAAAACGCGTCCGGGCGCGACGATGCGAAAGGGCGGTTTGCGATCTTTCATCCAGCGAATTTGGACGCTCGAAGTTTGCGTTCGCAAAAGTTTGCCGTCGGATTTCTCGAGAAATAAAGTGTCTTGTGAGTCGCGCGCCGGGTGGTCGGCGGGAATATTCAGCGCGGTGAAATTGTGAAAATCGTCCTCGATTTGCGGACCGGTCGCGACGGCGAAACCCATTCGCTCGAAAACTTTTTCCGCCTCGCGAATAAAATTGGTCAGCGGGTGCAGTGTCCCGCGCTCCGCTTTTTCGCCGGGCTGCGTCGGGTCGATCCATTCCGATTCCGCGAGCTCGCCGAATTTCGCGTTCTCGAGTTCGTCGAATTTCGCGGCGATCGCGTCCGCGATTTCATTCTTCACCTCGTTCGAAAGTTTGCCGACTTTGCCTTTTTCCGCCGCGGGCAGATCTTTCACCCCGCGCAAAATTTCGGTCAATTTGCCTTTTCGTCCGAGCAGCTCGATCTCGATTTCACGCAAAATTTTCGCGTCGGTCGCGTCGGCGATTTTCGCGAGTGCCTCTTTTTTGAGCTGTTCCAATTTGTCGATCATCTCGGCGAGTTTATCAATCTCGGCTCGAAAAATAAATCTCGACGAGGCTGACTGCTGCCGCGATCAAAATTCCGTCCCACCAAGTCAAAATTCGCAGAATCTGAAAAATGAGTGCGACCTCGGTCGCAATGGTGAGAAAAATTGCTTGCCGGAGTGCGATCGAAATGTGCTGCAAATAAATTTCGCCTTTTTTGAACCACACGCGAAAATAAAATCCGCCGAGTGACAAAGTGCCGACGAGCGCGAGAAAAAGCGCCGCGAGAAAAAACGGCACGGCGAGCGCGGTCGAGTGAAACGGATCGAGTCGGAAAATCACGATGAAAAGTGCGAACCAGCCGAGCGCGGCGAGCGAAGCCAAACCGATAAGATAACTTTTCGAATTCAAAATAATTTTTTTTGTTCGAGTGGGGGAGCGGGCGGCTCGGGTGCGTTTTTGATTTGCTCCAGAATTTTCGGAATTTTAGCAAAATCCGCGAGGTGGACGGCGCGCTGACTCGGCGAATAAAGTGCCGCGGCGGGGTGATACAGCGGCAAAAAAATTCGTCCGTCTTTTCTTCTTTTCGGCATTCCGTGTGCCGCCGAAATCGCGGACTGCCGAGCTTGCCGACTTTGCGAACAGCGCACGAAAACCGTTCCCGGCAGCGGCAATCCCGACGCGGAAATTCTTTTCGTCGGTGAAGGTCCGGGCAAATCGGAGGACGAGCAAGGCGAACCG
>JAZDNQ010000005.1:0-7611 GCA_043799575.1 Patescibacteria group bacterium | reverse complement strand
CGGTTCGCCTTGCTCGTCCTCCGATTTGCCCGGACCTTCACCGACGAAAAGAATTTCCGCGTCGGGATTGCCGCTGCCGGGAACGGTTTTCGTGCGCTGTTCGCAAAGTCGGCAAGCTCGGCAGTCCGCGATTTCGGCGGCGATTTTCGCGAGTTCAATTTTTTTCTCGGCGGAATTCACCGGTAAATTTTAACAGGTTCGTGGATTTTTAGAGCCTCTTTTTGAAATGTTTTGCGAGCCATGCGCCGAACATCATTTGCAGCGGGTATTTTGTTTTGAAAGGCAAATCGGCGAAAGATTTTAGTTGTCGCGCGCTTACAAGGAATTGCGCTGTTTCCAGCTGGGTTTTCAGCAAAAGTCTTTCGTCTTCAGTCACACTCACGACGCCATTTTCTGGATCCAAGCACGCGCCGCGTTCGTTCGTGTTATGCCCAGTGATGACCGATACTTTGCCGCGGTCCGCGGACGCGCCTTTCGCGTGAAAAGTATTTTTGCCATCTTCCCATTCGAAAACCTCCAAAAGTCCGCTCCGAACTTCTACTGAAAGATCTTTCATAAATTCGCGCAAATTTTGTTCGTAAAAATAAGCCAGTGTATCGAGGAAAAACATTTTGCCCGCCTCAAATGGATCGAGCAGCATTTTCCAAATTGGTTTTTTTCTGATTTCGTCGGCGTCTCGGAAAAAATCGTTCGCGGTTTTGCTTGCAGCGATGATTTGGACTTTTACTTTTCGAGCGAGTGCGCTCTTAATTGCTGCGCGCACTTCCTCGGGGGGATTGAAATACGGAGTGTAAAGAACTAATTCTTCCGTCGCGGAGTTGATCACATCGATGAGCGCCTGCGTCGCCTGATTGTTTTCGCCGAACCCAGCGACTGGGATGACATATGTTTCCGCGTCGCCGATTTTTTTCGGTTGTTTCGGAGCAGGGAAATTAGCTTCCGCCAATTTAATTCGCAATTCAGCAATTGCTGTGCGGGTTGCTTCGGTGAGTTCTACTCGGCCTTTGGTGAAATCCTGCTTAGCTTCAGAATTTTCCAAAACTGTGCGCAGATATTCCACGAACGATTCTGCGAAATCTGCGTCCGTAAATGTCCAATAGCGATCAACGCGGTATTCTTCTTTTTTCTTTTCTCCTTCTTTCTCCTTCTTTATTTTTGTTATTTTTTTAATATGCGCTCTGAGCCATTTTTTAATTTTTCCTGCTTGTTCTTCATCCTCCTCCTTTTCTTTTTCGCCGTGCAAGTAAACATCGTTAAAACTTGCTCCGGAATAAATTACTTCGTCATCGATGATGATGCCTTTTGTGTGCAATACTCCACCGCGTTCGCTTTCGCTTACTGGGATTCCAAAGACATCGATTCTGGTCGAGGCGAGGGTTTTTTTAAATGCGTCGACCGCAATTTTTCCTTTTTTTTCACCGATTCGCGCGCGCTGATTGCGGTGGAAATCGACAAAAATTTTGATTTCCAAATCAGGCTTTACTTCTTTTGCTGCCCGCAGTGCATCCAAAATTTTGTTTCCGGTCGCGTCGTTTTGGATATACAGCGCCGAAATCCAAATCCGATGTTGTGCTTTCGCGATTCGATCAAAAACATACTCTCCGAATTCCCGCGGTGTCTGGATCAAATCGATATTTGAGGGCGCAATTGGGAATTTAGACAGCTTGGCAGTCTCTGTTTGTTCGAACTTTTTCCTTGCAGCGGTCATTTTGAGATGAGAGTAAATGTTCTCAAAAATAACTGCACTCGTCAAAAATTCGCCAAAAATTCTTTCAATTTCGCGACTGCTCGTCCGCGATGGCTGAATTCCTCTTTTTCCTTTTCACTCATCGCCGCGAAAACTCGCTCCGCGCCGTCGGCGAGAAAAACCGACGATAGTGGAATTCGCGGCAAAATCGGCGCCTCGATTTCCGGCAAAATTTCGCCCGTGACCTCGCCACGAAAAAATGTGGTTTTGGTAAAACCCCTCCGTCCCGCTGTGGCGGGACACTTCCCCTTTTCAGGGGAGGAAACCATTTTGCTTTGCAGGGCAGAGAAGTCCCTCCTGCCAAGGGGGGATTTAGGGGGGTCAGTTATTGCCAAAGCCAGGACACAAACAAACTTGGCTTTCCGATTCTTTTCATTTTTCATACGCTCAAGAAAATGCGCGAGCCACTCCGCGTCCGACGCATTTTCACCAGCGCCGAAGCGGACAGTTTTCACCCCCAATTCGTCCGGCAAGGCCTCGACCAAAATTCCGGAATCGTCCGCGAGTGTGGGAAGTCCGGTTTGCTCGCAAACAAACTCGGCTTTGATCCGCGCGTTTTCCTCGAAAGTTTCACCAGTTTCCGGTGGTAATTTCAAATTGGGAAAATCGTTTAAAGTTTGGATTTCTAGGCTCAGATCAGCCAAAGCTGCACCGAGTTCACGCGCTTTCGATGGGTTCGCGGTCGCTAGGACGATTTGAAATTTCAAGCAAAAAATGTTAAAATGGCAAGATAATTTTACAAAAATGAAAACCATACGCCTACGTTCACCTTCGGTGAACTTCGGCGCATTGCACACTAACAAAATAAAAAAATGACTGCAAAAACCAAAAAATCCGAGGCCAAAAAACTTTATAACTTGCTTTCCGATTCCGAAGTCATCTCGGACGGTGAGCGGATGTTTTGGCTCGAAAATTTCGAAAACTTATCCGAATCAGCCAAAAGCGAACTGACCGAAATTCTCCATTCCGGCGAAAAAGAAATGCAAAAAGAGGCTGATGCACATGCTGCGCGCTTGGCCGAGATCGATGCGAAAGTTGTCGCGCAATTACAAAAAGTCGCGAAAATCAACAATTTGAAACCTTCGGCGGGTGAGCCGGACGAGGAGGAATATGACGAAGAAGAAATTATTCATGCGCTCCAGCAAGCTGGAGAACTTTAAAAATAATTCCAATGTCTGAAATGCAGCCAATCCCGACTGAGCCAGCCAAAGTGCCGACTCCCGCGCCGCTGACATTTTTGCAAAAAATGCAGCTTTTCAAAAAGAAATACGACTATGTCAACGGCAAAGGTCTCGAGCCGGTCGCGGCTGAGGAGGCCGCTCGCAAAGATTTACACCTGCCCGAGATGACCGACGACGAGCGCGCGCGAGCAGTGCAGCCTAGCCTTTGGCAGAAAATTCTCAATAACAAAATTATGGTCGCGCTTGGAATTACAGCTTTTTTGACCGGCAAAAAGGCTCAATTGCAAGCCGATCTGAAGGCGAAAGTCGACGAAAAATTGTCGGCTAAAACGGACGAGAAACAGCCGGAAAATCCGGTCGCTACTCAAGCAGCGCCGGAAGTTGCTCCGGCTAAGGCTGCGACTGCGCAAGATGCGCCAACAAAATAATTTTAAAAATTTAACCAAAATAATATGTCTCAACCAAAAAACACGGAAATGTTCCGTAAACCAACTGTTGATCAGGTCAAAAAGCCTGACGCAAAAAGATTTGAGAATGAGTCTCAAAACTTGCTCATGCGCGCAACTCAAAAGGAAGTTGCAAAATTTAAGGACAGACTTCCGGTCCGGGTTGTCCGGGACGGCGATACACCTGGCGCGCTTGCGAGGTCTCTAAACGGCGGGAAATTAGATTATTCGATGGCAGTCGATTATCGCAGTAATAAGACTAGACCGTATAGAGGCAAACTGCCTGAAAAATTGTCTGAAGTGAACTTTATCAAAGAAGGTCAGTTCATGTGGATTGAGAATGGCAAATTTGTCATCGACGACATACCGCCGATGAATAAGGCTCCGGACATCGCTTCACAAGATCAACCAGAAATCTTTCCTTCGGGATGGGCCCCACTAGGTCAAGACTTGCCTCAATACGATGTGCCGCCTGCTGAGCCTACAGAGCCTCAATACGATGTGCCTCAACAGTAATAGGTTTTATACGGACAAAAATCAATGAAAATAAAAATTTAAATCCAAAAAAATGCCCAAAAAAATAGCCGAAATTGGCCCAGATATCAAAAACGCCAAACAAAATGAAGGTGGCGGCGGACCGCGCTCCAGAGGAAAAGAGCAGGATCGAGAGTGGAGCAGTGATTTGCAAAACGATTTGGCTCGAAAGATTAAAGGCAAGACTAAGGAAGAGCTGGAAAAAACTAAAGACGCTCTGCCAGTTCGGGTCGTTCAGCGCGGCGACACTCTTGACGCGCTCACACGAGGTCTTTTGCCAAAAGGCGAAAAATTTAGTCGTGATCTAGCAGTCGATTATCGTAGTAATAGACTGAAGAGCGAGGATAAGCCTAAGATTTTGCGTGATCATGGTGCAGACAAAATTTATCCTAGACAATTTGTTTGGATTGAGAAACAGGACGGTAAAAATGTTGTAGTCGTGGCTGATGAACTACCGAAAATTGAACCGACCATTGCTGCTCCTCCGGCCCCAACTGCTCCAGCCGAATCGCCTTACGATGCGCCGCCAGACTCAACTGTGGTGCCGACCGGTCCGAAAGAAGACATCCTTACTCCAGAACAGCGAGAGCGGAAAACTTTTATGGATAAGTATCGAGCACTTGCGAAGAAAGGCAACGACTTGATTGATACAATCAAAGGATTACTGAAAACTAATGAACGAAATTCTGAATTCCGAAGAGAATACGGAGAGGATATTTTTGAGGGGTTTGCTGAATTTGGTGATGGTTTTTACGAAACTGCTAAGGAAAATTTCGGTAGTCTACAAAAGAAAGTCGAGAAACTTGATAGATTAGTGAAGTCTTTGTCATTGACCGCAGAGGGGCAGCCTGCTGTTCCGCGTAGCGAAATAACTCCGGCAGATCTAGATTCTGTCGAAACTCCGCTACCCGCTGTCTCTGATTTATCTCGCGAACTAACCAAAGAAGAAAAAACTAACTTCCTCAGGACAATCGGTTTTACTGATTCTGATTGGAATACCGCCACCAACTTATCGAGAGAAGACTGGGTCGCTCTCGTCGCGCCAGATGTTGGCTTTTTGAAATCAGTCGAATTGCGATTCAAATTCGGTATTTTCGGAATCGAAAAGGCGCGTGTCTGGGCTCAGTCGTCAGATGGCCAGAAGTTTCTTGATTCAGGCGCAAAAAATCTGAAAGAGTGGTTTGAAAAATAAACGGCGGTTCAAGATTCTGCTGAACCTAATCCAGCACCAGAAAAGGACACATCCGCTCCTGAGCATGCTCAGGAGCGTGCTGGTGTTGCCAAGGCTTATCAGCAATTCACGGAGCAATTTACAACATTAAATAAAATAACTAATCAGATTCCTGTAGATATTATGGATAAGGTTAATCAGCTGACTCAGGAGATCACTAATGGCGAAGTAAGCTGTATTTTGCAACTGGATAAAGAAAGGCCAGTTTAATTTTGTCAAAAGGATGGTGCTCCGGCCGACCTTGAATATATTTCCGGCGCTCTAAATCGGTTGCCGCTCTCAGCTGAACAACTCAAACAATTGACGGCGAAGATTCAGAAAAATTCCGAACAGCTCAGGCAGTATGTCGATAAACAGAGGGAAGAAGAGTAGTGCCAGTCATTTGGCTTGTTTAAAATCTTCATAAAAACCAACAGACACTAGAGCAACCTAGCGTTTTTTGGATTGCTATCCGTGGCAGACAATATTCAGGCAAAGGAAAAGAGACCTGTCGATCTTGCGATGACTGGCCCCCCAATGTCCGTTTGGAGTCGTAGGGAATGATTCCCTACGACTTGCTTGCCAGCGAACACCGCTAAATCCTTCACGGAGAGCTGCCCCGCACTCAGAGGCAGCTCTCTACGAAGGATCGATTTTTAAACTGAAATGTATGAGTGCATGAGTGCTAAACGAAAAAACAAAAGGAGGAGATTGTAGACAAATAAATTTGCTTTGTCAAGTAATGGCGCAAAGATTTTTTTGCACGACAAAAATAGCCTTAAATGAAATTTTTTGGAATTTAATTCAAATTAAGTCTCGGAGGCTTCGCTTTGTTGCGCGAGAACTCTTTTTGCCAATCCCCGGTGGCGTTGAAGAAGAGCAGGATCGACTCCGATAACCTCGATAATAATCTCTGGCATTTCGTTATGGAGTGAATCAGCCGCTTGAGGTAGCAGTTCTCCACTTGAATGAGCTGCTCGCTGGAATTGCTGTCCGGTTGGCAGATTGCGATCAGGGCCTAAAGGCATTGGTTAAAATTAAAGGGGCATTATTTTAGACTCAAAACAATATTTTGTAAAAGTAGCAGTTTTTAGGGTCGATTATTTCAGCTCGTCAAAACCCTTTCCGCAAGCTAAAATCAGCTCACGATGTCCAAGAATAATTACAAAATCGCGATTCTTGCCGGCGACGGGATCGGTCCGGAAGTCATGACCGAAGCCAAAAAAGTTCTGACCGCAGTTGGCCAAAAATTCGATCTGACTTTTGAATTCGACGAAAAACTCGTCGGTGGCACGGCGATTGATGCGACCGGCGAGCCGCTTCCGGCCGAGACTTTGGCCGCGTGCGAAAAGTCCGATGCGATTCTTTTCGGTTCGGTCGGCGGCGAAAAATGGAATTCGCTTCCGCCGGAAAAACGCCCCGAAGTCGGAGCGCTTCTGCCGCTGCGCAAACACTTCGATCTTTTCGCGAATATTCGCCCGGCCGGAGTTTTGCCGATGCTCCGCAATTCCTCGCCGCTCAAACCCGAAATCATCGGCGACGGATTCGGTTTCACGGTGATCCGCGAATTGACCGGCGATGTTTATTTTGGCGAAAAAAAACGCGGTGACGATTTCGCGAGCGATTTGATGATTTACCGCAAAAATGAAGTTGAGCGCATCGCGCGCGTCGCGTTCGAGTTGGCGCGGAATTCGCGCAAAAAAGTGACTAATGTCGACAAATCGAATGTACTCGCAACTTCGCAATTTTGGCGCAAAACCGTCGAAGAAATTCACGCGAAGGAATTTCCCGAGATCGAGCTGGAGCATCTTTACATCGACAACGCGACGATGCAGATTCTCGTGCGTCCGCAAAAATTCGATGTGATTTTGACCGGCAATCTTTTCGGCGACATTCTCTCCGACGAGGCCGCGCAGATTTCCGGGTCGATCGGGCTGCAGGCTTCCGCGTCGGTGAACGCCAAAAAGTTCGGGCTTTTCGAGCCGATGGGCGGCAGCGCGCCGGACATCGCCGGAAAAGGAATCGCAAATCCGATCGCGCAAATTCTCTCCGCGGCGCTGATGTTCGAAGTCTCTTTCGACCGACCGGAAATCACGAAAGCGATCAAAAAAGCCGTACTCAAAACTCTCGAATCCGGACTGCGGACCGGCGATATTTTCACCGGCGCGCCCGGCGAAAGGAAAGTCGGGACGGCCGAAATGGGCGACGCGATCGTAAAAAATTTGGCATGAAAAAGCAGACTTTTCACAAAATCTTCGTAGCAGTGATGGCAGCTATTTTACTGTTGGGTGCGATTTTGCCTTTTTTGGTGCGTTAGTTTTATTTTTCCGCTGCGCTCGGCTTTCCACTTTTTGACAGCAAAAAGTGGAGCAAAAACTGCACGCCGACGCGAAAATTCCGCGAGCTTGTTTGCTCGCGAGCTAAAAAATTCAATTGCTCGCTCCACTCGCTGAATTTTTTTCACGCGCGCCGCAAAGCGGCCCCTTCGGGGCT
>JAZDNQ010000044.1:0-18732 GCA_043799575.1 Patescibacteria group bacterium | reverse complement strand
CATCCAACAATCTTGATGTTTTTGTGGCGTCTAAATCCGCACAGAAATGCTGCAAAATTTTGACCTGTTTGGATTTCGATATTTTGGCGTATTTAAGCACTTATCTAGACTAACTGATCAAGTTAGCTAGGCAAGAGCCAAGGTTTTTTCATTTTCTTAAAATTAGTTAAACCCCAATCACTTTCCGAATCACATCAATTGAAAAACCTCGTCGCGCGAGAAACGCGGCGAGTTTTTGTTTTTCGGAATATTCGGTCGGCAATTTTTCGCCGCGCAATTTTCGCGCGAGCACTTCGCGCGCATTTTCGATTTCCGAATTTTCGTTCGGCAAATTCAGCGCGATCAACTCTTCATCGATCCCCCGTTTTTTTAGCTCAATCGCGATCCGATGCGCACCCCAATTTTCGTGCGCGCGCACAAAACTTTCGGTGAAATTTTCATCCGACTGCAGTTTCAATTTTTCTAACTTGTCAAAAACTTGCGCAAAAATTTTCTCGTCCGGAAGATATTTCGTCGCGAATTTTTCGAGCAACTCCGCCCGCGAATAATTGCGACGCGCGAGCAACCAACACGCGTACTGAAAAACCTGCCGCTCGTCCGGAACTTTCGGTTTTTGCGCCCGGCGAAAATTCATATTGTCATTCTGAGCGAAGCGAAGAATCTCGACAAGACGAAATATTATTTTATTTTTTTCAACGCTTCCGCGGCAGCCGCCTGCTCGGCGTCTTGTTTGCTCCCGCCTTTTCCACGACCGAATAAATCCTTGCCCACGAACGCGCCCATCTCAAAAATTTTCGCGTGATCGGGACCGCTTTCAGACAAAACTTTGTATTCCGGAGTGATCGACAATCGCGCCTGCGCGAGTTCTTGAAATTCGGATTTCGCGTCGACCTGCAAATTTTGTTCGATAATTCCGGGCAGCTTCGGCAGCAAAAATTTGTGAACGATATCTTCCGCTTTTTCAAATCCGCCGTCGAGATACACCGCGCCGAGCACAGCCTCAAAAACATTCGCGAGTAAATACGGTTTTTCCGCGCCGCCCGATCGCGCCTCGCCTTTCGACAATTTCAAATGTTTGCCGAACTCAAGTTCGCGCGAAATCTCGGCGAGCGTTTCACCTTTGACCAAAGCCGAACGCAGAGCAGTCAACTCGCCTTCTGGTTTTTCGGGAAATTGCGCGAACAAAAACTCGGTCGTGATCAATTCCAAAACTGCGTCGCCGAGAAATTCGAGCCGCTCATTCGACTCCGGCACATCGCGATGTTCGTTCACAAAACTGCGGTGGACGAAAGCGAGCTCAAGCAGCGCCAAATCTTTGAATTCGTGTGCGAGTTTTTGCTGTAGGTCTTTCATTGGTCAGGGTTTAGGGTATAGGTTTTAGAGTTTAGGACTCAACTGAATGATAGCGTTATTTTTCAAATTAAATTTTTCAAAATATCAGACCGCGTAGCTATACCCTATCACCTAACCCCTATGCCCTACTTTCTAATTCTTTTTTCGCAGACGACAAAACGCCGTTTACGAATTTGCGATCCGAGTCGTCGCCGTAATTTTTCGCGATCTCGACGAATTCGTTCAAAGTCGCCTTCGGCGGGATGTCGAATGGCGTAGCGAGAAATTTTAATTCCGCGAGACCGACCAATAAAGCCGCCGCGTCGAGTTTCGCGATTTTGCTGAACGGCCACTCCGGCGCGAGCTTCTCGATCCACTCTTTTAGAAAATCGCGATTGTTGAAGGTCGCTTCAAGCAGCGCACTCGAAAAATCTTTTTCGAATTCGCATTCGTGCTCAGCCATATTTTTTTCGAAAATCGCGAGCCAGCCTTCCGAAACATTACGAAATTCGCATTCGAAAACTGTTTGGACGACTGCCTCGCGAACCGCTCTGCGATTGGCAGCCGGCATACGCTTAAGCTTTTACTTTCGAAATCTTTTTGGCATCTTTGGCAGCGAGGTCGATCACGACCCGGCCGCGATAATAACCACAAGTCTGACAAGCCGAATGCGGCGAGCGCGGCTGTTTGCATTTCGGACAGGCGACAGTCGCAGAAATATTGGAAAGCCGTTTCAGCTCTTTCGTTTTCCAGGTGGAATAACGACGGCCGCTACGAGTCGCGGTCGCGCGACGTTTCGGTACAGGATGTTTTGCCATTGGAGAATTTTAAGTTAGAGGAGTTTAGCCTTTTTCATTTTTTTGTAAAGATCGCAATCAGTGAGCACGCCCGCACCGAGCGTCAGCACGAAAATCGTAAATTGCAGCAGTCCGCCGAAGCCGGGAATAAATCCAACCGCGACAAAAATAAGCCAGCCGAGCACAAGTGCGAGCAATTTGCGACCATATTTCGAATCAGCTTTTTGTCGAACGAAAAGCGAGCCAATAGCGAAACCGACAAGCGAACCCGCCGCAAGTAAACCAGCCACCCACATCAACCCCAAAATCGCAGCGAGCCAAGAACCGACAATCGTGATCGCAAGCAAAATTGAGACAATCGGAACGACTAACGCGATCGTACCGGCAAGCAAACTCCACCAAAATTTTTCTTTAATTTTGCTGGCAAAAACTTCGCTCGATCGGCCGAAAAGCGCGAGCAGAACCGCGCCCGTCACGAGACCAACCAGGAGGAAAAATAATTTCCCGGCTAGTTCGCCCATCCAACCAAGCCCCTTGTCTTTGCCAAACTCACCAAATTGGGCGAATTCGCTGGGTGTTTTTTCTTCGACCGAGCCCGCCAAACCGTCTGGGATAGCAATTTTATTTTTCGAAACGAGAGTCAGCTTGCCGACGATTTTCGCGCCGTCGATGAAAGTAATTTTTTTGCCGACGCGAATCGTCGCATCGCCACCGACCGTCCCGGCGAAATTTATCTCGTCGCCTGCGAGCTGCAAATTTTTGGCAACCGAACCGGAAAAATTGAGCATCCCGCCCGCGAGCGCGGCGTCTCCGCCGACCGCGGCATTCTCAGTGAAATTGACCACTCCGCCCCCAATCAAAGCATCGCCGCCAATTTTGGAAGCGACGGAAATCATGCTGCCCGCAGCACGCAGATCATCGCCGACATCGGCGAGAATATTGACCGAGCTGCCCGCAGCGAATAAATCTTGGGCGACTTTTTTGGTTGCGTTGACAATCGCGCCAGCGAGAAAAGCGTCGTCCTCGGCATCGGTCGTCAGCGCGACTGCATTTCCAGCGGTGTAAAAATCATTGCCAATCGTGATTGCGACGGACTGTTTCTTTTCCGGCTGATCTTGCTGCTCCGCGAAAGCGACTGTCGGTACGAGCGCGACAAAAAGCGCGATCGCGAGAAAAGTTTTGAGTGCGGATTTCATTTTTTGGTAGTTAGACGAGAGAATTTTAGCAAATCGGAATTTTTCGTGCTATTTTTTCGGCATGAAAATCGCAGAGATGCAATCCCGAATCCGAGAGCTGAAGCGCACGAAAAACGCGATTATTTTGGCACACAGTTATCAGCTGCCGGAAATTTATGATGTCGCGAATTTCGTTGCCGACAGTTTCGAGCTCGCCGTCGCCGCGACGAAAACCGATGCGGAGATAATTGTTTTCGCGGGAGTGCACTTCATGGCGGAGAGCGCGAAAATTTTGAATCCGGAGAAAAAAGTTTTGATCCCCGATCCCGACGCGGGTTGTTTTTTGGCGGAAATGGTAACGGTCGAAAAATTGCGCGAAAAGAAAAAGGAATTTCCGGACGCTGCGGTCGTCGCGTATGTGAATTCGAGTGCGGCGGTGAAAGCCGAATCGGATGCGTGCTGCACTTCCGCGAACGCGGTCGAGATTTGCCGGAAGCTTCCCGAAAAACAAATTATTTTCGTCCCCGACTGCAACCTCGGCGAGTGGGTCGCGGAAAATTTGCCAGAGAAAGAAATTATTTTGTGGGAGGGAAATTGTTATGTGCATTCGCGAATTTCGGAGGAAAAGGTTTTGGCCGCACGGAAAAATCACCCGGACGCGCAGATTTTGGTGCACCCGGAATCTCCGCGCAAAATCCGGGAACTCGCCGACCTCGTCGCGGGCACGGGTGGGATGGCGCGCTTCGTGAAGAATTCGGGCGCGACGGAATTTTTGATCGGAACGGAGAGCGGAATGCTCGAAAAATTGCGTCGGGAGAATCCGGCTAAAAAATTTTTCGCACTCGCTGGCGAATGCGTGAATATGAAAAAAATCACGCTCGCGAAAGTTTTACACTCGCTGGAAGCGGAAGAATTCGAGATCACAGTCGACCCAAAAATCGCAAACTCCGCTCGGGCAAGTTTGGAAAAAATGCTCGAATTGAACAAATAAAATTTGCTTCATGTTTCGTGCTTCATATTTCATGTTTTCGATTTGACCAAATCAGAAACTTTCTTTAAAATCCACCGGCTTAATTTTTTTGAATGTTAGTAATTCGCCTCGCGCGCATCGGCCACGAAAATTTGCAGAAGTTTCGACTGATCGTGCAAGAAAAAACCGCTTCTCCGAAATCCGGCAAAGTCCTCGCTAGCTTGGGCGAATACAATCCGACCAATCCGGACAACAAGCTGACTTTCGATGCGGCCAAAGTCGAACAATTTTTGAAAAACGGAGCGACTCCGAGTGATACCGTCGCGCGTCTTTTGATCAAAAATGGTTTCAAAAAAGATTTGGTCGCAAAGTTTATTTTGAAATATACCAAGCAAAAATCGAAAAGCGCCCCAAAAGAAGAGCCCAAACCAGCTGCCCCAAAAGCTGCAGAAAAGCCGGCCGAGCCCAAGGCTGAGGAAGCCAAACCAGCTGAAGAGCCCAAGGCTGAGGAAAAACCAGCCGAAGCCCCCGCCGCAGAAAAGAAAGAATAGCTTATTTCTTACTCCTTAATCCTTACTAACTTAAACAAAATGAACGATCTGAATGATCCGACTGTCGGCGCCGACAAAGACTTCCTCGAAATGGCGGTCCGGGCGATTGTCGAAAAACCAGAAGATGTCTTGGTCGAGCGCAGCATCGATGATCTCGGCGTTCTTTTGAAATTGCGCGTGAACGAAGTCGACATGAGCAAAATCGTCGGCAAAGAAGGTCGTACGGCGAAAGCACTCCGAACTTTGCTCCGTCTCGTCGGCTCGAAATTCGATCAGAGAGTGAATTTGAAAATTCTCGAACCCGACGGCAGCGAACGCCGCGTCGAGAGATTCGAGCACACCGAGCGACCGGCAGCAGCCGCGAGACCAGCCGCACCGCGAACGAAACCAGCTCCGGCTAAGAAGGAGGAACCTGGCAAAGAAGGCGAAGATGCTGCAGGCGCTTTTGAAAATGTGATTTAAAGCAGCTAGAATCGGGATGAAACTTAACCCCCCTAGCGATGTTCATCCCCACTGCCTTTGCTGAGACAGTCACCTATACTGACCTCACCAATCTCAATCTTTTTGATATTGTTTATCTTTTTGCAGCGCTGGCAATCCTCGGAGCGGGCGCGCTTTCAATTGTTTTTATTTTCTTTGGCGGTTTTTCTTTCATTCTCTCCGGCGGCGACGAAGGCAAAGTCAAACAAGCGATTCATACGATTCGCTATGCCATCATCGGGCTAATCATCGCGCTGCTTTCGCTCGTCTTCGTGCCACTCATTGGGAAATTGTTTGGTGTGAATTTCAACTTTCTCGATTTCGAAACTTTGTCGAATAAAATCAATGTGCTCTTTTCGAAATTTCAAACTGAACAATCAGTCAGCCCAACTCCTGCCGCGACGCCGACTAATAATCCGGATATTCCGATCGGTGATTTGGTTCAGTAATTTGGGTAGAATCGCGCAGTGAAAAAACTCGTCCTTCTCGATGGCCACGCGATTATTCATCGCGCTTTTCACGCGATCCCCGAGAAATTCACAACCCAATCCGGCGAACCGACGAATGCGGTTTTTGGTTTTACCTCAATTCTTTTGAATGTGATTGAGTTGGAAAAACCGGACTGCATCGCGGTCGCTTTCGACCGCAAAGGCAAAACTTTTCGGCATCACGCGACTGAAGAATACAAAGCGACGCGCGCGAAAACCGCGCCAGAACTCATCGCGCAAATCCGAAGAGTTTATGAAATCGTGCGCGCGTTTTCGATTCCGATTTTTTCAGGGAATGGTTTCGAGGCGGATGACATTCTCGGAACGATTTGCGAAAGAATGAAAAATGAAGCTGATTGGCAGACGATCGTCGTCTCGGGTGATCGCGATCTGCTGCAGCTCGTGAACGAGAAGATCGCGGTGCACGATCTCGCGGGCGGTTATCGCAAAGCGGAAAAATTTACACCGGAAAAAGTTTTGGCGAAGTACGGATTTGAGCCGAAATTCATTCCCGATTTCAAAGGACTCGCGGGAGACAGCTCGGACAATTTCAAAGGCGTCGAAGGCATCGGTCCGAAAACGGCGACTGATTTGATCGTCGAGTTTGGTTCACTCGAAAATATTTTTACTAATCTCGAAAAAATCCGACCGACTGTCCGCGCGAAATTGGAGCGCGATCACGAGAGTGCGCTGTTTTCGAAAAGACTGGCGACGATTCGCCGCGACGCGCAGATTGATTTCGATCTGGGGAAATGTCGCGTTGAGGATTTTGACCGCACGACTGTCGTGCATCTTTTTGACGAGTTGGAATTTCACTCGCTCGAAAAAAGACTCACGAAAATTTTCCCTGTGAAAGTGAAAGTCGCGCAAACGATCGAACAGCCGAAACTTTTTTAGTTGCGACCGCGGCGCGCTGGCTCCGACACCGAATCCGAACCCGAACTGGCCGGAGCAGGCGCGACCTGAATCTTTTGCTGCAGCTCGTTGCCAAGATCTTGGAGACTGCGTGTCCCTGTCCGGGTTTCGATCTGCGCTTCGACCGCGTTTTCTGTATTTTCATTTTCTTTAACCTCGCCATTTTCATTTTCTCCGGTTGAAGTTTGCTGCTCGGTCGCGCGTTGAAATTTAATTTTTTGCTGCGCGCTCGCCTGCTCGCGTTTGATGCGAATCCCGTTTTGCACCGCCTGAATCGTCTCGGCATTACCAGTCGTGAGCGCGTCGAAAAGTTTACGCTCGTCGGAACGCGCCTCGCGCATACGGACTTCGGTTTCGGTTTGAATTTCCGCGCGGCGAACTTTGGCATCATCGGTCGACAATCCGGTCAGCTCACCGAGTAATTCACGCTGCTGTGTGCGCAATTCTTTTTCGGCTTGAATGCGCTCGGCCTGCGCCGCTCGCACTTGTGCCAAAAGCTCTGTTTCTTTTTTCGCAAATTCGGCGGCGGAAATTTCGCCCGCGAGTTCGGATTTTTTCAGCTGCAATAAAGTCTGATTGACCTCGCGTCGAATCTTGTCCGAGTCTTCTCGCACGGCAGCAATCTTTTCGGCTCGCTCCTTTTGCTGACCAACTTGTTCAGCCAAAATTTCAGTCAAATCTTTGTTTACCAAAAAGCTTTGCAATTTTTCGAGCTGGGCGGCGGCAAGCTCATCGCCCGCCTCGGCGCGCTTTTGTAAACCAGTCGCACGAGCCAGCGCGTCGCGCGAACGCGCGATCACATTTTTAATTTTGTTCACAGCGCGTTTGCTTTCGCTCGCGAGCGTGAACGCTTCGTCTGCTTTACCGTCGGCCAAAAGTTGAGTCGCGTTGGCAATTTGATTTTGGATCTCAGCCAAAACCGGATCGGTGTTCGCAGCAGTCAATTCACCGGCCGCGATTCGTTCGCGCACTTTCGCGAGCTCAGCAGTCGCGAGTTGAATTTTAAGCTCGGTTAAATTTTGGATATTTTCGAGTGCGGCAAAATTTAGCTGTGTGCGACTTTGTGGCAGCAAATCTTCAACTTCGTTATCGACTCCGACTTCGACCGAAGTCGCACCACTATCGAGCGCATCATATACCGCAGCGATCGCTTCGTCAGTGTCGACTACCCGCACGGCAAGTCGCGCCTGTGTTTTGGCAAAAAGCTTTCTCATTTCTCTCGTCTCAGGCGGCCGTGCCAAAATTTCGCTCGTCGTTTTTTGTACTGATTGAATCGAATCGAGCAGAGCTGCAACCTCAGCCGGATCGGTCAAGCTAGTCGCGGCATCAAGCGCCAGCTCGGTATAAATTTCAATTTCATTTAGGAGAGCCGTGACTTCGGATTCGAATTCCGCATCCGCGGCAAATGCGATTGGAATAATTTTTTCACGCAGTGAAAAATTCGGTGTCCCATTCTCGAGCAAAAGACGTAGTCGCGTCTGTGCATCAATTGCTTTTTGCTTGTAAATTTCGACCTGCACGGTTGGCGTTCCGCTCTCGAGCTCAATCGAGCCAGAGGGCGCGAGCGCATCCGAGTTTTGCTCAACAGTCGAATCAGAATTCGGAGAAATTCCGCAGCCGAACAACAAAAGTAGGGTCAGCGCCAAAACTGCCAATTTGGATTTGGGAGAATGCATTTTGGGAAATTAAGTTAGTTTAATTTTAGAAATAATCTGGCCAAAGTCGACTTGCCAAATCGATAAAATCGGGCAAAATGGCTTTCTGCTGGCGAACTAAAAATGTTTTCGCTCAGCTTTACTATCTACCCTCTCGCCGCTAAAATTTCGCGGACTTAAAATCCAATTAATTCGAATTTTTATGACCCCTGCAGCCACGAAAAATAACACTGGCGTCGTCCGACAAGTCATCGGTCCGGTCGTTGATATCGCTTTTGATCGCGACAGTATCCCCGGGATTTTCGAGCGCATCGTGATCGATCGCGAGCAGGGCGAGCTGGGTCTCGAAGTTTATAAACATCTCGGCGACGGCGTCGTACGAACTGTGGCTTTGGATCTCACTGACGGTTTGGTGCGCGGTGAAAAAGCGCGCGCGACGGGCGAACAAATCACTGTTCCAGTCGGAGAAAAAGTGCTCGGCCGAATTTTGGATGTGCAGGGCAATCCGGTCGACGGCGCGGGGAAAATCGCCGCGAAAGAGCGCTGGCCGATTCACCGCAGCGCCCCGGAATTTACCGAACAAACGACGAAAGTCGAAGTTTTCGAAACCGGTATCAAAGTCGTCGATTTGCTCGCGCCCTTCGCGAAAGGTGGAAAGGTCGGTCTCTTCGGCGGAGCTGGTGTCGGCAAAACCGTTTTGATTCAAGAATTGATTCACAATGTCGCGAAAAATCACGGCGGATATTCGGTTTTCTGCGGTGTCGGCGAACGCACTCGCGAAGGCAACGATCTTTGGACGGAAATGAAAGAGTCAGGCGTCATCGATAAAACAGCTTTGATTTACGGACAAATGAACGAGCCGCCGGGGGCCCGCTTGCGGGTCGGACTCACCGGACTCACCGTCGCCGAATATTTCCGTGATGTCGAGCACCGCGACGTTTTGCTTTTTATTGATAATATTTTCCGCTTCTCACAGGCCGGTTCAGAAGTTTCCGCGTTGCTCGGACGAATGCCGAGCGCGGTCGGATATCAACCGACTCTCGCTGGTGAAATGGGCGAACTGCAGGAGCGGATTACTTCGACAAAAGATGGTTCGATTACCTCGATTCAGGCGGTATATGTCCCGGCTGACGATCTTACCGACCCAGCTCCGGCGAATACTTTCGCCCACCTCGACGCGACGGTTGTTTTAAATCGCGCTTTGACGGAGCAAGGAATTTATCCGGCGGTCGATCCGCTCGACTCGACTTCGCGGCAACTTGATCCGCAGGTCGTCGGACAGGAACACTACGATGTCGCCCGCGGCGTGCAGAAAATTTTGCAGAGATACAAAGACCTGCAAGACATCATTGCGATTCTCGGTATCGATGAATTGTCTGAGGAGGACAAATTGGTGGTCTCCCGCGCCAGGAAATTACAACGCTTTTTGTCGCAACCGTTCCACGTCGCTGAGGTCTTCACTGGCAACCCGGGACAATACGTGAAGCTCGAGGACACAGTGAAAGGCTTCAAGGAAATTCTCGACGGCAAACACGACGATCTCTCAGAATCGGACTTTTATATGGTCGGGACGATCGAGGCGGCTCGCGAGAAGCACAAAAAGAACAAATAATTCCAGTATAGGAATTGCTTTTGTAAGGCTTTTCTGGTAAAATGGCGTGATTTGCAAAACCAAAAAAAACCAAAATCGAAACTGAAATCTTTCCTCGGCGGACTTGCTTCGGTCGGAATTTTTTTGAGCTTTTTCGCTTTCAAGGGAGGCGTTTTCGCACCAAAAAACTTGGGAGCCGATTTGAATGAAACTACTCCGGCTGAGACTGTCGCGGTTACACCGGCGATCACCGCGATCGATCCTGCGAGCGGCAAAGTCGGCGACACAATCAGCATTACCGTTACGAATTTTTCCGATCTAACGCGCGGCACTGGCGGAATATTTTTTGGCGATATTCCGGCCGAAATCGAAACCGTCGATCAAGCTGCGGACGGCACGACAATGACGATTTTTACGAAAGTCCCGGACATCACCGCACTCGGTGAATACGAAATTAAAGTCACGACTCCGACGACTATGACCACGAGTCCGACGAAATTTCAGGTCACGGCTTTGAGCGATCTCGCGCCCGCACCGACTCCGACCACTGCGGACACAACAACTCCAACAACTGAGCCGGCAACAACGACCGAATCAACTCAAGCTCCGACACCCGATTTATCGACAGCACCGACTTCGAACGGTGGACAGCTGGAAAATCAGACACCGCCGCCGAGCGATAATCTCGCAACTGTCACGCAAAATCCGGAACCAAGTTTGCCTGCTCCGACTACGAATGTGTTCGCGACTCCCCCGGTTTTCGCGGGCGAACCGCCGGCGAATTTGACTGCGACTCCGCTCTCGGCAGGCATCGCGCTCGCTTGGGATGCACCGGAAACTGAGGTCGATCATTTCAATATTTATTATGGAACGAAAAGCGGCAAATATATTCACCGCGTTCCCGCGACTGGAACTTTCACGCTTTTGAACTCGAATTTCGTGAACGGAACTAAATATTTTTTCATGATCAGTGCGGTCGCGACGGACGGCACGGAAAGTCAGGGCAGCAACGAAGCGGCTTCGATTTATTCGCCGACCGCGCCACAAACGATCGGCACTTTGCATTCCGCGAGCGAGAAGCCGGAGAAACTTTCTGAACAAGGTCCGGCCGAAACTCTGGCAGTCTCGATTTTCGTCGCACTTGTCGCCTCGGGAATTATTTTCCGGAGAAAAATTTTCGCGAGAAATTAATCGGGTTTTAGGGTAGAATAGTAGCCCTTTTAACCTTTTTTGGGATGTCTGTTGTAATCAAAAAACTGCCAAAATCTGAGATCGAACTCACGATTGAGGTTGATCCGAAAGTTTTGGAAGCGGCGCGCGCGGAAGCAATCAAACGCTTTCAAAAAGAAGTGAAGATCGAGGGCTTCCGCGAAGGCAAAGCACCGGAGGAAAAAGTGATCGAGAAAGTCGGCGAACGCGCGATCTCGGTCGAGGCGGGCGACATCGCGATCAAGCTCGCATACGCCGAAGCTGTGCAGAAAGAAAATTTGCTGGTCGTGAGCCATCCGAAAATTGAGATTACATCAGCCGAGCCGTTGAAATTTATGGCGAAAGTCGCAGTGCTCCCCGCAGTGAAAGTCGGCGATTGGAAAAAAATTAAATTGAAAAAAGAGGAGCTGAAAGTCGAACCTCAAGAAATCGAAGCTGTCGTGAAAGATATTTTGCGCGGCAACGCCGAACCGCGACCGATCACCGATCGCGCCGCGAAAAAAGGCGATCGTGTCGAGATTGATTTCGCAGGATTCACGCCGGACGGCGTCCCGCTCGACGGCACGCAGTCGAAAAATCACCCGCTCACTTTGGGCGAAGGTAATTTCATTCCGGGATTCGAGGAAGGTCTCGAAGGAATGAAAACCGGCGAGGAAAAAGAACACACTGTGAAGTTTCCGAAAACTTATCACGCGAAACATCTCGCCGATCAAGATGTCAAATTCAAGGTGAAGCTGCACAAAATCGAAGAAATGGTCGAGCCGGAATTGAGTGATGCTTTCGCGGAAAAAATTAGTGGCAGCCAGAAAAAAACTTGGAAAGAGGTCGAGGCAGACATCGCGGAACATTTGCAATCCAGGAAAGAATCGCAGGCGCAGCAAAAACTCGAGGCCGATCTCGTCGCCGAACTTTTGAAAGTCGCTGAAGTCGAGGTGCCCGAAATTTTGATCGATGAAGAACTCGAATGGATGATTAAAGATTTGCAAAATCGCATCGCGGGCGGCGGGATGGATTGGCAAAAATATTTGGAGATGACGAAAAAGACTGAGGAAGATTTGCGGAAAGAATTAAAAGTCGAGGCCGAGAAACGAGTGAAAGTCAGGTTGATCTTGGACAAACTTGTCGAGACGGAAAAACCGGAAGTGCCGGAGAGCGAAGTCGAGGCCGCGATTGAAAATGAAGCGAGCCGCCATCCCGAGTCGCAGAAAAAGGAAGTTCGGGCGGCTTTCGCGGCCGGGACACCGCACCGCGCGCGTTTGCATCATCAATTGAAAATAATTAAGCTTCTCGCAAACCTTATTAAAACCCTCGCCAAATGAAAGTCGGCTATCTCATCTCGGCGCTCGGCATCACGGTCGTGCTGCTGATTATTTTTTTCCAAAATGTCCAGACCGCGGCGAGTTTTGCCCTGTTTTTTGGATTCAAAAATGTAAATTTGTCTTTTCCGCTGATGTTGGTCGCAGTTTTGGGAATCACAGCTGGCGCACTTTATACCCTCGCGATTCAGTCGATGATCAATAAGCGCGCCGAGGAATTGCGGGACGAGCTTGACAGCCAGTTTTGATTTTTAGGCGAGCAGAAATCCGAGATACCAGCTCCAGATTTTTTCGGTGAAAAGAATCGCAACGATCCCCCCGACAGCGAGAAACGGAGCGAACGGAATCGCGGATTTTAGTTTTTTCTTTTTTTTAAAAATTTGGGTCAGTCCAAAAAGCGAGCCTGTGAACGACGCAACGAAAAGCGCGACTGCAAATCCGCGCCAGCCGCCTAGTGCGCCGAGTAGCAGTCCGAGCCGAATGTCGCCACCGCCCATCCATTTGCCATTCGAGATGAGAACGAGCGCAGTGAAAAATCCCCCGCCGACCAGTGCGCCAAGAACAGCTGGCCAAAAATGCGGCGCGAAAATCAGCGCGAAAACAATTCCGAAGATCGCAATCGAATCAGGAATTTCGCCGAAGCGCGCGTCGTAGCTGCCGAGAAAAATGAGAATTGAAACGAAAAGCAAATTGAGCAAAAGCGGGATCGTTCCGCATGCGCCGAAAAGCGCGACTGCGAGAAACGCGAGTCCGGTCGCGAGCTCGGTCCAAAAATAAATCGGGTCAATCGGCTTTTTGCAGAAACGGCATTTGCCACGCAGCACGAGGAAACTCACGAGTGGAATCAAATCGCGCACCGCCAACTTTTTTTTGCAATTGGGGCAAATACTGCGATCAGTCAAAAGACTTTGCGGCTTCCCAATATGCAGTCGATAAACTGCGGCATTGAGGAAACTGCCGACTGCGAGGCCGAGCGCACCGATCACGACAATCAAAAAAATTTCCATTTTAGGAAACTATTTTCGCCCACCGGCGTTTCCCGATTTGGAGAATCAAAGCTTTTTTCCCGACGGTGAAATTCGCGTCGACCGATTCGACTTTTTGGTCGTCAACTCGCACACCGCCTTGTTCGATCAAACGGCGCGCTTCCGATTTCGATGCGACGAGTTTCGCGGAATTGAGAAGTTCGACGATTCCCCAACTGCCTTCTTCGATTTGAATTTCGGGAATCTCGTCCGGGCGGCCATTTTTCGAATCGCCGGAAAAAAGTCGCGCGAATTCCTCGACCGCAGCATCCGCCGCTTTTTCGCCGTGATACATGCGAACTAGTTCTTTCGCGAGTTCAATTTTCAAATCTTTTGGATTTTCTTTTTTCAATCGCTTCGTGAAATCTTTTTCGTCGAGGTCAGTGGTGAGCTCGACCCAGCGCGGAATCGCCTCGTCGAGAATACGCATTGTTTTGCCGAAAATCTCGGTCGGGCTTTCTGCAATCCCAATATAATTTTCTAAACTCTTCGACATCTTTTCTTTACCATCCGTACCTTCGAGAATCGGGAGCGTGAGAACTGCTTGTGGTTTTTTGTTGTTCATTTCCATCACTTCGCGACCCATGAGCATATTGAAATGTTGATCCGTGCCGCCGACTTCGAGATCGCACGCGCCGAAAATATCGGCGATGACATTTGAATCGATACCCTGAATCACCGGATACAAAAGTTCGTGCATAAAAATCGGTTCGTTCTTTTTAATCCTTTCTTGAAACATATCGCGCTCGATCAAACGCGCGTGCGAAATGCGTCGCAAAGTCCAAAGAATATTCCAAAATGTGATTGATTTGATCTGACCCAAACCAAGTTTTTTCTGCATGCGCGTCTCTTCCCAAACTGCCGTCTTCGCGATCATCGAATTGGGCGCAAAGTGAATATTAATTTTACTGTCCTCTCCGGTCCGATTATTTTTCTGGTTAATCTCCAAGTCCGCACCTTCAGGCGCGAAAACATCCGTCACGCTCATCAGCCAGTCGGAGTTGCGAATCCACACAAAATTTTTCGGATCGGTTTTGAGAATTTTGCCCGCCTGCTCGAGATAAGTTTTCACATTCGCTTCGACTTCGGCCTGATCCAGCTCGGGACGAATTTTGGATTTGCCAGTCGGGTCGCCGATCCGCGCTGTGAAATCGCCAATCAAGAAAACAACTTTGCAGCCGAGATCTTGGAACTCGCGCAGTTTGCGCAAACACACCGCGTGGCCGAGATGAATGTCTGGCCGCGTTGGATCAACGCCGTATTTGATTACGACTTTTTCCGGCGCAGTCGCCAACTTTTTTTCCAATTCTTTTTCGCCGATCAGCTCGACGACTCCGCGCGACAAAATTTTCTTGAGATTCATTTCTCGGATTTTAGCAAAAAAATAATAAAAGTAGTTTCCCGACATTGCGAAATTTTTGTCCACCGGATTGCCGACGAGTGAGCGTAAAAAAATCCGGCGAGTGAAGCGAGCGTCGGATTTTTTAGCCCCGAAGGGGTCCCTTTGGGACGAGCGAGTCGACGCAATCCGCAAAAATTTCGGATCGTCGGGCAGTTTTTTGTGCTACTTTTTTGCTGCCAAAAAAGTAGTGGCGTGCGCCAGAGAAATTAGTGGTTAATTCCCGACTAAAATTTGCGAAACTTTTTTGTCGAACTTTTCGACCGGAACTTTTTCGAGCATTTGAAAATCGAAAGCGAGGCCAGCTGAATTTCCACGAAATTTTTCCAAAACGCGATCGAAAAATCCCCCGCCCCGCCCGAGCCGATTGCCGTCGCGGTCGAACGCGAGTGCAGGCACGACAAGCAAATCAATTTCCGCAAGCGAAATTTTCGGCGCGGTCGCGACCGGACAATTGATCCCGAAACAGCCCGGCGTGCAATCGGCTAAATTTTTGATCTCGTGGAAAATTAAGTTGCGCTGCTCCCCCCTGACAAGGGGGGCTGGGGGGGTTTCGACGCGCGGCAAACCGACTTTTTTACCGAGTCGCAAACTTCGCTCGATCAAAAAATCCGTCGCGATTTCGAACGGCTCGCTCGCGAAAAATCCGATTGTTTCGGCTTTTTGAAATTCGGGTAAAGCCAAAAATTTTTCGGCGAGAATTGCGTTTTGTCGCGAACGCTCCGCGCCCGAAAACGCGCGCAGCTTCGCGAGCATTTCTTTGCGCAAGCGCGATTTTTCCGTAGCGATCATTGAGCGGTAGTTTTCGAATCAGCGCTCGTTGCATTTTCTGTTCCGCCGATCGAATCGCCGATCAAACACCAAGTGAAATGTAATTTCACAAGCTTCGTATGATCTTCTTCGTTTGGAAAATATTTTGTTTTCGCTGCGAGCCAGCTATCCGAATCGTAGCCCATCACGTTAATTGACTGTTCGAAAAGCGGATTGAAATCACGCGCGATCGCGGCTTCGTCTTTCAGCTCGCCCTTCGCGTTTAATTCTTTGACTACTTCGCAAACGGCTTTGCCCAAGACTTGTTCATATTCCATTTTGGACGCGACTACCTTGCCGGCTGTGCAGGCGGCGAAAAAAATCGCAAAAACGGAAACTAAAAATATTTTCTTCATTTTTTCGAATTTTGAATTTCAATCATTTCCGGATCGCGACAAATCCGCGACTCCTCGGGAAAAACCTGACCCTGATATTTTTGGGTCGTCTTTTGTGAATAATCGACCTCAGCCGGACTGGTCAAAGTCTCGAACGCGAGCTGACAAACGCGCATCCCGGGATAGAGCGCGACCGGCATTTTATTGATGTTTGTAATTTCCAAAGTAATCGTCCCGGAAAATCCCGGATCGACGAATCCGGCAGTCGAGTGAACGATGATCCCGAGTCTGCCCAGACTTGAACGACCTTCGACACGAGCAACCAAATCGTTCGGCAAAGTAATTTTTTCGAGGGTCACTCCGAGAATAAAATCGTTCGGCTGGACGATGAATGGCTCGCTCGGACTCGCGACCTCGAGCATCCGCGAGCAGTTTTCAAAAGTCGCGGGATTAGCCGGATCAAGCAGCGAAAATTTCGTGTGCTCGTAAACTTTGAAATGCGAGCCGCAACGCAGATCAAGCGAACTCGGTCCGATATTTTCGAGAAATTTTTGATCCGGCGCATCGATTTTGATTCGGCCAGATTGAATCGCGTCGCGAATATCATGGTCAGAAAGAATCATGGATTTATGATTTTAGATGGAAGCTTTTAGATTTGGTAAGATTGATTTTACTTAATTTCCAAAATGTTTGAAATTGAAAATCTTTTGAATCGGCGGACAGTCAAAAACTTTTTGGCCGAGAAAATTCCAGCCGAAGTTTTGGCGAGCGCGATTCGTGTCGCGTGGAAAAGTCCGACGAGCATGAACTCGCGACCAGTCATCCTGCTCGACATTTCGAACCGGAAAAATGACGACTGGATTAATTTCCAGCCCGCGGTGAAAACTGCACCACATCTTTTTCTGTTCGCGGTGAGCCCGGAAGCCGGCGAAATGAACGCGCGGAAATTTTTGGCGGAGCGATTCGGCACGGCGACAGGCGATCCGAAAGTGAGTGCGCGCGTCGCCGAGATCGTGAAAAATCGGGACGAGTGGGTGCGGCAGCAAGTTTATTTGGTGGCGGGATATTTCGCGGCGACGCTCGAAGCGAGCGGCGCGGCAGGTTGCTTCATCGCCGGAATTGATAAAAAAATCGCGACTGAAAAACTGCAGCTGCCGGAAAATTATGCGGTCGAACTTTTGTTCGCCTGCGGTTTTGCGAATCCGGAAAACGACGGCTCGACAGAAACCGATTCTGTGAGAAAATTCGACGACTTTTATTTCCCTGAAAGCGCGGTCTCGTGACCGCGCCTTCTGAAATCCCTATACCCTAACCCCTATACCCTACATGTCCGGACATTCGAAATGGAGTACGATCAAACGCGCGAAAGGCGTAACCGACGCGGCGCGCGGGAAAAAATTCACGCGGCACGCGAAAAATATCGAGCTCGCCGCACGACTCGGCGGCGGCGATCCCGCGATGAATGCTGTGCTCGCAACTGCGATCGAGAATTCGAAAGCAGATAATTTTCCGAAAGAGAATATTGAGCGCGCAATCAAAAAAGGAATTGGGGCGCTTGAGGGCCAACGCATCGAGGAAAAAATTTACGAGGGCTACGCGCCAGGCGGAGTCGCGCTGCTGATCCGCGCACTGACCGATAATCCGAATCGCACGATCGCGAACATCAGGCATCTTTTGTCGAAGGGCGGTGGGAAAATTGCGGAGAGCGGCTCGGTCGTTTTTCAATTTGAGAAAAAAGGAATCATCACGGTCGCAGGTAA
This sequence comes from Patescibacteria group bacterium, assembly GCA_043799575.1. GTDB lineage: Bacteria > Patescibacteriota > Gracilibacteria > JAHISY01 > JAHISY01 > JAHISY01. The sequence continues at coordinate 924 of JAZDNQ010000044.1, read as the reverse complement.
TTCGGAGGCGCTCGAACTCGCCGCGATCGACGCGGGCGCGGACGATGTCGAATCCGCCGGCGAAAAATTGGTTGTCAAAACGAAAGCGAAAGATTTAGCCGCAGTCAGGAAAAATTTGTTGGCGCAAAATCTGAAAGTCGAATCGGCCGAACTGACTTTCGAGCCGACAAGCGAAATCAAAATCGAGGACGCCGAAACGGCGAAAAAAATTCTGAATCTGATCGAGACGCTCGAAGAAGACGACGACATCGACTCGGTCGCTGCGAATTTCGATATTCCGGAAAATCTACTCGGCGAGTAATTTTTGATATTTCTCAAAAAGCTCGGCGGCCAAACTTTCGTCGCCCGCTGCTTCGGCCGCCTGCATTTGGTTTTTCAATTCGTGTTTGCGGTCAGTGGAATTTTTTTGCACAACCTTCAATTGCAAATTTTTGATTTCGTCGCGAATTTTGTCGTCGGAGAATTCCGAGTATTTGTCGCTCACAAGCAGCGCCAATTTTTCGTCGTCTTCGTTTTCGGCAGTCGCGGTGATTTCGAATTCTTTCGCGATTTCCGGAAACGCGAGAATCAGTCCGCGCAAAAGTTGCATCGGGTCGAGCGAATTTTTATTTTTAATCGGCGTTTCGAAATTCGCAGCGGGCGCGCCGAAAGTAAAATTCACGAGCTCTTCATTCAGCGCACTTTCCGAGCTGCCAATTTTTTGGGCAGCGGCGCGGATGAAATCTTCGCGCTCGACCGCGGAAAAAATTTTCGCGGCGTGGCTGAGTAAAACTCGAACTGCTTTTTTCTTTTCCGCGGAATTTTGTAAATCAGCTTGGACGAAAACTTTTTGGAAAAAGAAATCGAGCGGCTCGACTGCGCTCGCGATCGCATCGGCGAGAATTTGCGAATCTTTTTGAATCGCCTCGTCGGGATCTTTGAAGT
>JAZDNQ010000039.1:0-9838 GCA_043799575.1 Patescibacteria group bacterium | reverse complement strand
CTCGATCAATTTCAATTCTGCGGCGGAAAATTTTTGCACTTCCCGGATTCGCGGCTCGTCGCCGAGCGCCGCGAGATATTTCAATTCGACGACGACACGATATTTCATCAGTGCGAATTCCGAAAAATACGGTCGCAGCGCGTCGACTTTTTTCGCGTATCGACCGTCGAGCGGGGAGAGAGCGAGGAGAGACAAAATATAAAATTAGGACGGGCTTCATTTTACCTCAGATTTCGCTAAAATCTTCGGGTGATTCTTTCGCTCGACTGGCTTTCGGACTTCGTCGACCTCTCGCAAATTTCCGCGGAAAAATTGGCGGAACTTTTGACTGAGCGTGTTGCGGAAGTTGAACATTTGCGTACGACTGGCTGCAATATTCCGCAGGTTGTCGTCGGCCAAATTCTCAAAATCGAGCCGGTCGAGGGCGCGGACAAAATTCGACTCACGACGGTCGATGTCGATCCTTCGACTAGCTCAGGACAGGCTTCAAAATTACAAATTATTTGCGGCGCGCAAAATATTTTCGAAGGCGCGAAAGTGCCGGTCGCGCTCGTCGGTTGTGTTTTGCCCGGCAATTTCAAAATCGAAAAACGCAAAATGAAAGGCGTCGAGTCGAACGGAATGATTTGCAGTGAGGCGGAGCTCGGACTCGTCGACAAATCGGAAGGAATTCTCGTGCTCGATGCGACGGCCGAAGTCGGCCAAAAATTCTCCGAATATCTCGGCGGCGATACGATTCTCGTGATCGACAATCACGCGATCACGCACCGTCCTGATCTTTTCGGTCAATTTGGTTTCGCGCGTGAAATCGCGATTTTACTCGACCAAAAATTCAAAAATCGTACATTCAGTTTGCCCGAAATTACGCAAAAACTGGATTGCGAAGTCGCCGAGCCGAAATTGTGCGCTCGATATTCCGCGCTCCGGATTTCCGGAATTAAAATTCAACCGTCGCCCCAAAAAATTCGGGAAAGACTGGAAAATTGCGGGATTCGTGCGATCAATAATGTCGTCGACGCGACGAATTATGTTTTGCTCGAGCTGGGACAGCCACTGCACGCTTTCGACGCGAAAAAACTCGCCGGCGGTTGGTTGATTGTTCGCAAGGCGAAAGCGGGCGAAAAATTAACCACGCTCGACGGCGTCGAACGAAAATTGAGCGAAACAAATTTAGTCATCGCCGACGCGGAAAAACCACTCGCGCTCGCCGGCGTGATGGGCGGTGCGAATTCCGAAATCGAAGATTCGACGACCGAAATAATTCTCGAAGCCGCGAATTTCGACGCGATCGCGATTCGCAAAACTTCTCTCGAATTCGGAATGCGCAGCGAATCATCGCTGCGTTTCGAAAAACGCCTCGATCCGAATTTGCCGCCGGAATCCGCCGCGCTTTTTGTCGAAATTCTCCGCGAGACTTGTCCGGAATTGAAAATTGTCGCTGGTGCGGATGTCCGCAATTTTCAACCGGAAAAAAGGATTCTCGACTTCGCGCTCGCTAATTTGGCGCGAAAATTGGGTCAAAAAGTCGATCCGGATCGCGCCGAAAAAATTCTCACTGGTCTCGGATTCAAAATTCAAAAAACGGACGAAGAAAATTGGCGCGTCGAAGTTCCGTCGTTTCGTTCCGGTCGCGATATCGAGCAGGAAATTGATTTGTTCGAAGAAGTGATTCGACATATCGGATTTCGCGATTTGCCGACCGAATTTCCGCGCGTCCAAATTTCTCCGCCGCTGCGGGATAATTTCCGCGCACTCAAAAATTCCGTCGAGGACGCGCTCGTCGGTTTCGGTTTTCATGAGACCGCGACGCTCGCGATGGTTTCGCAAAAAGTTTTGGAAAATGCTTTGTTCACCGCGTCCGACGCCGCGCGCATCCAAAATCCGCCGAGCGAAGACCAAAGATTTCTTCGACCGAGTCTGCTCGCGAGTCTGATCGACGCCGCCGCGCGCAATTCCCGCAACGCAAAAAACTTCCGTTTGTTCGAGGTTTCCTCGATTTTTGAGCCAGATTTCAGCGAAAAAAATCGCGCGATTGCACTGATCGTTGGCGAGGAAAATCCATTTTTGAAGATTCGTGGTGTCGCGGAAAAACTTTTCGCCGCGCTGCATTTCACCGCTGAATTCGATGCTGCGGTCGAGAGTTCGCCGCGCGCACATCCCGGTCGCGCGGTCGAGATCAAAGTCGCGGGCAAAAAAATTGGTCTGATCGCGGAGCTGCATCCGGCCGTCGCGAAAAATTGCGAGCTGCCGCGTTCCGCTTTTCTTGAAATAGATTTCGATTTACTTTCGCAAATTTCTCGGCCACCGATCATCGCGACCGAATTACCGAAATTTCCCGGCGTGCCGCGCGATCTCGCGATCGTCGTCGACAAAAAAACGACGGTTCGGTCGGTCGAAAACGCGATTCTTGCGGCGGATTCCAAAATTTGCGAGCTCGCACTTTTCGACATTTACGAGGGCAAAGGTATTCCCGAAAATGCGAAATCGCTCGCGTTTTCTTTCGAGATTCGCGATCCGGAAAAAACATTAGCTGAGGCGGAAGTCGAGCCGATTCTCCAAAAAATTGTTGCGAATTTGGGCAAGATTGGCGCAAAATTGAGGGGTTGAAATTTTCGTTCAAATTTGCTAAACTTCCCTGATAAAAAAGCCAAAAAATGCCAAGTAGAAAAATCACTCCGAGCGCGAACTATCTCATTCCGACCGTGATCGAGAAATCGCCGATGGGCGAGCGGGCGTACGATATTTACTCGCGCCTGCTCAAAGATCGGATTATTTTTCTCGGTTCGGCGATCGATGACGGCGTTGCCAATAATGTGATTGCCCAGCTGCTTTTCCTTGAAAATGAGAGCCCGACGAAAGATATTACTTTGTATATCCATTCACCGGGTGGACATGTGACCGCTGGTCTCGCGATTTACGATACGATGCAGTTGATCAAACCCGACGTTTCGACCGTTTGCGTCGGGATGGCGGCATCGATGGGTGCGGTTCTGCTTGCGGGTGGCGCGAAAGGCAAACGTTTCGCACTGCCGAATGCCGAGATCATGATTCACCAGCCGCTCGGCGGAATGGAAGGCCAAGCTTCGGATCTCGAAATTCACGCGCGGCACATCATCCAAACAAAAAAAAGACTGAACGAAATTATCGCGAAACACTCGGGTGCGGCGATTGCGCAGATCGAAAAAGATACTGATCGTGACAATTTCCTCTCGCCGGAAGCGGCCAAAAAATACGGTAAATACGGTTTGATCGACGCGATCATCACGAAGCGCTGAACTCAAAAAATTCCCAACTAAAAACAAAAACCAAAATTGCAAGCCACCCAAACTTCTCGCCAAGTTCTGATTGCGCGCATGCCGCGCATGCTCGAGCTCGAGGTTTTTGAATTGAAAAACGAGCAGCCGGACTTCGCGAGTTCACCTAAATACAAAAATTTCCGCAAAGAATATTCCGCTTGGTCGCCGGACGAATTGATCTCGCGGTTGCGGATTCTTTGCATCAATTCGCGCAAAAATTTATGCGAGGTTTGCGCGGTTTACGATGAATTTCAAGCGCGCTAAAAATGCGAAAATATCTGCTCTTCGCGTGCGTTTTTCTTCTCGCCGCTGCCGGGATAATTTCCTTTGATCTAGGAATCGCGGCGGACAAATTTTTGCATCTCAAAATTTCGCTCCTGCTTTTTACGATTATTTTCGCCGCGCGGCTGACTTTCCGCCAACACGCTTCGGAAGCTGTCGCGCTAGTTTTGGCTGTGCGCGATGTTTTGCTGATCGGCATTTTCAAAGAACTGCTCGATGGTGCGTTTGCGACGGGTAATCCCGAACTGGCCGATCTCGCGGCCGATTTTTTCGGCATCACGATTCCGTTTCTCGGAATTCTGCTCGCGGAAATTTTGGAGATAGGGCGCGAAACTTTCGTGCATTCCGGTTCAAAAAAGATTCTCCGTGGCGAAGAAAACTATTTCGCTCGTCAAATTAAATTACTCAAAAAAGCGGGTTTAAAATTGATTTACCAAATTTGAAATGAAACTAACTTCTTTTGGTGCGGCGGGCGGCGTGACGGGTAGCAAACATTTGCTCGAGTTTGAAAATGGCCAAAAACTTTTACTCGACTGCGGCATGTTTCAGGGTCGGCGAGTCGAGAGCGAGCAAAGAAACCGTGCTTTTCCGGCCGAAGTTTTGACGGCCGACGCGGTGATTCTTTCGCACGCGCACATCGATCATTCTGGTTCGCTGCCGACTTTGGTCAAAAATGGTTTCGACAAACCGATTTTCGCGACGCCCGCGACGCGCGATTTGTGCGAAATAATGCTCGCGGATTCGGCGCACATTCATGAGCAGGACGCGAAATATCTCGCCGAAAAAGTTTGGCCGAAACCAAAACCGCTGTATACACAGGAAGATGTCGATGCGACGATGCCTTTATTTCAAACGAAAAAATACGGCGAAGTTTTCGAGCCGATTGCAGGTGTCAAAGTTCGTTTCCTCGACGCTGGGCACATTCTCGGTTCAGCCGAAGTCGAGATCGAATTTACTGAAGGCGGTGTTCCGCGCAGACTCGGTTTCACCGGCGATCTCGGCCGGAAGCGTCTCCCGATTCTTCGCGATCCATCTCAGCTCGAAAATCTAGACATTCTCATCACCGAGTCGACCTATGCCGATCGACTGCATGATGACATCCAAAAAGTTTCAGAATTGATGCTCGAGATCGTGGTCAAGACCGCGAAACGCGGCGGCAAAATCATTATTCCAGCGTTTTCCGTTGAGCGCACGCAGGAAATTATTTATGTTTTGCACGAGCTGTATGCTTCCGGAAAATTGAAACTCGAACTACCAATTTTTGTTGATTCACCACTCGCAGTGAATGCGACTGACATTTTTAAAAAACATCGCGAGTGTTGGGATACTGCGACTTACGCCGACTTCATCGAAAAAGGCAAAGGGCCATTCACGATGCAGAGTCTCGAGTATGTCCGCGATGTCGAGCGCTCCAAAGAGCTGAACACGATTCATTATCCGGTCATCATTATTTCCGCGAGTGGAATGTGCGAGGCCGGACGCATTCGCCATCATTTGCGCAACAATATTTCCGATCCGAAAAATACTGTCTTGATCGTCGGTTTCCAGGCTGAAAATACGCTCGGTCGACGACTCGTCGAAAAAGTTCCCGAGGTAAAAATTTTCGGCCAGTCAGTTTCGCGTCGCTGCGAAGTCGATGTTTTGAACGCGTTTTCTGCCCATGCTGATCGCGACGAGCTTTTTGCGAATATTCAAAATTCTGGCGCGCGCAAAGTTATCTGCGTGCACGGCGAAAAAAACTCAGTCGAATTTCTAGCTGATCGTGCTCGCAAAGAATTGGGCCTCGAGGCGGTCGTGCCGGAGGAGGGTGTTATGCTAGAAATTTAGTTCGCAGCGTAGTTGTTGCCGACACGTAGTCCGATTGCTGTGCCGATGAAAATTCCAGCGATTGAATCAGAGAGCCAGTGTATGTTTGTCGAGACGCCGAAAGCGACATAAAGAGCGACGGTGAGAGCGAGATAGCGTATGCGATTTTTGCTGCAAAGTACGAAGAGCGTAACGCCGACGGCGAGGGCGACGGTAGCATGCCCGGATGGCCAGCCCCAAAAAATTCCGCCGCGTAGAAAACCGAAATTAAAGTTTGTATTGGCAGCGCCACTTGCAAAACTAAAAGCCTCTGGGTGTCCGCGTCCGGTGAAGGTTTTATAAAGCGAAGAAATTAACCAGCCCAGAATTGTCGCTTGTACGACAGCGACGGTCATACGCAGAGTCATCGTATTTCTCTGAACTTTCGCTGTGAGGAGTAGTCCCAGAATCAAGAGCGCTGTTCCGATACCTCCGACGACGACTGCCGGGAAAAACAGTAGCTGCAGTGAGTTTTTCTGCCAAAAATCAAAATAGATCCGATCCCAACCGAAGAAAACGATTATTGCCGTCGTTAAAATCGCGAGTGCATGAAGCGGCAAATATTTTCTACTAAAACTGCCGATTAGGTTTCGAATTAATTTGTCGAAAAATTTCTGCATCAAGATAATGGTGGGTGTTGAGGGAGTCGAACCCCCGACCTTCTCGGTGTAAACGAGACGCTCTAACCAACTGAGCTAAACACCCGGGATTTGGACTTGAGAAGTATTTAAATTTTCTCGGTGTAAACGAGACGCTCCGACCAACTGACCTGCCTGCCGGCAGGCAGGTCTAAACACCCATTTTTCCAGCGGATTTTAGCTGTTGCATTTTGATTTTGCTAAACTTTTTCTGTGAAAAGTTTCTTTTTCAAAGCAGGAGCCGTCGGTGGCATAATCGGCGTGATCGCGATTTACGGTTTTTTCAAAGGCTGGTTCAACCCACTTTTGGAAAATACGCCGGCCGAGGAAATGAGCAATTCTGTTCAGCTCGGCGCGCAAAGTTCGTGGCTCGTGTTGTCCGAGGCTTTCGCGAAACAACTCTCTATCTTCGGTTTTACATTTGGCGATTTCGAAATTCTGCCGCATTTTCTCTCGATCAGCTCGACCGGGGATACCGCGAAAATCGAAATTTTGCAGGACGGCGTGCCTTTTTTGACTGTTTTCGAATTGCAACTACCGGACGGAATGTCTTACGACAATTTGGTCGACTCGGTCGAAATGCAGCTCGGCTCAATCAATTTGCAGCCTGCGGCTTTTGGTTCGGATTCGTTTTATTTTCTGCGCGACGGACTTGCGACCAATATTTTGCCTTGGGACAAAAGCGAGGCGTTGGCTTTCCAGTTCAATCCGCAGGATTTCGATTCGATCAAAGGTTTTATTTCTTCGCTGCTCGTTTTGCGTTGACGCGCTTTTCCCACTCTTGCAAAAAGTGCGCGCGCTGGTCGGTCTCGTGAAATTTCAAAATTTCATCCGAAATTACGACCGCGTTTTTCGTGCGATTCAATCTTTTTTTCTCGGCGCGCTTGAGCTGCCAATTTTTCAAAATTTTCTCCAACAGATCGCCGAGCCAGCCGGACAAAATTAATTCGCTCCAAGTTTTGCGCCGAAATTTTTGCTGCGTCGTCAGCAATTTCAGATTCGGAAAATATGTTTTGATCCAGTTATTCGCCGCGAAAAATTCCGCGCTGTCGCCCCAAATCGGAATCAGATTCGCGATCCAAAACGCGAGATAAAGATCGTTCGTTCCGATTTTCAGCGGCTCGAGATTCGCGGCGTTGTCGGTGAGAAAAAACGACAAACAAAAGCGCCCCGCAATTTTCCGGCCGTGGCGTCGCATCCGAAAAATTTGCGACCAAAAAGTGAGGAAGAAGCGCGCGGTGAAGAGTCGTTTTTTCGGCGCGACAATTAGCAAATCGATATCCGAATTTTTGTCCGGCCAGCCCATCGCGAGCGTGTTGCCGATCGCGGCGAGCCGCAAAAAAGGCGTCCAGCGCAGCAAAAAAAGATGTCGCGCGACGCGCTTCCAAAGTTTCCCGGCTTGAAATTGTCGACCGCATCTTTTGAGCACACTCGCATTTTTGCCTTTCAAAAAATAAAAACCGAAACTCGAACCGATGCGCCGATCTTTTTTGAGCGCCTGCTCGACTTTTTTCGGGTCGGATTTTTCAAAAAGTAAAAAGCGGTGGATCTCCTCGAGCGAGGCGGCCTGCCCAAAAACATCGAACCAACAAACCGTGCGAAAAGCGTTTTCGGCGAGCGACTTTTTCACGCGAATCATTTTAGCCTTTTCGCTAAAATTAATTTGTGAATAAGATTAAAAATGCATTGCGCAAATTGCCGAGCTCGTCCGGCGTTTACCAGTTTCTCGATTCCGCTGGCGAGATCATTTACATCGGCAAAGCGAAAGTGCTCAAAAATCGGGTCAAAAGCTATTTCCAAAAAAATTCCAAAAGTCCGAAGATCGAAAAGTTAGTCGCAGATGCCTTCGATTTGAGGTGGCTCGAGACGAATTCCGAAGTCGAAGCACTGACGCTTGAGGCGAATTTGGTCAAAAAATTTCAGCCGAAATTCAATGCTTTACTGCGGGATGACAAGCATTTTCTCTATTTCAAAATTACAAAAGAGGACTTCCCGCAGATTCTCGCAGTGCGCAAAATCGACAAAGACGGCGCGAAATATTTCGGCCCAAAAACCGATTCGCGCGCGGTGCGCGAAACGATCCAGCTCGTCCAAAAATTGTTTCGCGTTCGCACCTGCAATCTTGGCATTTGCGCTCAAAATTCGGGCGCGGAAGTGACGAAAAAAACCATCAAATATCCTTGTCTGTTTGCGCACATCAATTTTTGCGCTGCGCCCTGCGACTCCAAAATTTGCCGCGATGATTACCAAAAATTAGTCGATGCGGCGGCTGATTTTCTCGCGGGCGACTCGTCGAAAATTTTGCACAGTTTGCGCAACAAAATGACGATTGCAGCACTTGAGAAAAAATTCGAACTTGCTGGGCAGCTGCGCGACCAAATCGTCGCGATCGAAAATTCCGCGGCGCGGCAGCTCGCGAGTGCGGCCGATTTGCAGTCGCGCGACGTCGTCGGTGTCAAAATTGACGGCAAAAAAGCGTATTTCGCGCTGCTCCAGATCCGTGACGGCAAACTCGTCGACGCCAAAAATTTCGTTTTTGCGAGCGGAGAAGGGGAGCTCGCCGAAATTCTCGAAAGTTTTCTCACTCAATTTTTCGAGATCTCGACCGAGATTCCGCCCGAAATTTTGCTCCCCGAAAAAATCGAAAATTCCGCGGCGCTCGAAAAATGGCTCGCCGAAAAACGCGGTGGCCGGGTGCAAATTCTTTTCCCGCAAAAAGGCGACAAAAACAATTTACTCAAATTGGCGGAGAAAAATGCGGCCGCGTTCGCCGTGCAAAACAAAGCAAAATTCGAAAACGCGAGCGAGCGGACAGTCGGCGCGGCGCGCGAATTGGCTCAAAAACTCGGTATTTCCGGTGAATTGAAACGCATCGAGGCTTACGATATTTCGCATTTTGCGGGGGACGCGACGGTTGGCTCGATGGTTATTTTGGAAAACGGCGAGCCGAAAAATTCAGATTATCGGCATTTCAAAATTCGCTCGCTCGCAAAAGGCGCGGTCGACGATTTCGCTGCGCTCGCGGAAGTTTTGTCGCGGCGGATGAATTATCTCGTGCCGCAAAATTCCGGAATCAAAATTCGCCGCGCGCGCAAAGCCGAGACCGAGCAGATTTTCGCCAATTCGAAATTGCTCGACTTCGAGACGGGTGAACAACTTTCGCGTTTGCCCGATTTCCTCGTTGCCGAGATCGACAAAAAAATCGTCGCGTCGGCACAAATTCACGAGTGGAAAGAGGCCAAAATTTTCGGGCTGTATTCGGTTTGGGTTGATCCGAAATTCCGCGGACAAAAAATCGGACAGCTCGTCGTCCGCGAATTGTTGCGCAAAACCGCTGCAAAAAAAGTGTATTTGAATTGCATCGCGTCGCTCGTCGATTATTATTCCGAGCTCGGATTTCGCGAGATTCGCAGCGCGCCGGAATTTCTCGAGAACAGCATTCGCGAATTTTGTCGGCGCAATTCGGAGGTGAAATTGTTCGAACAGCGCTTCATGGTTTTCGAAAAACGTGCGCAAAAAGTTGATTCCTCTTTTGCCGCGAAACCAAATTTGATCGTGCTCGACGGCGGGAAAGGTCAACTTTCGACAGTTTTGAAAAATGTTCAATTTCCGAAAAACGTCGCGGTTATCGGTTTGGCTAAAAAATTTGAAGAAGTTTTTCGCGTCGCCGCGAACGGAAAATTCGAGAAAATCATTTTGCCGAAAAATTCCCAGGCACTGTTTTTGTTACAGCGCATCCGCGACGAGGCGCACCGCTTCGCCAATTCGCTGCGTGAA
>JAZDNQ010000001.1:0-7791 GCA_043799575.1 Patescibacteria group bacterium | reverse complement strand
AGGGAGGACTTGAACCTCCGACCTCAACATTATCAGTGTTGCGCTCTAACCAGCTGAGCTACTCGCCCGAAAGCCGGTGGATTTTAGAGAAATTTAACTGAAATTTCAAAAGTCGTGAAACAAAAATCGATTTTCTGCGTATTAGTCCTTGTTGTCTTCACCCCATGCCCTCATCTGACGCATCTCGAGAGCAGATTCAATCGTGCCTAAAGCGGTTCGCTGTCGTGCGTACCGCGATTTTGGCGGCACTTTTGGCTGTGCCCGGATATCAATTGATAAAAAATAAATCCGCGCCAGATTTGTCAGCAAAAGCTCCGATCGCGGCTGAACCAGCGACTCCGATGACAGCCAGTGAAACTAGAGCTGCGCTCGAAAGCGTCCTACCGATATTTCCTGATATTTTGCCACCCGATAAAATTACACCACCAAATAAAGATGAAATTCCCATTCCGCCAGTTTTTAGCGATGAAGACTCGCTTGTATATGAAATTGATCCTAAAAGCGGAAAGGCTTCAGCTCGCCGCGCGACCGGAAAACAATTTGAACCACCACGGCGTCTGGCTCCTAAAAACTCTAAAAGAGTCGCCGAAATTGAGGAGTTGGCAGATCGTTTTAGTTTTGAAAATAGAGTTAATCCCGTACTTACATTGACACTAATCGAAATCGAATCTGATTTCGATCCAAATGCAGAGAATGCTGGCGCTCAGGGTCTAATGCAGCTGAAACCTACTACTGTGGAAAATTTTGGTGTCAGTGATTTATTTGACCCAGAGCAAAATATCAAAGGCGGCACGCTTTATCTCGCATATTTAAACAAAAAATATGGCTGGAAAAATGCTCTGATTGCTTTTTGTTGTGGAGAGAATACGCTAAAAAATTATCTACGAACCGGGAAACTTCCCGAAGCTGCCAAACGCTATATGAGAAAAGTTGAAAGGAATTATCATGCCAGATTAAAAAAATTACCGATTGTGCAGGTAGAATACCAAGGTGGCCAAGCACCTTATTGGGAAGCTTTACGCAATTCTCACCGCAATCGGCTTGCTCCTGATTTTTGGATTCGCAAATCTCCCGAACCGCGAACTCCATTTAACTTTTCTAGACGTCGGACAGGGTGATGCGATTTTGATCGAGACACCGAGTCAGCAAAAAATCCTGATCGATGCCGGACCAGCCGGAGCGATTTTGAGTCCGCTAGCGCAAGAATTGAGTTTTTGGGAGCGCGAAATCGATCTCGCGATTTTGACCCATCCCGATGCTGATCACATCGCCGGGTTAGTTGAATTGTTGAAACGCTACAAAATAAAGCGAATCGCGCTGACTGGCGTACAGCCCGGAAGTGAGTGGTATCAGGAAATTTTGCGGCAAATCGCGGAACAAAAAATTCCGACGACGCTCACGCGCGCCGGAATGACTTTCGATCTGGGCGACGCGATTCAATTTCAAATTTTTTGGCCGCCTGAAATTTTGGCTGGAAAATTTATCGGCGACGCCAATGCAGCTTCGATTGCTGGAAAATTAATTTTTGGGAAAACGAGCGCGATTTTGACCGGCGATCTCGACACCGATTCGGAAAAAATTATTTTGCAAAACCCGCCCGATCTCGCGGCGCAGATTTTGAAGCTCGGGCACCACGGGTCGAAAACTTCGAGCTCGACGGAGTTTTTGAACTCCGTGCATCCCGAATTTGCGATCGTCTCGGCGAGCGCTGACAATTCGTTCGGCCATCCGAGTCCGGAAACTTTGGCCAGATTGGATTCGAGCGTAAAAGTTTTGGAAACATCAAAACTCGGCTCGATTCATTTCGAGAGCAATGGCAAAACTTGGCAACTCGAAAATTAGCGCAAACAAGAATATTTAAACTGTTTCATGTTCCATGTTTCAAGTTTCATGAAATTAAGTCGTAATTCGCTTGAAAATCTCGGTCTCGACGAACTCGCGATCGCGGCCGTATTTGAGACGGGAAAGTTGGCGAATCGCCTCGGCGGCCTCTTCGTCACGTCCGGTCGGATCGTAGATCGTCTCGAGTGTGAAACCACGACTCGTCGCGTTATTGATGTTGAGTTTGATGCAGGCTTTGAAATTCGCGATATTGATGAGATCCTGCTCAGAGAAAACCGGTGCGAATTCCTTCGCCATCGTCTCCGCGTCCTGCGCGCCGATTTTGAAACACATCATCGAACCGACGTTACCGAAAACAGCCTCGCGAATCTCGGTGTCCTCGTGTTTGCCTTTGCCGCCGCCGCTTGATTTAGTAATTTGCGAGATATACTGATGCGCGACAATTAAATTCAAGCGGTATTTTCGAGCTTCGGAGAGAATCGACGCGAACGAATCGGTGACGAAGTTTTGGAATTCATCGACATAGAGGTAAAAATCGCGGCGTTCTCTCTCGGGGACATTCACCCGACTCATCGCAGCTTGCTGGATTTTCGCGACGAGAATCGAACCGATGAGCTGCGAGTTCAATTCACCAGTTTTACCTTTCGAAAGATTGCAAAGAATGATTTTGCCTTCGTCCATCGCCTCGCGAATATTGAACGCCGATTTTGTCTGGCCGATGACATTGCGGATCAAACCATTTGTCACGAAAGGTCCGAATTTGGAATTGAAATACGGAATGATTTCCTGTTTCTCGCGCTGGCCCGAGCTGGCCATTTCTTTCGTCCAAAAAGAGCGAACGACCGGATTTTTGACCTTTTCGACTTTGTATCTCTGCCACGCGTCGTCGGTGAAAAGACGAGTCAAATCAATCAAAGTCGCGCCCTCTTCTTCATCTTCCATTAAAGTCAAACAACCGTTACGGAAATAGTGCTGCAGACGCGGGCCCATGATTTCCTCACCGAACATTTTGATGAAAATCGCAAGCGCTTCCTGAGCCATAAATTCGCGCTCATCCGCCGTTTTGCCTTCGAGAATATTGAGACCCATCGGTCGCTCGAGATCGCCCGGATTGAAATAAATCACATCATCAGCCCGACTGCGCGGAATATAAGGAAGCATCGCCTCGACCAAATCGCCGTGCGGATCGACCACGCAAAGACCCTCACCATTTTGCAAATCCTGCCGAATCATCGTCTCGAGCAAAGTCGATTTACCAGTTCCAGATTTACCAATGATATAAAAATGGCGGCGGCGGTCGTCACGCTGAATTCGAATCTCTTTTTTCACTCCGCGATAAGTATTGTGACCAAGCAGTAAACCTTCTTTCGGAATATTTTGCGGCGCCGGCTCGACTTTGAAATCCTGCCATTTCACGGTCGTCGACGGGTTGTAGCGAATATCAGGAAAATGGTAAATCGAGGCTATCTCCTCCGAGCCAAGAATCATTTTGGTCTCGAAGCGTAAAAGCATTTTCCACCAAGCGATGAAACCACGTTTGAAATTACGAAAAATAAACGACTCGATTAGTTTGCGATTGGAGTGATATTCCGTGAAATAAAGTGAATTGTGACCCGGCGCGCTAAACTGCTCACAGCTCGCACGAATTGACTGGAGAATCGAAGCAGCACGATTTACATTCGGCGCACTCGCGACGATGCGAATGATCGAATCGAAGCCGACATGTTCGGATTTGTCGGCGATTAATTTCACCATGTCCTGCACATTTTGGGTGACCTGCGCCTTGATCGAACCATCATCACCGCGCGAAGAAATATATTCGTTTTTCGGGCCGCGAATAATGATACCAAGAACATTCGCCAAGAAACCAAAAGGGTGGGTGAAAAATCGCTTTCTTTTACGTGTAAAAAGATCGTCGGCGAGTTTGCGACATTTTTTGCGCCAACCAGCTCGCACTGGCCGCAACATGATTTGAAAAGCCGCACCCTCGTTTAATTCGATTTTAGAAAAAGCGTTGAGAATCGGATTAATCGTTTCACTGCCTAACTTTTGGAAAGTAAGCAACGGTTCGGCATATGATTTTTTGAGAATGAGATAAGTCCCAGTGGAGCGATTACCTTGGCGAAAAATATTGTAATCGGGGACTTGCGAAATGACTGCGTCTTTGTAAAAACCAGTGATTTGCTTCTCGACCAGTTCGCGATATTGTCGCGGCACGACGACAAAAAAATACAATTCTCCCTCGATCATGGCATACTCGAGCGAAAAGAAATTTTGGCCGATGAAGCGATATTTGAGTTTGCGCGAAAAAATAATTTGCAGATTTTCGAGTAAATGCACCATGATACCCGTGATTTTTTTGAATTCTTTACCTGAGCCAAACTGCTCGTGCGACGCGTCGCCACCGGATTTGTCCTCTTTCGAATCTTTTTTGGGAATCAAGACTTGCAGAAATACTAACTCCAAACTTCTTTTGAAATTCATCCAGCGCGTCAAAATCAGGGAAATCAGCCAAAGCGCGACGACCACCGCGGCGGCGAGTCCGCCGTAGAAGATTACGAGATTCCAAAATTCGGCAGAGGTCATTTGGTTTATTTGATTTTAGATTTTAACATAAAAATATATTTTTATCAATCAGGAGCAATGACCTTCGCTTTGAGATAAATCGGATCTTTGACATCAATCATTTCTTTCAAAACTCCCGACTTTTCGATCTCGGTCAGCGATTTCGCTTCGCTGACTTTTTGTTCCCAAATCTCAGACTGGGTTCGCAAATTGTTTTTCTCGATCTCCAAAGTTTTGAGTGCGTAGCCGCGCGTCGCAGTACGATTCGCATGTGCGAGATAAATCAGCGAAACGGCGAGCGCGAGCAAAATCGCGACGACCATGAGCGAAAATGTCCCGACTTCGATCCGATTGGACAAAGTCCTTTTCCGGATGCCCGGCCGAGCTTCGCGCGAATTGGAAAGAATCAAGTTCATTTAAATTTTTTGAGCGGCGCGTAATTTCGCCGACCGCGAGCGCGGATTTTTTTGCATTTCATTTGAATCAGGGACGACCGGTTTTTTGGTCAAAATCTCGAGAATTCCGGCCTTTTTTTGCTCCCGGAAAAAGTTTTTGACGATCCGATCTTCGAGCGAATGAAAAGAAATGATCGCGATCCGTCCGCCTGATTTTAGGATTTTTGGGATGGAATTTAAAGCGCGTTCTAGACTGGTCAGTTCGTCATTCACAGCGATGCGCAGCGCCTGAAAAATTTGCGGTAAAAGTTTTTTGACCTCGACGATTTCAACCAAATCAAAAGTCATCTCGAACTTTTTTTGGCGGCGGCGCTCACAAATCTGATGCGCGAGTTTGCGCGAAATCCCAATCTCGCCGAAGTCGCGCAGAATTTTGGCGATACCTTCCTCGGGAAAGGAATTCAAAATCATCGCGCCGTCGAGCAGCTGTTTTTGGTCGAAACGAAAATCGAGCGGTCCGTTTTTTTGAAACGAAAATCCGCGGCTCGGATCGTCGATGTGTGGAGAGGACAGGCCGAGGTCGAGCAAAACTCCGTCGATCGATTCGAGCTCGACGAGATTTTCGATTTGGCGAAAATTGGAGTGAATGAATTCGACATTTTTAAAATCGTTCAAATTTTGCCGCGCCAAAGCGAGATTGCGCTGATCAGCATCGAGGCCGATTAATTTCCCAGTCGGCCCGATTTTCTCGAGAATCAATCGAGCGTGGCCGCCGAGTCCGATCGTCCCGTCGAGAAAAACCTCACCTTTTTTGGGATTGAGTAAATCGAGAGTCTCGACCGGAAGAACAGATTCGTGCGCATTCACGCAGGGATTTTACACCCAACCTTTTCCAGACCCCTCCGAATTGCTGCCACAAACTCACCATTTGCCACTGGTTTTGCTAGAACTTCGTCGAACTCGACTCCCAATCTTGCGGCTTGCTCCAACATCCTTTGAATATTACCGCTGCGCAAAATAACGGCAACTCTCGCTTGAGTTTCTCCCTGAATTTTTCTAATTTCTGCTAGCAGCTCAGCTCCTGACATTTCCGGCATTTCGCCATCAGTAACAACAACTGGGTAAAGCTGGGGATTTTGTGCTAGCTTCGTCAAAGCTTTTTCAGGATTATCAAAAATCTGCAATGATAAACCATCCGATAAACTCTGTTCCAGAATTCTTCTGGACAACTCAAGCATGGCTGGTTGATCGTCGACCAACATGACTATGTTCTCTTCTTGCTGCCCCATTTCAATAATTATTAAATTTTAATTAAATTTGATGTGCGATTTTACATACGAAAAAAATCTTGTCAATTCGTGTCAAATCAAAAATTAAAACTATCCAAAATAAACTAAATATTTGTTGATTTCTTTTTGTTAAAATTCTCAAAATGCCCGCCGAAATAACCACTTTTCTTTTCGCGATGACACCCGTCGTCGAGCTGCGCGGCGCGCTACCGTGGGGCGCGACACTCGGCGGACTTTCACTCACGGAAAGTTTTTTTTGGTCAGTCGCCGGCAATATTTTTGTCTCGGTTTTGATCGTACTTTTGCTACCGTTTTTCACGAATTTCGTCGCGAAATATTGGCCGTGGGGGAATCGCATTTTGCAAAAAATATTCGCCAAAACGCGCGCAAAACATTCACAGAATTTCGCTCGTTTTGAAAAAATTTTTCTCGTCGTCCTCGTCGCGATTCCGCTACCCGGCTCGGGCGGCTGGACTGGCGCACTCGTCGCGTGGCTTTTCGGCGTCGAAAAAAAGTGGGCGATTTTCCTGATTTCGCTCGGCATAATTTTGTCTGGCTTGGCTGTTTTGGCGATTACAACCGGATCGCTAAAACTTTTTGGATCGTTTTGAAATCGAGCGCACCCGCACGGACGAGCTGAACTTCGCGACCGGAAACATCGACGAGCGTCGATGCGAGGTTTTTCGAAGTCGATCCGTCGTCGAGGATCAAATCGATTTGCGGGAAAATCCGCGCGATTTCGCGAGCATTTTGCGCGACTTTTTGGCCAGATAAATTCGCAGAGGTAGTGACGAGCGGCGCACCGAATTTTCGGGCAAGCGCGTGTGCAATTTTATGATCGGGCAGTCGAACGCCGATTTTTCCGGTCGGCGAATTTTTCGAACTAATGAGAAGACTTAAATTTCCCGGCCAAAATTTTTTGGCCAAAAGGTGCGCTTTACACAATTTCGCGCCGATTTGATTGAGATAATTTTTCGAAGGCAAATTGAGCAGCAGCGGCTTCGTCGGGTCAGATTTTTTGAGCGAATGAATTTTTGCGACCGCTTTTTTATTCGCCGCGTCCGCGGCAAGTCCCCAAACCGTGTCCGTCGGATGCGCGACAATTCCGCCTTTTTGCAAAACTTGCACCGCCGCCGAAATCGCGTCGGAAAAATTCGCGGAAGCGATTTTAATTATTTTCACTTTTGCGAAATTTTTTCGCACCAGCGGCGTATTCTTCGACGATCACGAGACAATCGCGCGCTTTTTCGTTGTCCGGATCGATTTCGAGCACGCGGCGAAAAATGGGAAGCGCTCTCTCGATATTTTTCTCGTTCAAATAACAGACGCCGAGATCAGTCAAAACATAAACATCGTCCTGCGCGAGCGCGCGAGCGCGTTCGAGCAGGATAATGCCTTTACCACGCTCGGCGGACATCGCAAGCCCCCAGCCAAGACAGCGCAAAATTTCGGGATGGTTCGGTTTGAATTCGTCCGCTTTCTCGAGGAAGTGAATTGACTCGGTCCAATTTCTTTTGCAGGAAAAAAGGAAGCCGAGCAAATACGCGGCGTTCGCGGACTGCGGATCAAGCTCAAACGCTTTGCGCAAAGCCTTTTCCGCTTTGTCGAGCTTATTGAGCGAAATGTAATTATCCCCGATTTCCTCCAGCGCCTCGACGCATTCCGGTTCGTCGGCGAGAATTTCTTCGCAAACTAAAATC
>JAZDNQ010000034.1:0-4716 GCA_043799575.1 Patescibacteria group bacterium | reverse complement strand
CAATCTTGATGTTTTTGTGGCGTCTAAATCCGCACAGAAATGCTGCAAAATTTTGACCTGTTTGGATTTCGATATTTTGGCGTATTTAAGCACTTATCTAGACTAACTGATTAAGTTAGCTAGGCAAGAGCCTTAGGTTTTAGGGGATAGGGTTTAGGTTTCTATTTTTGAATTACTTTTCAAAAGTGTTTGATGTCCAGTTTTCAATTTCGACTGGATCGACGCCGTTCGCCAAAATAAATTTTCGGTGTTCGCGCAATTTCGCGGCGATTGTTTTTTGAATCGAATTAAATTGCGCGCGGGAAATATTTTTTTGCTCAAATAATTTCTCCGCCGCATCGAGCGCGACGTGGAAACGCGAAGTGCGATTGCGAATCTCGAGGTCGAGCGGCGTAGTTGTCGAGCCTTCCTCTTCGTAGCCGTTGATTTTCACGCGATGACTGCCGGTGTAATCGAACAAAAGTTTTTTGATCGTGGCAGGGTAGCCGTGAAAATTGAAAATCACGTGTTTATCGGTCGTGAAAAATTTGTCGAGAAATTTCGAATTGGTCGCGGTCGTCGGATCGCCGACGCCGAGCGAAGTCAGCTCGCTGACATTCACGAAACGCATTCTAATTTTCGGCAAAAGCTCGCGCAAAATTTTCATTCCGGCGAGTGTCTCGTTCGTCGCGTAATCGCCACTCGCGGCGAAAACAATTTGCGGATTCGCGTCACTCACGAATTTCCATTCCATGATTCCCTCGGTCATTTGAATTTTCGCCTCGGCGGGAGTCAGCCAAACCGGCAAATCTTTTTTGCCGACAATAATCAAATTCAGCGCGTTGCGCATTCGTAGTGACTCGTCCAAAGTCGCGAGTAAACAATTCGCGTCGGGTGGGAGAAACGCTGAAATCAAATTGCCGTCTTTCTCGAGCATACTCGAAATCAGCGACGGATTTTGGTGCGAAAAGCCGTTGTGATCCTGCCGCTCAAGCAGTGAAGTCAAAATCAAATTCAAACTCGGCAGCGGCGGGCGAAATTTCACTCCGCGCGATGCTTTCACAAATTTGCAAAACTGATCGGCCATGCTCGCGACGATTTGTGTGAACGCTTCGTAGCTCGCGAAAAATCCGTGCCGGCCAGTCGCGACGTAGCCGTGCAAAAGTCCGAACATCGTGTGCTCGGAAAGCAATTCCATCACGTGACCGTCGCGCCCGAAATCGGTATCCCATTTTTCGAGCGGCCACTGCCAACTTCTTTTTGTCGCGCGAAAAATCGCGTCGAGTTTGTTCGAATAAGTTTCATCGGGGGAGAAAAGTCGGATGTTTTTGTTGTCGGCAAAAACTTTCGCCAAAAATTCGCCGCCGACCGCCATCGAACTTTTTTCTACAGCGCCGCGTTTCTCGATTTTCACTGCGAATTTTTTGATTGGCGGCAATTTCAAATTTCGCAAAATCTCGCCGCCCCGCGCGTATTTTTGCGTGCCGCAAGTTTTACCGATTCGCGGAATCAATTTTGCGATGTCCGGATCGACTGCGAGTTTTCCATTTTTTCCAATTTTCACGAGCTCGTCGAAGTGATACGATTTCAGCCATTTTTCGATCTTCGCCAAATTTTTCGGATTCTCGCGTGCGTCGCCGAGCACGACTTGGTGCGCGAGACAATTGCCTTCGAGTTTGTGTGCGCCGTCGAATTTCGGACCGCTCCAGCCTTTCGGCGTGCGCAAAATCACGACCGGCCATTTCGGTTTCACGACATCTTTGCCCGAGCGCGCCGTTTTTTGAATTCCGCGAATCTCGGCGAGCGCCGCGTCCATTTCGTGCGTCATTTTTGCAAAAACTTTTTCATCGTCACCAGTGACGAAGTGCGGGGAGTAGCCAAGTCCCTCAAAAAATTTCCGAATTTCGGAGTCGCTCATTCTGCCGAAAACCGTCGGGCCGGAAATTTTATATCCATTCACGTGGACGATCGGGAGCACCGCGCCGTTTTCGCGTGGCGACAAAAGTTTGTTGCAATTCCATGCTGCGGCGAGCGGACCGGTCTCCGATTCGCCGTCGCCGACGAGGCAAACTGTGACGAGTTTCGGATTGTCGAGCACGCTGCCGAAAGCGACTGCGAGCGAGTAGCCGAGCTCACCGCCCTCGAGAATCGTGCCCGGAGCAGACGGATTCGAATGACTCGGGTAGCCGTATGGCGCGGAAAATCGACCGCAAATTTCCGCAATTCCTTTTTTTGAAAATGGAATTTTTTCCGGATAAAAATGCGAAAGCGCTTTTTCCAAAAACAAATTCGCTTGCACCGCGGGGAAGCCGTGGCCGGGTCCGACGATGTACATGAAGTTGTCGCCCGTTTTTTGAATCAGCCGATTTACATTCGCGTAAACAAAATTGATCCCGGGACAAGTGCCCCAGTGTCCGAGCAGTCGCGGTTTGATGTCCGTCGGCTCGAGTTTTCTTTCGAGCAAAAAATTATCACGCAGATAAATTTGAGCGACGGAAAGATAATCCGTCGCACGACAAAACTTTTCGAGCGCGCGAATTTCAGTTTTTGGAGTGCTCATTTTTGGGTTTTAATTTCTGTTATTTTAACACTTTTTACCTATTTTTTCAATGCGGCAAAATATACTCGCGTAGCGGTGGAATGCCGTTGAATTCAATCGCGCTGTACGAAGTCGTGTATGCGCCAGTCGAGAGAAAATAAATTCGGTCACCAGCTTTCAGATTTTCCGGCAGATGGTATTTGAAATTTTCGTAAAGGATATCGACGCTGTCGCAGGTCGGTCCGGCCAAAATCACCTCCTGCATTTTTTCCGATTGTTGCTCAGCAAAAATCGGATATTTGATCGCTTCGTCAGTCGTCTCGATCAGTCCACCAAATTTTCCGATATCAACAAAAACCCAATTGAAATCACTAGAGGCGGATTTTTTTGCAATCGTGATTACCTCGCTAACCAAGATGCCAGCGTCGCCGGCGATCGAGCGACCCGGCTCGATAAAAATTTCTGGCATTTTCGTCCCGAAGTTCTTTTTTAAAAATCTTTTGATTTCCTTGGCATAACTTTTCAATTTTTGGGTTGGCTGCAAATATTTGGCTGGAAAGCCACCACCGAGATTAATCGCTTGTAGGCTCACACCCTCGCGCTGGGCAATGCTAAAAAGATATTTAACTTGCGCAATCGCATTGTCCCATTGACCGATATGGCGTTGCTGTGAGCCGACATGAAACGAAATTCCAAATGGCTCAAGTCCGAGTTTTTTCGCCTCTACAATCAAATCATAAAGCATGTCGGGGTGTGCTCCGAATTTGCGCGAAAGTGGCCAGTCTGCTCCGCTGCCCTCAGTGATCAGTCGGAAAAATATTTTTGCGCCGGGCGCGCGCCGGCCGATTTTTTGCAGATCATCAAATGAATCGGTGACAAAAATCCGCACGCCTTTTTGAAAAGCCAATTCAATATCAGCCTCTTTTTTAATCGTATTACCGAAGCTGATTCGGTCAGCCGAGATGCCGAGGTCGAGTAATTTATTGATTTCAAAAATTGTGGCCGCGTCAAAATTGGAGCCTTTTTTTGCGAGCAATTTTAAAACCTCGGGATTCGGGTTGGCTTTGATCGCATAAAAAATTTTTGCCTCCGAAAAGTTATCATGAAAAGCATCGTAATTTTCCGCGATTTTTTTGAGATCAATAATCAAAAACGGAGTCGGCTTGTCGGCCGCGAACTTTTTGATTTTTTCGAAATCAGCCGGGTCCATGTAGTCGGAAATCTTTGGATCAGATTTAGTCAGGGCTGATGACATCGTGGAATTAAATTGGCAGAAATGTTAGCACTGATTTATTTTTTATGAAATGCAAAAACATAGCTCAAAATTTTGTACGCCAATTTAGCCGCGATGAAGTCCGAAGCTGGTAAATTTTTCTGTGGCGCGAGCTCAACCAAATCTACACCAATGATTTTGCGCTCTTCCGCTGCAGTTCGTAGGAGCGCCAAAGTTTCCCACCAAAAAAGTCCGCCTGGTTCGGGTGTCCCGGTCGCGGGGAGTAGGCTCGGGTCAAGGGCATCGAGATCGAAGGAAAGGTAAACAGGTAAATTTTTTGGTAGCGCCGCGACGATTTTTCCGAGCTTCCAGCGCAATTTATCTTTGCCCCAAAAAATCTTGATCCGATCAGGATTGGCTTTCAAAAAATCGACTTCTTCCGTCGAAATCGAGCGAATCGCGACTGAAACGATTTTCGCAACTTGTGGATTGTCGAGACAGCGGCGCATCGCCGCAGCGTGCGAAAATTTTTCGCCGAGGTAGCCGTCGCGCAGATCGGCATGTGCGTCGAAATGCAAAATCGCAATTTGCCCGAATTTTCGCGTGATGGCTTGGACCGCTCCCGGAGTGAGCGAATGCTCGCCGCCTAAAATTAGGGGAAATTTTTCTGCTGCCAAAACTTCGCTGACAGTTTTCTCAATTTGGCCCAAAGCGGTCGGTATTTTTTTTTGCTAATTTCATTGCTGGCAAAGTCCCGATCCCAAAATCGAGATAGGATTCGCGATCCAGTTCTTCATCCCAAAGCTCGACTTGGCGACTGGCAGCGATGATCGCGTCCGGGCCATTTCGCGTCCCGCCGCCGTAGCTCACAGATTTTTCCAATCCGCAGGGAATCACGACTGCGCGCGCCGGATTATTTGCCAAAAAACCGTCCGGTCCGAGGAAACTTTTGGCGAGAGGAGCGAATTTTAGTGGCATTATTATT
>JAZDNQ010000031.1:0-15299 GCA_043799575.1 Patescibacteria group bacterium | reverse complement strand
ATCGCCCGGGTCGTCGCGCTGAACAATCCCGAACTCGCCGTCCGGATTTTGCTGCGTTATCCGGAGTACGTCGAAGCAGTACAAAAAGGAAATTTCGATCATTTTTTCCCGCACGGACGAATGACTAAAATTTACAATTTACTCGGGATAAAAAAAACTGAAATTCCGAATAATCTTTCTTTTTCGACGAACAAAGATTTCGCGAATATCGATCCGGAAGCGCTGAAATATTTTTTTATGGCCTATCCCGCCCAAGACACTCCAGAAGCTTTGCAAAATCTCAAAGCGATGAATTTGCCCGCGCTGCTGAATTGTCTTTTTCTTAGCGGGACGAAAGGTATCGTGATCAAAACTCGCCAATTGATGAGTCAGCTTTTAAAAGAAGAACTTCCGGGTTCATCAGAAAAAATCGCAGTTATGGTCGGACCGAATATCGCGGCCGATATTTTCGAAGGTGCCCCGGTCGTGAGTACGATCGCCGGTCCGCCTGATACGACTCACGAATTTGCAAAGCTTTTTTCCGGGTCGCCGATTTTACGAGCGCACGAATCGAAGGAGATTTTGGGACTCGATTTCGCCGGAGTGATAAAAAATATTCACTCGATTGCGTTCGGCATCGCACTCACGTTCGGGCTAAGCGAGTCAACAATTGGGACAGTCATGCAAAGTGCGCTGCGCGAATTGGACAGTTTCGTCGAGGGATTCGGCTGCAATCAAAGTGCGGTATCAATCGGAATGAGCGGCGATTACCAGCTCGCGCTGTCCGGTGCGACCCGCAACGCGAAAGCCGGGATCGAATTCGCGAAAAAAGGCAAACTTCCGGCAAATTACCTAGTCGAGGGCGCACATTCGCTCCCGATCATTCTCGCGCTGTCTCGCGAAAAAAATATTCGAATGCCGATCGTCGAGATGCTCGATCAAGTTTTGAATCACGGGGTCGACCCGCGAAAAGCACTCGAAGAATTGATTCGTTTTGGTCGTGAGGCCTACCGACTAAATTCATAATTTCTTGAAATTCGCGCGAATGAATTTCGTCGCTTTGGCTGGCTCGTAAATTCCGTCTTTTTCGAAAGTCACAATTTTTTCGTCGTACAAAGTTTTCGGCGCTTCGCGACCGAGAATCTGGACATTGCCTTTGTAGAGTCCGAGCCGCACTTTGCCCGTCACTTTTTGGCGCAATTTGTCGATTTGTTTCGCGAGCGCGATTCGACGCTTCGCATACCAAAAACCGTTATACACGAGCTCGGCATATTCCGCGGAAATGCGATCGCGCGCGTGCAGCTCGTCTTTCGGCACGGTCAAACTTTCGACGGCGCGCAGCGCGGTAAAAAGAATCGTCCCGCCCGGCGTCTCGTAAACTCCCCGACTCTTCATCCCGATAAAACGATTTTCGACGAGATCGACTCGACCGATTCCATTTTCCCCGCCGAGCAAATTTAGTTTTTTGAAAATATCGAGCGCGGACATTTTTTGACCGTTCAATCTCGTCGGCACGCCTTTTTCAAGCTCGAGCTCGATCTCGGTCGTACGATCCGGCGCGCGCTGCGGCGAGACCGTCAATTCGAACATTTCCTCCGGCGGCGTGAGATTCGGATTTTCGAGAATCCCCGCCTCGTACGAAATGTGCAGCAAATTTTCGTCTGAACTCCACGGTTTCGACTTCGACGCCTTGATCGGCAGTCCGTGCTTCGCGGCGTAATCAATCATCAAATTGCGGCCGCCGAGTTTTTTGTAAAACTCCGGCTCGCGCCACGGAATGTACGGTTTCAATTTCGGAGCGAGTGCGTGGTAGGTCAATTCGAAACGCACCTGATCATTGCCTTTGCCCGTCGCGCCGTGCGAAAGAAATTGCGCGCCTTCTTTTTTCGCGACTTCGACCTGTGCTTTCGCGATCAGCGGTCGCGCGACTGAAGTCCCGAGCAAATAGTAATTTTCGTATTTCGCGGCAGACCACTGCAGCGGCAGAATAAAATCGCGGAGGAATTCCTGCTGCAAATCTAGACAGACGAATTTCGTGATGCCGGTTTTTTTCGCCCGCTCGCGAATCACACCGAGGTCCTCGACTTTTTGGCCGAGGTCAGCGAGACAGCCGATGACCTCGAAACCTTTTTGGATGAGAAAGTGGGCAATGACGGTCGTATCGAGACCCCCCGAATACGCCAAAACCATTTTTTTATTGGGCATTTGAAAAAAATTAAATTTGTAATTGGGTCAAAAGATACACCGAAACCGCGATCAAAATCGCCGAGACGACAATGAAAATCCCAGCGATGACACGAATTCGCGGTGAAATGTATGCGTAGGTGAAAGCGTGATGCACCGCGAAACTCGCAAAAACCAGGAACGCGGCGAGCAGCAAGCCGTAAATAATGTAAATCGCAGTTTGCACGCGGAGATTTTAGCAAATCTCCCAAATTTGATTTTTGGCATAAAAAAGATAAAATCGCCCCACTTTATTTTTTGAAAATGATTGCTGGCAAACACTATCAAGGCTCATCTGGTCGTAATGTTTTTCGACTGCGCGATCCCGAGCTGCATCCGCAAAAAGATTTCAACCCAGATGTGAAATTTCCGCCGCGTTATCCGGGATTGGACGCTGAACAAAAAACACACGTCGTCGAATTTATTGATTTTGTGCTGACACACCGCGAAGCTATCATGCTCGGCCATGATTTGAATTTTCATTTGCGTGATCACGCAAATCGTCCGACAGCCGAGCAGACTCCACCTGAGAAAATCCCGGCCAATGACGAAAAACTGAATGCTGAAGAGAAACAGCATGTTTTTGAGTTCATCAGTTTTTTACTCAAAAAAGCCGCGTAAATATCCAATTCTGATTCAGAAAATTTTTCAAACTATTGCTTTTTGGCGCGGCTAATTTAAAATCTCGCGCAAATTTTTAAAGTTAACCCGCCCAAAATGAATGAATTGGCTTTCAACACGCCGATGCTCGTCTCAGCGATCATCCTCGGCGTTTCTTTCCTTGGAATTTTTACCGAGGAATTGCATGGGATTCATAGGTCGAAAGCTGCCCTGGCTGGCGCGATCGCGATGGTCATCGCCGGCCAAATTTTTGGCTTCTACAATCCAGAGCTCGCGCTAGCAGCGATTGACTGGAATGTGGTTTTTCTGCTCGCTTGTATGATGACTTTCGTCGCGATCATGGCGCCGACCGGCGGCTTTCAGGCGATTGCCTATTTCCTCGCCGACTTTTCAAAAGGCCGGCAATTTTTACTACTCGTGATGCTCGGCACAGCGGTCACCGTGATTTCTTGTATTTTGGACAATGTCACGACAGTCGTGATTTTCGGACCATTAATCGTTTTGATCACCGCCGCACTGCGCGTTTCACCGATTCCCTATCTGATTACGATTGCGATTTTGTCGAATACCGGCGGTGTCGCGACGCTCGTCGGTGATCCGCCAAACTTGATGATCGGCTCGGCAGCCGGAATCGATTTCGTGACATTTTTAGAGCACATGGGCGGAATCGTCGTCGCGGTTTGGCTCGCGACTTTGCTGACGGTCAAATTAGTTTTCCGTAAAATGCTGGCAGAAAAAGCACTCGTTCCGCATTTCGAGAAAAAGGAACACGTCAAAGACCCGAAAACTTGGTACGTCGCAGTCTCAGTGATGTTCGTGATGGTCGCGCTTTTCATTTTGCATTCGCAATTCGGCTGGGAAGCTTGGTTCGTCTCGGCAATCGGTCTCGCACTTTTAATGTTATTCGGTCACAAAATCGACCTCGACAAAACTTTCGAAGACGTCGAGATCACGCTTTTGATGTTCTTCATTTCGCTTTTCATCCTCGTCGGCGGTGTCGAGCATTCGGAATTTTTGAAATGGATCGGCCAATTTATCGTGCCTTTTGTGCAACAAAATTTTGTCGCGGCGACGATCGGCTTGATGTGGGCATCAGCGATTTTGTCGGCTTTGATCGACAATATTCCGTTCACTGCAGCGATGATTCCGATTATTCTCGGAATGGAGGCTCAAGGGCTCGATGTGCACGCGCTGTGGTGGGCGCTCGCACTCGGAGTCGGTCTCGGCGGCAATGGCACACATCTCGGCTCGACCGCGAATGTTTTCGTCGTCACTTTGTCAGAACGCGTCGCGAAACAAACTGGCGATCATTCAATCGCGATCAAACCGGGAATGTGGCTAAAAAAAGGCACGCCGATTATGTTGTCGTCGCTCGTCGTCGCTTCCCTGCTGTTTTACATTTTCTTCGATTTCTTCAATACCGGCTTCGATCGCTCGAAACTCGACCACATTCCGACGGCACAGGCAGCCGAACAAGTCGAATAAATTTTTGAAATTTTTGGATGAAAAACGCTCTACAAAATATCAGGGCATTTTTTTATTCAACCAATTTTTTATTTTTACGCAAGTCCAGTGAATTGAGGAAAAAGGCGAAAACTGCTAGAATACCCGGATTTAAATACCAAAAATGCAAACCAAAAATCCTGAACGCTTCCTCAAAATCGCAGCCTTCACTATCGGTCTCGTGATTCTCTGCGGCGGCACCTTTTTGAACGCAAAAAATTTCGAC
Source organism: Patescibacteria group bacterium (assembly GCA_043799575.1). GTDB lineage: Bacteria > Patescibacteriota > Gracilibacteria > JAHISY01 > JAHISY01 > JAHISY01. The sequence continues at coordinate 10,747 of JAZDNQ010000031.1, read as the reverse complement.
ACTCCCGTCAACGCCAAATTGACCTCAGCAAGCGCGACTGATTTCGACACTTATTCCATCCCGACAAAAATCGGGACCTGCGAACAGAGTGCCACTCAGGCTAACGAGATAATCGAAGTGCAGGTGAAAAATTTAGATAAATTTTTTACCGGGGAAATGCCTTTCAATCCGGAATTTGTCGATCCGGTCACGGCCGGAATTTTGGGTAAACATCTCACGGTGACAACTATGCGACCCAACGAAATTTACCAATTCGCGGTCCAGGATGGTCAGACGACTTTCTGGAAATGTGTTCTGGAAAAACACCCATTTTTCGAACTGTCGGAACAAAAACCAGAAAATACTTCTGCTTTCTTGGCTCAGACCCAGACTTTTGAGAAAGAAATTAAAAAATACGAATACAATGTTTTGGAACAAAAAGAAGTCGATAAGTTTTTGAATTTCGTGAATTCACCGAACGGCGAGCCGATCCTCGAAACGACCGTCGTAAATTCGGCGGGCGAAGTTTTCTTCAAAATTTTCGAGATCGAAAAAACAGATACGAATTACGATGCGCTGCGGCAAGCTTTGCGGATGCGTGTCGGCGTGACGAATCTGCGCCCGGCGGTTTTCGGAGTGGATTCGTACTACTGGACTTGGGGTGAAAATGCGAATATGGCAGCGAGTGTTTTCTCGGTACAAAATCGAATTTTCGGCGTCAGCTATCAGACGATCCACTTCGGTGCAGTCCGCCGTGTGATAGAGGGTCTGCAAGCTGATTTTCAAAAACTGGCCGACAAACTCGATTATTTGAAAAAATTTGATCCGAAGCAATTTGCAGACTTAACCATTTCTGAATTTGAAAAAATGGGTGAATCAGATTTTGGAACCGAAGTTTGGAAACGACTGAACGCGCTCGATCAGAAAGATAGTCCGCTCACGGCCGATGTTTTGAAAGTCAACTTGAGCGAACCGACACAAACCGAATCGACTGAGCCGACCGCAACCGAACCAACCGAGACTACGACCGTCGCACCAGCGGAAAATTCGACCACCGTCGAGACTCCGGCCGAGCCACAAAATTTCGAGCCGATCGAAATTCCGGCGGATGTACAACCGACCGACGAACTCGTCCCGGCCGCGCTCTGATTCGAGAATTTCGCCGAAACTGCTAAAATCAGACAGCTTTAATTTTTTTGATGCTGCAAACTTTTTACCGTTCGCATTCGTGTAATGATTTGACCGAGAAAAATATCGACGAAAAAATCAAACTAGTCGGCTGGGTCGATCGCCGTCGCGATCATGGCGGACTAATTTTTATCGACTTGCGCGATCGCTACGGTATCACGCAAATCGTGACTGATCCGGCGATTTCCGGCGCGGCGCACAAAAATTTTGAGAAAGTGCGTCCGGAGTGGGTTTTGCAAATCGAAGGCAAAGTCCGCGCGCGACCGGCGGGACAAGAGAACGCGAAAATGACGACTGGCAAAATTGAAATTTTGGTTTCGAGCGTGAAAGTTTTGAACGAGGCCGAGACTCCCCCCTTCGAGATCGCCGACGAAAATGACGAAAACGAAGAAATTCGGCTTAAATATCGTTATCTCGATCTGCGCCGAAAACGCTTGCAAAAAAATATCGTGCTTCGCCACAAGCTACTTCAGGCGACGCGAAAATATTTTTACGATCAGGGTTTCGTCGAGATCGAAACGCCGATTCTCATCAAGGGCACTCCTGAAGGCGCACGCGAATATCTCGTCCCGAGTCGCGTCCACCCCGGGAAATTTTATGTGCTGCCGCAGTCGCCGCAGCAGCTGAAACAGCTATCGATGGTCGCGGGATTCGACCGCTACATGCAGATCGCGCGCTGTTTCCGCGACGAAGATCAACGCGGCGATCGCCAACCGGAGTTCACGCAAATGGATTTGGAAATGAGTTTTGTGAATTCGGATGATGTGATGGATGTGAATGAAAAGGCTTTAATTTCCGTGACGCAAGAATGTCGGCCGGACGCGAAATTGAAGTTCGCGGAATTTCCGCGACTGTCGTTCGACGACGCGATGAATAAATACGGAAGCGACAAACCGGATTTGCGTTACGAACTCGAAATCGTCGACATCACCGCGGAAACGCGCGGCTGCGGTTTCGGGATTTTCGCGAACGCGGAAGTCGTGAAAGTTTTGAAAGTTCCCGGCGGCGCGAAATTTTCGCGGAAAGACATCGAGGAGCTCACCGACGCAGCGAAAATTTACGGCGCGAAAGGGCTAGCGTGGATCAAAGTCGCGGAAAAATTCGAGGGCGTGCCAGTCGAAAAACTCGGCGCAGATTTGACGAAAAAAATCGCGGAAAAATGCAGCGCTCAAAAAGAGGACATTTTGCTTTTCGCGGCGGACGAATGGGAAACCGTTTGCACTTCGCTCGGCGCGGTGCGCATCGAGTCGGCGAAAAAATTGGGCTTGCTCGACGGCAAAGAAAACGAATTCGCGTTTTGCTGGATCACCGATTTCCCGATGTTCGCGCGAGATAGCGAAACCGGCGAGCTCGCGTCGATGCACCACCCATTCACGCGTCCGAAAAATCCGGCGGATCTCGACAGCGATCCGCTGAAAGCGAAAGCCGAGGCCTACGATGTCGTGTTGAACGGCTACGAAATCGGCGGCGGCTCGGTCCGAATTCACGAGCGCGATTTGCAAAAAAAGATTTTCGACATTTTGAAAATCTCGGATGAAGATGCCGAGAGGAGATTCGGACACATTTTGAAAGCGTTCAGTTTCGGCGCGCCGCCGCACGGCGGGATCGCGTGGGGGCTCGACCGGATCGCGATGCTTTTCGCCGGCGAACCGAATATTCGCGAGGTGATCGCATTTCCGAAAACGAACAAAGCCGAGGATTTGATGCTTTCCGCGCCGGATGTCCTGCCCGCGGCGCAGCTCGCGGAAGCGAATATTCGCTCGATCGCGGACGGGAAAAAATCGAAACGCGACATTTTCGCGGAGATCGTCGAGCTGTTGAATTCGCGAAAAATAAAGTTTGAAAAACTTGAACACGCCGCTGTGAAAACTTCGGCGGAGGCGGCGAAAGTTCGCGGGACAACACTCGAACAAGCTGCCCGCGCACTCGTTTGGAAAACGGAAAACGGCTTTATTCAAAGTGTTTGCTCCGCGGCGAAAGAAGTTGATGAGGCGCGATTGAAAAAAGTCGCGGGCGTGAAAAAACTCGAGCTCGCGAAACCGGAGGAAGTGAAAAAAATCACCGGCTGCGAGATCGGCTGCGTTCCCCCATTTGGCAATCTTTTCGATTTACCAGTTTTCGTCGACAAGTCGCTCGAACCGGAAAAAATTATTGTTTTCAACGCCGGCGAGCACACGAAATCAATCAAAATGCCGTTTATTGATTATCTAAATCTAGGAATTGGAGTTGCTTTAAAAGACTTTGCTCGGTAGGTAATCTTGCATCTGCTTCTAGCGCCCCAGCAGGCCATCTATCTCTATCTACCCTAGGACCTACTAGTCCTAGGGTTCTAGCAATTTTGGACCTAGGCCCTGCTCTAGGAGGTACTGCATCCTTTACGGCAATATCGACATGTTCAGATGTAGGTAAACGGTCAAAGAACATACCACCGATAGCTGTTTTAAATTTGCTTAAATCAACATCTGAATAACCACTGGGCACCCTGCACTTGAGTACAATAGGCTGACCTCTCCGCGCCATTTCTTCAGTCGGCTGGTCAAACCAAATCCCCCATGTTTTATATAAATCTTTCGGTCGAAGCTTAAAAATATCCTGCAACCAAAGCCCAGCCTGAAGCTTAATCGAATTGGCCTGAGCCAAATACTGATGCAAATCACCTGGCCTTGCCGGAACTGTAAAAGCCAAAATTCGATCGGGCTTTTCAGCACCTTGCAATCTCTCTTCGGGTCCCAGAACTCTTTCTTGGCTCATTTTGTTTTATTGAAATCTTTTGCATTTTAACTTAAATTTTTTTAAATGTCAAGAGATAAATTTGCGAAGTAATCAGGCTGAAGTTACATCTCCAACCTGGTTATCACGATTAGCTTCGTCAACACGAACCTGGTCGCGTCCAGAATTTTTCGCTAAATATAAAGCCTGATCTGCACGGTGCACAAAACCTTTCGCATCTTCTTGATTTGTCATTTGTGCTACACCAAAACTCGCCGTAACCCTAATTTTTTTAGATTGATCACCATGTGTGAAGTTCACCAATATCTCTTTAATGTCTGTTCTCAAATCCTCGGCAACCTGCATCGCACCTCTAATATCTGTATCTGGCAAAACCACGACAAACTCTTCTCCTCCATAGCGTGCTACTAAATCTGCCTCGCGAACGCGTGCTTTGAGCACCTTGGCAACAACCGCCAAAACCTCATCACCGGCGAGATGACCAAAGTTATCATTCACCTCTTTGAAATGGTCTAAATCCAAAATAATAATCGAAAGCGGTAATTCTGCACGACGATGATAAGAAATTTGACGACCGATGTTCTCCCAAAAACAACGAGCATTATGAATACCAGTCAGCTCGTCTATCATTGCAAGTTGATCAAGCTTGATAACATGCCGATTGGTTTCTGTTATTTGTGCCTCAATTTCCGGCGAAGGTGTCGCATATTTTTCAATAAAAGCACGAATCCACTTTTTAAATACCTGCAATCGCAAATACCACGGCAGGCTGTTTAAATCTTCCGCCAAATCTTTGTCGGGATTGAGTTTAATTCCTTTTCGATCCATTTTTATTTTTAACTTTTTTATTTTCCGATTTTTCGGAAATCAAATCCAATCTCTTCGCCTGAAATTCCTTAATTTTTTCGAGAATTTTGGGAGTTTCAGTCTCGACTTTTTTGCCCGGAATTTTGAATCCCGCCGCAGCGTGATGTCCGCCTCCGCCAAACATGGCTGAAATCTCGGCAGCCGAGACCGCTGGCGTCGTCGTCCGAACCGATCCCGAGACAGTCGAATCTTTCTGCTTCAAAAGAACAACCACTTCCGCACCCGGCGCATGCGAGAGCAATTCATCAATCAGACCATCAGTCTCGGCAATGGTTGCACCCGTCTCGCGAAAATCATTTTCCGTCAGCGCGCTCCAAACCAGTCGGTGCGACTCGTCAAATTCGATTTTCGCCAACGCCCGTCCCCACAATTTCAGAGTCGAAAGTTGTTTCGTTTTATAAACATGGCGAATAATTTCTTGTTGGCGCGCGCCCGCTTCGATCAAATCCGCGGAAAGTTCGAGACTCCGCGGCGTCGTGTTCGAATTTTGGAACGAGCCGGTATCGGTAATAATCCCAGTCAAAATCAAAGTCGCGACATCCTCGTCGAGCAATTTTTTGTTGAATTCCGACTCGAGCGAACGCAGCACGCGCAGGACTAATTCCGAACTCGAAGCCGCGGTCGTGTCCACGAAATTCACTTTGCCGAAACCGGTATTGCTCGCGTGATGATCGATATTGATGACCGGAGTTTCGTAAAAAAGATTCGGATTCGCTTCGAAAAGTCGACCGAGCTGCGGCAAGTCCGGGACATCGACACAAACAATCAAATCAAAATCCGCCTCCCCGACCGCGAATTCGATTTCGTCGCGCGTGAACGGTGCGCCGCCGACTGGCCGGACGGAAATTTTCAAAACCCCGTCTTCGATTTTCGAAAAAACTTCGGCCGACTCGCGACCTTCCAATGGAAAATTGAGAACTAAATCATTCGCGCCCGCGATCGCCGTCTCGAAATTTTCGAGCGCGGGGAGGAAATCGTAAAGCGCCGGGACGGGATCAGCCGCCGCCGCAATCGCGTTTTTGTTCAATTTGCGCAGTGCGAGCAAAAGTGCGAGAGCGCTTCCGATCGCGTCGCCGTCCGGATTTTGGTGACCGAGGATCAGGACTTTTTCGCTGCCGCGAATGAGATTGACGATTTGTTGGAGCGGGGTGGAGTTCAAATTCGATTTAATTTTAAGCGGTGATTTTAAACTTTTTCCTGAATTCTGTAAAAGATATTATGGTATTTTACCATAATAAAATCAAAAGTCAAGAACTTAAAATTGACGACTCCCCGACCGAAAACTAAAATCACCCGGCTTTTTTGGAGTTCGTTCGTCGAATTCCAAGCTTAATCCCACAAGAAGCATGACTAAAAAAATTTCTGATTCGTATGAAGTTCTCGTGATTTTCGCGGGCACTTTACGCGAGAATGAGTTTAAAAAAGAGCTTGAACAATTCGAAGCCGAGCTCGCGAAAGATGTGAAAATTTTGAACAAATTAACTTGGCCAGCGCGCCCGCTCGCATACAAAATCGCGGGCAACACGACCGGCAATTATTTTGTCGCGCATTTCGAAGCGCCCGGAAAAGTGATCGGCAAGCTCGACAACGCGCTACGCCTCGATCCGAAAATTCTTCGCCATCTCATCACGAAAACGCCGAAAAATTACGTTTGGCGCGAGTACAGCGAAGAAGATCTCGAACACGATTTCACGAAATTGGACAAACCCGAACCGGCGGCCGAGCCGCGCTACGCGAAGAAAAAAGTGGTCGGCAAAAAGCAGCTCGAGCAAAAAGCAGCAAAAGTCGAAAAAGCCGCTGCACCTGAAGCCGATGCCGGGGCGATTGATAAAAAACTCGATGATATTTTGGCTGATTTGTAATTTTTTAAAAAAATGCGCAGCGTCAACAAAGTCATTCTCGTCGGCAATCTCACCCGCGATCCGGAGCTCAAAGCGACGACCGGCGGGCAGTCGATTTGTACTTTTGGACTCGCGACCAATCGCGTTTGGAAAGATCAAAACGGCGAGCAGAAAGATTTGGTCGAATTTCACGAAGTCACGGCCTGGGCGCGCCGCGCCGAGATTTGCCACCAGATTTTGAAAAAAGGGAATTTGGTTTATGTCGAAGGTTATCTCAAAACGCGCAGCTGGCTGGATGAGGAAACGCAAAAGAAAAGATATCGCACCGAGATCGTGGTCGACGATGTGATCAAACTCGAGAAACGCTCCGGCGAGTCGAGTGAAATTCCTGCTAGTCCAGCCGAGCCAGCCGAGGTGAATGCGAACGAAGGCGAGGCGGCCAACGCGGCTTTCGCCGGCAATGACGAAACTAACTTTTAATTTCTAAAATGGTCAAAAACTCTTCAGCTCGCTGCATTTGCAAATTTTGCGCCGCCAAAACTGAATTTATTGATTACAAAAATGTGAAAGTTTTGCGTCGGTATATCAACCTCGATGGCAAAATTCAGCCGCGCCGCTACTCCGGTGTGTGTTTGAAACACCAAAAAATGCTGGCAAATGCGGTCAAAAAAGCGCGCCACACCGCGCTCGTGCCTTTCATTCGGGACGCGAGCTTGTAATTTAAAATTCTGAATCCGCCGCCTGAGAGCCAAAGGCTGGCCTTCGGCCCTCAGGGGTAGAGCACTTCCAAACAAATCCAACCCGCCGCCTTAGCTCAGTGGTAGAGCACTTCCATGGTAAGGAAGGGGTCTCGGGTTCAAGTCCCGAAGGCGGCTCCAGTCTTCGCACCTCGTCCCGCAAAAGCGGGACTCGGAGCTACGACTGGCTACGCCAATCAATTCAAACTCACTCCTTAATTCTTACTCCTTACTTCTTAATCCTTAATCCTGTAATGACCAAATTTGCAATCATCGGCATCGGCGGAAAACAGTTCCGCGTCAGCGAGGGCGACAAAATCGTGGCCGAAAAAATCGCGGACGCCGACGAGAAAACACTGAAACTGAATCATGTTTTCCTCATCGCGGATGGCGACGAGGTGAAAATCGGTGCTCCGCTCGTCGCGGGCGCTTCGGTCGAGGCGAAAGTTTTGGAAGTGAAAAAAGGCGAGAAAGTTCGGACTTTCAAAATCAAACAACGCAAACGCTACCGCCGCGAAAAAGGCCACCGCCAACTCGAAGCAACGATCGAAATTTTGAAGATCAAAGGCTAAAATTCTGAATCATCAGGGCCAGGATATGCCTCAAAATTAATTTTATATTTTTTGAGCTGAGAAGGGTCCGCCTTTCTAGCTAAAATAGCAGCTTCACAGGCTGCTACGGTCGCAAATATATTTTTCCCGTGAAATGCGATATTTGTCGCGCCACTTCGCTCACTTCGCAATCCAAGTCCACCCAAGCGATTCACATATACCACAATTCGCGGCATGGGTTTGCTTTGCTGAATAACAAAAACTTTTTTACCTACCAAATTTATCCGACCAAATTGCTCTTCAAGGTGCTTTAAATGTTCAAGAATTTCGATCGGATCTTCATCCGCTATGCTTGCTTCACCATCACGAAAATTAATATTCAATAAGTCACCAAATCCAAAAATATTAAGTAATACTACAACTTTCTGAGCAGCTCTATGTTTTTCTAATAGAATTGGCAATCTCTCAAGAAAAGCTCTTTTAATTTTTTCCGGCTGAAACGGTAAACCTCTTTGGGTAGAAAGCTCCTGAATTTTAGCTAATTTATTTTCAAACTCTTCGAGCAGATTTCGTTTGAAAGCTAATTCTCCTGCCTGCGAATATAGTTGATCGAGTTGTCCACGCTTTTCTTGTGCCAAGTCAGAAAGGCTAGCTGGCTCTTCTGCCAAACTTACTGTCGCGCTATCTTTTGCATCTGGCATTGACCAAGTTAAATAGCGCGTTATTTTACTTAATTTTATTTTTTGGTCAAATTCTAAAATCGAGATTATGACATTTAAAAGCTACAATAATGTCGTGCACATTATCCGCCGTCTCTCCCCGCTCGCCAACTTCAATGAGTTTTTTATCAGTTGGGTTTATTTCGTCCAAGGTAGCGCGAGTATTTTTGGCATTGCCGAAGCGCTGATTTTGCGCGAGCAGCTCGGGCTGGATTTTGCGCAGATCGCTATGGTCGGCGCAGCTTCGATTATTCCCTGGAGTATCAAACCGCTTTACGGAATCTTGACCGATCTCGTCCCGATCGGGAAATATCGGCGGCGACCGTATTTGCACTTTTTTCCGCTGCTCGCCGTCGCGGGCTATGCCTGGATCGCACTTTTTGCCAGTGATTTTTTGGGATATTTGATCCCACTAGTAATTGCCAATATCGGCCTGGGTTTCACCGACGTCGCGACGGACGGCTTCGTCGTCGAGCAGTCCAATCCGCGAAATGTCGCGCGGCTGCAGGGTATCACGCAAGCGTCGATCCGAGTCGCGGCTTTCTTCGCTAGTTTTTTCTCTGGCTTGTTAATTTTTCGGGAAATCCTCACTCCGCATCAAGTTTTTTGGATCGCTGCAGCGCTCCCACTTTTGACCGTCTTATTTTCTTTTTGGATCACGGAAGAAGCTGTCAATCGCCAAATCGAAAAAGCGGCACGGCATGAGCTGACTCCGGCTTTCGTGGCGAGTTTAATCGGAGTTTTTGCTTTGATAATTCTTCAGCTCGCACTGCCCGATCTCTTGCCTGGGGTTTCCCATTTACCCAGAATTTTTTGGAGTATTGGCTCTTGGGCCGGATTTTTCGCGTGGCTAACCGCGTATTTTTGGCGGTTGAAAAAAATGCAGCTCGCGAGCGGCATGATTTTTCTCGCAATGCTTTTTATTTTGCTTTGGCGTTTCAATCCCGGCGCGGGCAGTCCGATGTTTTTTTATTTGAAAGACGAGCTGAAAATCTCGGAGGAAACGCTCGGTTTCATTTCGACGGCGTCGCAGGTCGCGTCGATTTTGGCAGTAATTCTGGCGGTGAAATTTTTCGATAAATTTCATTTGAAAAAAGTACTCGGCTGGTCGGTCGTCGCAGCAGGATTATTCGGAATTTCCAGCTTCGCGCTGACGCGCGTCGACTGGTCAATCGCGCTCGGCTCGAATTTTTTTGTCAAAATTTTGGGATCGGTGATCGCACTGCCAGTTTATTTTTTTGAAGCGATTTTTACGAAAATCGGCGGCGGCGCGTGGACGAATTTTTGGACGACCGCGACGACGCTCAATCCGATTGAGAATTTTCTGTTCGTTCAAGGTTTTTTCGCAGAATTACTTTTCATGATCGCGTACATTCCACTTTTCAAATTGGCTGTGCTCATCACGCCGAAACGCGCCGAAGCGACGAATTTCGCGGTGATCGCGGCGGTGATGAATATCGGTCTCGCGCTTTCAACTTACGCGAGCGGCACGCTGTACGAATTTTTTCGCAATCCCGCGCTCGACGAATCCGCGCTCGATCTCAGCGCGATCGAGATTTTGATTTGGATCAATGTCGCAACTTCGTTTGCCTGTCTTTTAGTTTTGCCGTTTATTAAAGAAAGGGAGATCGTTTCCTAAACCAAGACGTCCCATCCTGCCTGTAATAGCACCCAATCTCAATAAATCAGGCCTGAAATGACTGCCCCTTTGGGCTTTATCGAAACCTTGCGCAGCCAAAGCTCTCATAACTTCTGCACGACACAAGCCCTGAATTGCTTGTGGATTAAATTTATTTACCTCATCATCCGGAATCAAATCCCCAGCCATTTTTAAAAAGACTAAAAAATATTTGTGAGAGTTTAGTCAAATTTTTTTAAATTACAACTTGACTGCCTCGCTCATATATCTTTGAGGAATATCCTCAAGCCGCATTTTTTCGAGCGGCAGATAATCAAGCGGATTTTTGTGTTCGCCGTGATCGATTACTTCGAAGTGCAAATGCGCGCCGGTCGTCATATAGCCCGCTCCTGGCGTCCCGGGAATCCCCCCCGAGAGCCCGATCAAATCGCCCGCTCTGACCAAGTCACCCTCTTTCACTAGGATGCGCGAAATGTGGCCATAAACTGTCGCCAGA